>NZ_JBITPF010000024.1:0-87995 GCF_050468025.1 Neobacillus sp. NRS-1170 | reverse complement strand
CGCCCGCGGAAAGCGAAGCGCCTGGAGCGGAAATCAACTGGAAAAATTTAACACAGCAATAGATTTAAACTTTCGAAACAAGTGGTCGCTTATTTCGAAAGCTTTTTGATTTAGACAATGCCTGTTAATGAATAGATGGCAATGATAAAGAATACTGCCAGGGTTTTGATAATCGTAACGGCAAAAATATCACGATAGGATTGACGATGGGTAAGTCCCGTTACAGCAAGTAATGTAATAACCGCTCCGTTGTGCGGAAGGGTATCCATACCGCCAGATGCCATCGAAATAACCCTATGCATAACTTCAGGCGGAATATTGGCTGCTGCGATTGCTTGATTATATTTTTCAGCCATCGCACTTAGGGCAATTCCCATTCCCCCTGAGGCAGATCCAGTTATCCCTGCAAGGGTAGAGGTAGTAACAGCACCATTAACGAGCGGGTTTGTAAAGGTATTCGAAATCCCGTCACTGATGGCTGTAAAACCTGGCAATGCGGCAATGACGCCGCCGAAGCCATATTCAGCACCCGTATTCATCGTAGCAAGCAAGGAACCGCCGATACTTGTGTTCAGTCCCTCTTTAAAGTTTTGCGTGACTCGCTTCCAGTCAAATAAAATAGTAGAAATAATTCCAACCACTAATGCCATTTCAACGGCCCAAATCGCCGCAACAGCATTTATGTCTACAACTCCAAAGGCTTTTAAGCCAATATTGGAAAAATCAAATCCATTTGGATACCAATTCGGTATATTTGTAACAAAAACTTTGTTCATAACCCCTACAAGAATAAGCGGAACAAACGCTAAAATTTGTTTTGCTGCTGACTGCTCCGTTGAGAAGTTGGCTGCAGGTTCTTCTTTTTTCGCAAGATTTTCAGCGGCAGATGCCGTTTCAGTACCAAATCCGAAATAGCCCTCTCCAGCTTTTTCGGCCTTTTTCCTTCTAGATTCTAAGTATAATAGTCCAAGTACCAAGACGAATACTCCGCCAATGATCCCTAACAATGGTGCAGCATAAATGTCAGTTTTAAAGAAGGCAATCGGAATAACATTTTGAATTTGCGGCGTACCCGGCAAAGCATCCATTGTAAAGGTAAAGGCACCTAAAGCAATCGTTCCAGGAATTAACCTTTTTGGAATATTCGCTTCTCTGAAAAGATGGGCAGCAAACGGGAAAACGGCAAAGACGACAACGAACAAACTTACGCCGCTATACGTTAAAATCGCTCCTAATAACACAATCGTTAAGATGGCTCGTTTCGCGCCTATCAGCTTGACGATTGTTTTGGCGATGGACTCTGCCAGCCCTGACATTTCAACAACCTTTCCAAAAATAGCCCCTAATAAAAAGACAGGAAAATAGTTTTTAATAAAGCCGACCATCTTCTCCATAAAAACATTCGAAAAGAATGGCAATACATAACTTGGTTCGGTTAATAAAACCGCAAATAGTGCGCAAATAGGTGCAAATAAGATAACAGAAAAACCTCGGTAGGCAACAAACATTAATAGGCCTAAGGCCAAGAGTATAACGATTAAATCCATGTAAATCCCCCTTGTTCATTTTTTTACAGAAAGCGGTTACAAAAAATTTCAATCCTCCTTAACGAAAATTCCCCTTGCACTAGTATTTAATTGCAAGTTCTGTGCCATTTTTATAATAGTTTGAAAATTAAGGTTTTTGGAAGCTTCGCGATGGTGGATTTCCGTTTTTGCGGAAAAAAGTTAGTTTGCGGAATCCGGAAATCGGGAAAATTCCGTTTTTACGGAAAATTGAGAGGGGATTCTACAAATTTTAGAGGACATTCTATAATTTCAAAGGGGTCCTACAAATTTAATAGGGGATTCTACAAAATTCAAAGTACGTTCTACAAATTTAATTGGGAATTCTAAAAATTCCAAAAGACATTCAACAAAATCCAACGGATATTCTACAATTTCTAATTACTCCCCTTCATAAAAAAAACATGTCCAGTTAATCTGAACATGTTTCATTTATCCGGACTATTCACCATAATTCCCGCTACTTGGGTTAAGCGGTCATAAAAAGCTAAACCTGCTGGGTTTTGATCAAGGCCAATTTCCTCAAAGGCTTCCTTCATACAGCGAAGCCAGCATTGTGCCCTTCTAGGCGTCACCTCAAATGGCAAATGACGTTCTCTCATCGCCGGCGGGCCAAATTCCTGGCTGTAAAGAGCCGGTCCCCCTAAGAATTGCGGCAAGAACATCCGCTGCTTTCGCTTGATTTCTTCCATATCCCCTTCAAATAACGGTCTTAATTCCGGATCAGCATATACTCGTGGATAAAAAGCATTGACAAGCTGATCGATTGTTTCTTGTCCGCCAATTTCACTATAAAGTGTTTTAAATGCATATTCCAATTTCCTTCACCATCCCTTTTGATGTATTTCTTATTCCCATAATTATAGTCGTAAAAATATAGGACTTTTGTGATATAAATCACGCTTTATCCCAGATTGAAATTATTTTTTTAGATAGATATGGTATTCTAAAATAGGCTAAACCTCAAAATAAATTAACTTGAAGAAGAGAGTCCTCAAGAGGTGGGTTTTATTGAATAAATCATGGATATATGTAGCATTAACTTGTTTGTTTGAATTAATGTGGGTATACGGCTTCAATGTTGCCGATAGCTGGTGGCAGTGGGCAATCATTATTGGAATTATTTTAACCGATTTTCATTTTCTGCCCAAAGCATGCCAAAGCCTCCCAACTGGCACTGTTTATGCTATTTTTTCAGGAGTAGGAACCATAGGAACGGTTTTAATGGATGTCTTCCTTTTTGGTCAGAGTTTTAGCGGCGCGAAAATTCTGTTTGTTGTTATTATCATTTTGGGCGTGATTGGCTTAAACCTTGCTGATAATCAGCAGGAAAAAGCAGCTTTAAAGGGGTCGGCCTAATATGGGCTGGATATTGGTGGTTTTAGCGGCCACATGCGAGATTATCGGTGCGGCAGGGCTAAAATTATATAGTAAACAGAAATCCATCCGCAATGGAATCCTCTATATAGGGGGCTTTGGTGCTTCTTTTGGTTTCTTGTATAAATCCTTCCACTACTTACAAGTAAGTATCGCCTATTCGGTATGGATAGGAATTGGAACGGCCGGTGCTGTTGCTGTTAACATGTTTCTTTTTGGAGAATCAAAGAGCTTGGGACGCGTAATAAGTGTTATGATGATTATCATTGGTGTCATAGGGTTAAGAACACTTTCCTAAACAACTAAAAGAGCCTGCCTTTTACGGAATACCGTTTAGGCAGGCTTTTTCAATTTTATAATTGTTCTCCATTTGATGTAATAACGTCTTTATACCAGAAGAAGGACTTTTTCTTCTTCCGCTCTAATGTACCGCTGCCGTCATCGTGTTTATCAACATAGATGAGACCATAACGCTTTGAGAACTCTCCTGTTGACATACTTACTAAGTCAATACATCCCCAACATGTATACCCCATCAGTTTGACACCATCTTCAACTGCTTCGCTCATTGCCTTGATGTGGTCACGCATATACTCAATGCGATAGTCGTCGTTAATGGTTCCATCTTCCTCAACATTGTCATACGCACCTAGTCCATTTTCTACAACAAAAAGCGGTACCTGATATCTGTCATATAATTCGTTTAATGAAATACGCAAACCAATCGGGTCAATTTCCCATCCCCAGTCACTCGCTTTTAGAAAACGATTTTTTACCCCGGATAGAATATTTCCCTGTGCTGCTTCTTCTTCAGTTTTTTCCTTTTTCTCTGTTACTGACATATAATAGCTGAAGCCAATATAATCAACAGTTCCTTGCTTAATTAACTCCAAATCCCCATCTTGAATTTCTAACTCAATATTATGCTCCTTAAAATAGCGCTTGATAAAAGCAGGATACTCCCCCCGTACCTGGACATCTGCACAAAAATAATTATGCAGCTGGTTCTTTTTAAGAGCATACATCACATTTTCAGGATTGCAATCGTAAGGATATACCGGGGCGTACAAAATCATACAGCCGATTTTAGCATCTGGCAATATTTCATGGCATCGCTTTACTGCAATACCGCTTGCGACGAACTGATGATGGTAAGCTTGGAAAGTAGGTTGATATTTATCTTCCTCTTTTTGTATAGCAAAACCAAGTCCCATTATCGGGAAGTGCAAGCCGCTGTTTATTTCATTAAATGTCATCCAATATTTCACTTTACCTTTATAGCGATTGAAAATGGCTTGTACATACCTTTCAAAGAAGGTCACAACCTGACGATTCCTCCAGCCGCCATATTCTTTTACAAGGTTGACCGGCATTTCATAATGGGAAATTGTCACAACTGGTTCAATTTCATGTTTGTGCAATTCATCAAAGACACGATCATAAAAAGCAAGACCATCTTCGTTAGGAGTTAATTCATCTCCATTTGGGAAAATCCTTGTCCACGCAATAGACATACGGTATACTTTAAAGCCCATTTCTGCGAACAACGCTATATCATCCTTATAACGGTGATAAAAGTCAATAGCTTCATGGTTCGGATAGCTGTACCTTTCTCTATCAATTTTAAAATCAAAACCAGGGGACAATAAGATTTTTAGTCGCTCTTTCCCACCGGGGAGAACATCGGCAATATTCATTCCTTTGTTTCCTTCATAAAACCCACCTTCCACTTGATTGGCAGCCGTTGCACGCCCCATAAAAATCCTTCTGGGAATCTTTTGTTTTCCATTTCTCTACACCTCATAAAAATTGTATATGCGGGGGGAAAATGCCTTCTTAACCACAGATTTAATCACCTTTTTTAGGATGATTTTTTAATAAAAAAAACCTAAAACTAATCATAAGTGCATTAGTCTTAGGTTTTGCCTGATTGAACAGTAACAATCCTATTTATGAAGGAATAATTAAAAAAATATTTAGAAAAGCAAGCAATTTATTTTTTCGTCCAGTATGCTAATCCAAACAAAATTAAAGAAAGGACTCCTATCCATCTAAACAATCCCTCTGCATCACCTGCAAATATGGCTATGCTTGGTAATAAAAGAGCAATTCCGCTCCACAAAAAGGCTTTCCAGGATTTTTTCAATATCCCCCAAATAAACAGCAAAATAGATGCGCCGATCAATAGCCAATAAACAATTCCAACCAAGAAGAAATTCAACCTTCTCCCCCCTGTTACATTATCTATTTGTCTATTTATCGTATGCAAGGCTGATTATGGATGAGAATCTCCTTAAAAAATAAACACCACACGTTAACTTGTGGTGTTGCTTTTTATGAAAATATCCTTTGCAGAAGCGATTTAGGTTTCTTTCGTACTTTTTCAATTAATCCTTGGAATATGTACATTAAGACTGATTTTGCCATAAATAAAAGGCTCATTTGGTAATGCTTCATTCGAACGAGCGATACTATTCCCAGTCTGCGTAAAAAATGCATCCCTAAAAATGTAAATAGGACATCTGTTATTAGATTCACTATTAAATATCGAAAAAAGTTACCAAAGGTCAATTTGAAAATCCATAATGAACCCACAAAGAAGGGTCCCAAAATAAAAGGAATCTCTCCCATTACACCGGGAAGCAGTTTATCAGTGAACCGCCACCAGACTCTTTTTTTAGCTAAAATACTTTCCACCGTTACCCATGCCCCCATGAATAGTGCACCTGGAAAAAAGCGTTTAAATGTCCGCTTCCCTAAAAAAGGCACGGACAGCCAGGGTAATATCATCAAAACAAGCAGCAACATCTTATTATGTTTCATCTAAGGCCATTCCCTTTTTCTTTTTAATATGCACAAATTGGAAGAATATTATTTATCATTTTTTGAGAAAATATACTTTCTGAATTTCCGTTTATTTTTTGAAAAATATAACAATTTAGAATAAAACTAAAGGATACCTTTGGACCGGCATCCTTCTATGTTTATTGGAAGTACTTGTAAAAAGATTCCGTATAGGCCGTAATTCTGCAGCCATTTTTTTCAAATACTCTTTGCATTTTTTTATTTTCTAAATGGGTGCTGCCTATATAGTGGGTGGCACCCAATTCCTTTAAGTGGCATAACGATTGTAGATGCAAGGATGCACTTAGGCCTTTCCCTCTTGCTTCCGGTAATATTCCAAAGTAGAAAAGCCTGCCTTCATTCTCTGTTCCAGGTTCTATGTGTGGAATGGAAATTCCAATTGGCGTTTTTTCTTGAGAAAATACACGGCAGCATTTTCGCCATCTTGCTCCTAATTCGCTCTTTACAGACATTAAATGCTGATCCATAGATAACGAGGATAATTTATTGTCAGAGCCAATCATACAATGTTCCCAGTATCGCATAAATTGTTTTTCCGATAGATCAGGATCCTCTAAGGACTGCCATTGAAAAGTAGTTTCGTATATTGGTAAGTTTACTAACTCTTTATACACTTCAACCTTAGATGAAAAATGCTCGAACCCATGAATTAGGAGCAAATTTGATAGATAATCAAACCTGATTGCGGCGCTGTTTAGAATAACTCCCAGTCGTTCTAAATGATAATCCTCACATGCCTCGATTAACGATTTTATGTCTGTATCAGTAATTTTAGCTTTATCCTTTTGTTCCAAGGTAATATATTGGGGTAATCCATTTAAGACTTTAAATGAATCGCTTGCCATTTGCTCTATTTTCGTGATATCAAGCAATTTAATCCACACCGTTCTCTTTTTTAATATTTTAATGCATATCTAACACTGATTCCATTTATTCAATATGCATGAAAATTATGGTAGGATTGAGATGTAATTGTGAAAAATCGAGGGGAGAGATGATAATGCTTCAACGTCCAAAAGCAAGTGAGTTTCCTGAGTATTATGTGCCTTATGTAAATTCAGTTCCCGAAGTGGACCTATTGACACTTTTAAAAGAAAATCTTGTGAAGGTTACGGAACTTTTTGAGAATATATCGGAAGTGGATGCAGAATTTTGCTATGCCCCTGGAAAATGGAGTATCAAAGAAGTTCTCGGTCATATGACAGATACGGAAAGAATCATGAGCTATCGATTGCTGCGAATTGGCCGCGGGGATCAAACAGCTTTAGCTGGCTTTGACGAAAATGATTATGTTGCAGGTTCGAAAATCAACAGACTGCCTGTTAAAAATATCCTTGATGACTTTATTGCAACAAGAAAAGCAACAATCACCCTGATTGAGAATATGCCGGAAGAGGCATGGGCCAATATTGGGTTCGCTAATAACACAGAAGTCACTGCCCGTGCTGTCGCCTTCATCATTGCCGGACACGAAATCCACCATCGAAGAATTATTAATGATAAATACATAGCTGCTCTTTAATGGGTTAAAAATTGGAATGTGCGTAACTTATTACACGCATGCTCTTTTTTATAACTGTGTTAAAGAACATTGTTGATTTTGGAAAAATGTTGATTGTAGCGGAGGGCGCCAGCCACCCGCGGAAAGTGAAGCGCCTGAAGCGGAAATCAACAGACCAGTTTAACACAGCCTATTAAAAAAATTTTCCTTATCAGCCAAAAAATTACTTGCGAACAAATGTTCTTTGTTTTATAATTGAAATATCGGTAATAATGGGATGTGGGCCTGCTGTTAATAAGCCTGCCTAATCACTATGTTATCGACCATAGTAAGAAAAATACATATGGGCCAAGGAGAGATTTATATGACAGTAAAATTGATTCCTTATTTAGTAATGGACGGAAATGCAAAAGAAGCAATCCAGTTTTACCAAAATGCATTAGATGCACAAGTTCTATTTAGTCAAGCTTTCGGAGAAATGCCGGAAAATCCTGAATTTCCACTTCCAGCTGAAGCAAAGGATCGTGTAAGTCACGCAACAATCAAAATTGGCGAAAGCGAGCTAATGTTGTCTGATACCTTCCCTGGCCAGCCTCATCATAGCGGAAATCAAGTAACCATCTGTATTTCTACTAACGACGCAGAAAAAGCCCGCAAATTTTTTAATGCATTAGAAGATGGCGGTCAAGTGGGAATGCCGCTCCAAGAAACTTTCTTTAGCCCTGCATATGGCAGCGTAACAGATAAGTTTGGCGTAAACTTCCAAATTTTCACTGAAGGTCAGCATCAATAATTATTTAGGCCCTGTCCTCCATTGAAGGACAGAGCCGTTTTTTATTTTATAGACGGTAGTTGGAGATGAATTTAAGAAATTCTTTTTGTTTGGAATGCTCGTACTTCATGATGGCATATGTGTTTGCTTCAGGCAAATGGATGGTGTGGCAATCCACTTCCAGCAGACTCCCCTCTAATAGCTCCCTTCTTACCGTAGATGTCGGCAGGAAGGATACTCCCAATCCCTCAATGATAAACCGTTTCGTAATATGGACCTGAGACACTTTCATCATTCGAACATGGGGATATTTATTTTTTACTTCTCTCGATAGACTTTCCCAATAGCCGGGGTGATTATGGGTTAATAAATAATTCGATGATAAAACCTCTTCCTCATCTAGGGGTGGTGCTGTTTCTGCATCCCTGCCGTCGTGGGGCGCAACAAATATGACTCTATCTTTATAGAGTAATTCACAAATTAAATCTTGGTTTGTGCAATTAAGACATGACAGGCCCAGGTTAACTTCTTCTTTTAAAACCGCTTGCTCAATTTCGGTAGATTCTATTATCTTGATTGTAATCTCTACTTCAGGATGCTGCTTGGTATAGCTTTTTAAGACATATGGCAGGATGGTATCTGCAATCAGCGGTGAGATAGCCAGAGTTAATTGCGATGTATACCCCTGGGTAAAGGAGTGTAAATCCTCCAGTCCGCCTTGATAAACCTCCAGCAATCGCTTAGCGTGAAGCAAATACCTCTTCCCCGCTTCCGTCAGCTTTATCTTTTTGCCCTCCCGATCAAACAAAAGTATCCCCAGCTCTTTTTCAAGTTGCTTAATATGGACCGTTACGGAGGGCTGTGAGATATACAGGATTTCTGATGCTCTACGGAAATTACCACACTCGGCAGCTGTTATAAAGGTGTTAAGCCAGTCAAATTCCATTTCTCCACCTCTGATTAATTTTATTAATCAATTAGTTTAATAATATTCAATACTCTTAATCAAGTTAATTCTATAAAATAATACTAAATAAGGAAAGGAGCGAATTTTTATGAATGTTCAAAAGGGGTTAAAAGGAATTGTCGCTGCAGAAACATTGATCGGACATGTGGACGGAGAAAACGGTCAATTAATTTATCGGGGATATGAAATTAGAGAACTAACAAAAAGCTTTTCTTTTGAAGAGGTTGCATATCTTCTCTGGTATGGTTATTTGCCTGATACAGGACAACTACAGGGGTTGAAAGACGAGTTAAAGCGTAATCGTGAGCTGCCGGAGTATATGATAAAAATTATTGATTTGCTCCCGCCAAGCATAGATATGATGAGTGTAATTCGGACGGTGATTTCTGCTGAAGGGGGTAATCCCGAATACGGGGAGATGGCGACCATTTCGAAGGCGATTCGGCTAACTTCCCTCGTTCCCTCCATTATTGCCTATCGGAAAAGTCAAATAGAAGGCCGATTGTTTGCGCATCCTCAGGATGATTTAGACCATGTTTCAAATTACCTTTACATGCTTACTGGAGAGGTTCCACTGGAGGCACATGTGGAGGCTCTTGAAACGTATATGATCCTGACGCTTGAGCATGGGATGAATGCGTCTACCTTTTCAGCCAGGGTTACAGTATCTACTGAATCAGATATGGTGTCTGGGGTGACATCTGCCATCGGTACGATGAAAGGACCGCTTCATGGCGGGGCGCCATCAGGAGTAATTGATCTGCTTAATGAGATTGCCCTTGCCGGGGATGCCGAAAAAGTAATTAGAGAGAAAGTGATGCGCGGGGAAAAATTGATGGGGTTTGGCCATAGGGTTTATAAAACCCGTGATCCAAGAGCCATCGCTTTAAAGACAAAACTGCTGGAACTAGTTGGTGAAGATGCGTGGCTTGATTTAGCAATGAAAGTAGAAGAGATCGCCATAAGGGTACTGGATGATTTGAAGCCTGGCCGTTCTCTGTACACAAACGTAGAGTTCTATGCGGCTGCCATCATGAAAGCCATCAACATGGATACAGACCTATTCACCCCAACCTTCACCGCAAGCCGCATGGTCGGCTGGACCGCCCACATCCTAGAGCAAGCTGAAAACAACACCATCTTTCGGCCGCAATCGAAGTATATTGGTGTATTGAAATAGTGGGGTGTTAGTGGGGTGTGGTCAGTGTGGTGTCAGGCACCGCCCGTGGACAATTTCGCCGTTTTGTCCACTCCACACGGAAAATTATCCATTAAATATATTTTTTAATTTGGAGTGTGGGTATCCACGCTCTTTTTTTGTCTTTTTCTAGTTTTAATATTTTTTGCTTTTTATGATTCGCTGATATAATGGTGAAATTCGCCGATAAACTCGAAAAATTCGCTGATAAAAATTTCAGATTGGCTTTTAAGCCATATTTGATCCCTAATTTAGGGTAATATTACACTAAATTAGGGGTTGAAATCGAATTTCTGACATATGATTCTAGCAAATTTTTAAGTTTTACAGATAAATTTTAATTAACCTTAGAGATTACAGATAATAAATAAGAAATTATTGTTTATAAACTGCCTTTTGAATATATTCTTTAAACAGATTTATTGGTCTAGCATAATTTATTGGTGAATAAATAATACCATTATTAAATTTGTTTAAATCAATAGGATTTTTCATCATAATGTCTTTACCTGTTGGATAAATATGTTGCATCATTTTGACCATTTCAACCATGGCTCCAACCACACTTCGGTTATGCGTTTTAGTGAAAACAATTTCGTTTCCTTGTTCTATAAATTTTTCGATACTTACAGCATCGAGTCCTTCTGACCTAAGGTTCTCAGCTAAATGACGGGTTAACAGTTCGCCAATATTAGAAAGCTCCTTCTTTTTTACTCTAGGAATAACCAGACTATATAAAGTTAAATCATTAACGAGAATTAGACACTGATATCGGCCAATTTTAAATAGATTCATATGCCAAGTATTCAGGTCCTTCGATGGCTCCACATCACACCTCGCCTGAACCTGTAATTCTTTTAAAACCTTCTGCGTCGCTCCAATAACAAACACTACTCCACCCACTTTTTCTATTTAAATCATCATTTCCATTATTGACGATATATTAAAATAATAAAACAATTAATGGTGTCAGGCACCATCCATGGACAAACCAGTCAATTTGTCCTCCCAGGGCGGACACGAATTTAAAAAAACTAATCAAAAATTTGATTAGTTTTTTACCCCATTTTAGTACGCGAAGATGCAGGCTGGTATTTTCTCATCGGACCATAATCAAGCACTTCTTGCAAATAGAGATTCCCATTTGGGCTGGATTTCTTAAGCAGTTCCATTAGGTATGTAATATCATCCATTGCTCTATGTGTCTGATAGTTTGTGATTTCATGAGCCTCCAAAAGAGTCAGGAGTTTGCCATTTGGGAAACCGTAGCTTTTCCAAGGGACATTTCTCATTGTGCAATACCACTTCAAATCATTGACTTCCGGATACATGTGGAATAGAAAGCTTCGGTCGAAGGAAGCGTTATGAGCAAAAACAGAATCAGCACGATGGAAATAGGTTTTGATTTTTCCATCATGGAAACTCTTCCCTTTTACCATATCGAAATGAATTCCATGGACTCTATAGGCACGTTCATAATTTCTCAGAGCTGTATTCTTAAGAGGCTCTCTTAAAAATGAGTCCTCCTCAATAATTTCGATGATCTCACCGGTATCCGTTCGATATGAAAAGAGTTTTAAAGCGAGTTCAATTACTTCATCAGTTGTTGGCCCTAAACCAGTTGTCTCTACGTCTAGTATCAAACCCAATTTCTCTTTTTTAAGCAATTTAATCATTCCTTAGTGTAATGTTTCTCTCATTATATCAAAGCTTATCCCGCTATCCTATCTCCAAAAAGTACCTTTATGAATTGTCCTTCTACTTTTAGGCAGTCATCCCTTTTAAGAATGCTCTGATTACCAAAAACAAGCTCTCATCCAAATCTAACGCCATTTTAAAACCGCCCTTTTGCTCTAAAGACGAAAATCCATGTAATATACTACGAAGGCCTCTTACGGCATGTAAAGCCTGGTCTCCTTTCAGCTCAAATGCCTGTAAGACCCTTACTGTTAGCTCAACGATTTTCGCCCCGGCTTGCTGGACTTCCGTGTCTTCCGGATCTGGTGCCATTAAAGTAGCTTCATAAATACCAGGATGCTGCCTGGCAAAATGGACATAAGCCCTACTTAGTGCAAGGACTGCATCGATGCCTGACACCCCAATGGCAGCATCGGCTAATTCTTTGTAAAGTTTTTCAATCCCATAAATGGCTAACTTCTTGCGTAAACCTCCCAGGCCATCAAAGTGATTGTACAATGATGGCGGGCGAATATTGAGTTTTTTTGCCAGGTTCGCCAAAGTTACTTCCTGCATACCGTATTGATCAGCGAGTTCCCCTGCTGCTTCTAGAATGTACGTTAATTCGAGTCCAATTTTAGGTCTAGGTGACATCAAAAATTCTCCTTTACTTCAATTTCTGCTCAAAATTGTTAATTGCTTGTTCCATTATCCTTACAGGATTCTCCACCATTTCTCCGTGTCCTACCGCAAGCAGACTAGGTTCAACCCCCACTAATTTCTTCGCACTCTTTAAAGCTGTTTTCTTACTCCATGTACCAAACGCCGGAAATGGGAACCATGGCTTTATATCCCCTGCCACAGCGATCCCGCCTCTGGTTTGAAAGGCATCACCAGCAATTAACGCTTTAGTGCGGTTGTCTATAAAGGACATAGAACCTGGTGTGTGGCCTGGTGAGGCAATTGCCTTTAAAGATCCGACTTGGTCGCCTTCACTCAAAACAATAGTGGCTCTTGTTTTTAACTTTTTAGGAACTCCGCCTTTAATGGGCGTTTGGTCTTCATGCTGATCGAGTGAACGGTCTCCGTTCATTAATTTGTTATCTCGCACCGAAATATAAACAGGTACTTCCGGGAGGGTTTCTTTTATTAAATCTAAGGCCCCGACATGGTCCTCATGAGCATGGGTCAACACGATTTTCGTAATCGGCTTTCCAATTCTTTCGGCAGCCTGCAAAATCCCCTTTGCACAAAATCCAAGCGCGGCATCCACCAAAGTCAATCCGTCCTCTTCCTCTACCAAATAACAGTTCACTGGAAATACTTTGGCCATAAACGTTACTTGATGTAAAAACCCCTTTTTAATCATTCTCATTATTGCCCATCTCCCTTAAACTAATATCATTAGTTTTATTTTAACTAATACTATTAGTTTTATCAAGTAATTTTTGGAAAAAAATTGATTTATATTTAATACGTATTTTCCAAATGATACTAATATGAAAAATAACTAATTAAGTTGACACTTAATTAAGCATAGACTAAAATAATATCATGATTGAAAAAGTCCTTCATGCATTAGCAGAACCTAGACGCAGAGATATTCTTTATCTCGTTCGTGATGGAGAGCTTACCTCCAGCGCGATAGCCTCACATTTTGAAATATCAGCTCCCGCAGTTTCTCAGCATCTCAAAGTTCTCGAACAATCCGGCCTTGTAGTCGTCCGGAGAGACGGAACAAAACGGTACTATGGTATCAGAAGGGACGGTTTTGCTGAATTAAAGCAATACATTGACCGTTTTTGGGATGATAGTTTACTCCGCCTGAAAGAAGCTGCCGAAGAGGAAGAAAGGAGAAAAAATGACACAAACAAACAGTGATATCATCGTAAAAGAAATCTTTATTGAAGCACGTCCGGAGACCTTATTTTCGTTCTTTACCGATGCTGATAAAATGGTCCGCTGGATGGGCAGACAAATCCTGCTTGAGCCTAAGATTGGCGGTAAGTATCGGATAGATGTCAATGGCAGCGATATTGCTATGGGAGAATATGTGGAAATTGTACCTTATGAAAAAATCGTCATGTCCTGGGGCTGGGAAAAATCAAAAATTGTTCCTCCCGGCTCAAGTAAAGTTGAGTTCCGTTTAACTCCTAAAGAAAATGGAACGAACCTAGTATTAACACATTACGACTTGCCGGCCTCAGAAATCCCGTCACATCAGCAAGGCTGGTCTCATTACATGCCGCGAATTAAGGAATTTGCTGAAGGCAGAGACCCTGGCGTGGACCCATGGACCGAACTGGCCATGCATTAATTTAAAAGAACAAAACTGGAGGAATTTAATAATGGTAAATACAATTCATCAAGAAGTGGAATTCAATGCAAGTCCTGAACGAATTTATGAAATTTTGACTGATTCTAAACAGTTCAGTGAAGTTACTGGTGGAGCACCAACAGATATTAACGCAGAGGATGGCGGTACGTTCTCTTGTTTCGGGGGGATGATTTTAGGCAGGAACATTGAACTTGTTCCGGGTGTGCGCGTCGTTCAAGCATGGCGTGTAAAGAACTGGCCAGAAGGCTTATATTCAATTGCTAAGTTCGAACTTCAAGAGCTAGGTTCAAAGACTAAGTTGGTTTTTGACCATGTTGGTTTCCCAGAAGCGGAAGGCGAGCATCTTGCAGCAGGCTGGGGAGCGAATTATTGGAGTCCAATTGAAAAATATTTAGGATAGAATCTAAAAAAATCACATTATTTCGTTAAGGAAATAATGTGATTTTTTTATTAAATTTCAATCACCAATTTCTCGGACTTTGCTCGAGAAACACAGGATAAAATCACATTTTGGGCATTTCTTTGTTTTTCACTTAAAAAGGAATCGTAGTGATCAACTTCTCCTTCAACCACCTTCAGTTCACATGTCCCGCATCGGCCTACACGGCATGAATATGGAGCCTTAATCCCTGCTTCAAGCAGCGCATCCAACAGGGTCTTTTCTTTTAAAACCTTTACAGTCTTCCCGTTTGAAACTTGAGCCTGAAAACAATTAGCCTTTTTAGGCCGCGGCGGTGTAAACCGTTCGTAATGAACACTCGAACGCGGGTAACCATTTTGAAGGGCAAAGTCCGTAAAACCAGATATAAAGGCCTCAGGTCCGCAAAAATATACATGGGTTCCAATCTTATGTTCCAAAAGCGAATCAACACTAAGTCGCTCTGCTCCTACTCCCTTTGAAAAATAAAACTTACATTGCCGCGGGTAATTTTGCTGCAAAAAGTCGAAGAATGCACAAAGCTCCTTTGATTTTGCCGCGTAATGCAGTTCGAAGGAATCATCCAGGTCAGCTATCATTGATAAAAATGGTGTGATGCCAATCCCAGCCGCATAAAAAGCATGATGTTTTGCCTTGAAGCTCAATGGAAAATGATTTTTGGGATAACTAATACGCAGCCTGTCCCCGACTTTTACCTGGTGATGCCAATAAGAAGAACCACCTGCTGAGGTATCACTAAGATGAATGGCAATTTGGTAGAACAACCGATTATCTGGATGGCTCGTTAAGGAATAATGCCTCTCGAGTAAGCCAAAGCTTCCCTCAGTATATGTAGTGATATGGGATCCTCCGCTAAAAGACGGCAGTTCTTCCTCATCGATATGAGTTAGTGTAAAGCTTTTTACATTTCAGGGTCTCCTGATGAATTTCTTTTACCATTACGGGTATTGTTTTTCCCTTATCCATTCAATCCCCCCTCTAAAGTTTTGCCACGTAGCCAAGATAGGCATTTTTCAGTGAAGAATAATGATCGGAAATCTCAAGGTGCAAATCACAATCATTGCAAGCGATTTCAAGCGTTTCCTGCAAAATTACCTTTGAAATCCCATGGCACCTGCAGCAAAACACATTGACCAATCGCTCACCATAACCAATGTACTGTGCTTCTTCCTCTGAAAAGCCAACCTCTTCAGTGAGCTTTTTCAGAGAATGCAGTTTATCCCATTTCGCTGCAATGTAAAGGTAACACCCCATCTTCTGCCTATTCAACCAATCAAAAAGGGGTTGTTCTTCGCTGTAGATCTCATAGGGTGCATTCTTTTCAACTGCCAAATCGATAACTGGTTGTAAAATCTCCATCCCGTTCTGATCCCCACAAAATAAATATTTTCTTTTTCCGGAAACAAACAAAGCTTTCTGCATCACAAAACTCCTCTGCTTTCCAACCTGTCCTTCAAGTATTCGATTACTTGATTCTTGAAAAGAGAAAGGCCTTTATAATCCACTATATTATCTGGAAGTTCACAAAGAATATGGAAAAATTGCTCAGCCCATTCCGTTTTTGAAGCTAATTTTTCTAATGAAATAAGATGTGTATGAATGGTAAACAGAATTCCTCCTGACCGCGGCAAACGGAATAATTTCTGTACCTCTACTCGTAAATGTACGAATTCACCGGCATTTTCTAGAGTTACCTTTTTCCTGCCTTTTCCCCAAACATCAAAGGTTTCAAGTGAAGTATCGAGACGATTTCCGCCCATCAAAGACCAGTTTTTCCGCCACCATGGATTTCCCGCTTCCAACTGTAACAAAAACTGAAGGATTCGCTCATCCAATCCTTCCTCCTTAAAGCCAGGAATCGGATGATGAATTTCTCTAAAGCTCATCCCTAAATCAAAGGCCAGTGACCAATTAGCGGGGAAGCATAATTGACCTGCATCTAAAAATAAATCCCCATCTCGCTGCATCATGAAAATCAGGTCCTCTTGCACATGTCTTCCAATAAAATCAAGCGGCTCACATGGTAATGTAGTTTCATCTCCAAAAATAAAACCCTGCTTTTCTTGTAAAATTTTATTATGAAACGTCCATTCATCATTCTGTTTATCAAGTGAAAATTTATCAGGATAAAAGGCTGCCAGATGACTCATTATCATCTCAAGGATTTCCCACTGTCCGTGAAGTGTATGAGGCAATGACTGATAACATCGTTCAGGATGCTCTTTAAGAAGACCCCGCTTAAGGTTCATTTCATTTAAGTAACTCGGAGTAATTTCGATGCTGCTTGGACAATCCAACGGGACGGAGTTATTAGAGTATCGATACACTTCTCCCTTAAATGGATACGGAAATGTTGCAAAATCATCGGCTTGTTGCATAACATCCCTTCTTTACAGAAAATTCTTTACTTTCATTTTAATAAAAACAATTGACCATGTTAATAAATTGTTCAAATTCTTTTTACGAATTTGTGAATAAGTGAACAAATTACTCTCAATTCAAAATAAAAATGATATATTAACAGTGTAATCAATATATAAATCTTATTTATAAAAGGAGTGTTTCAAATGTTAGTCAATTGGTTAAGAGAAAACAAAGTTGCCGCTGGTATTTTAACAGTTCTTCGCTTATACATCGGATATTCTTGGATCACAGCTGGATATCACAAATTAGCAGGCGGGTTTGATGCTTCTGGATTTTTAAAAGGAGTAATCGCGAATCCAGTAAAAGGTCCTGATGGCAGTATTGTTTACGGCTGGTACGTCGACTTCTTAAAGCACTTCGCTTTACCAAACGTAGATATTTTCAATACACTCGTACCTGTTGGTGAATTTTTAGTAGGGCTTGGACTTATTCTTGGCTGCTTAACTACTGCAGCAATGTTCTTTGGTCTAGTGATGAACTTCGCGTTCTTCTTAGCCGGTACTGTATCTCATATTCCGACTGATTTATTCATCGGTACAATTATCTTATTCTCTGGCTTTAACGCAGGCCGCATTGGTCTTGACCGTTGGGTAATTCCATTTATTCGCAGAGCAGCTTTCAAAGGTAATCGAGCAGTAAAACATAATGCTTAGCTCAAAAAAGCGCCTATGCAATCGG
The DNA here is from genome assembly GCF_050468025.1 of Neobacillus sp. NRS-1170. Taxonomy (NCBI): domain Bacteria; kingdom Bacillati; phylum Bacillota; class Bacilli; order Caryophanales; family Bacillaceae; genus Neobacillus; species Neobacillus sp. NRS-1170. The sequence continues at coordinate 70,194 of NZ_JBITPF010000024.1, read as the reverse complement.
CTTTCTATCCGTGACATAGGCGCTTTTTATTAATAACTATCTTCACTTTTTTCTAGATCTGCTCTATTTTCGAACCAATTTGTAACCTGTGTTAGGATGGCAAATACAACAAAGAAATTCATTGCCCAGACATTAATAAAAGGTGTTAGGCCGCCAAATTCAATCGTTTCATAGCCTTTTAGCTTCATTATAATTATGGACTCTACAAAAATAAGAATAAACCCGACCACACCTGCAATTCCCGCCCTTATCATTGAATTCCCCTCCTAAATTTATTCTATTAGAACAATATTACGTTGGATTTTTGAAAATTTATTGAACAGCTTTAATCTTATTATATTTCATTTTTTATTGAATCAAAACCTTAAAAATAAATGAAAAAGAGGAGCCGCCGCAGCTACTCCCCTGAAACTTTAAATTATATTAATCAACATTTCTTTCATTATTACCAAGTACCTTTATTAATAAATCTAGTTTCTCATTTCTCTCCTGATCCAGCTTTGTTTTTTCATTCATGAACTTAATTGTTCTTACAACAAAATATATGCTAAAAACTAAAATCGTCAAATAAAGTAAAATAGGAATGATTGCAAAAAGACCAAATATATTGCCATTATCCATCATCTAAAAACCCTCCAATTTTAAGAAACTAACCATCCTGCTAAACTATTTAAGCCAATGTTCAGGACTCCTTAATGAACCAGGTAATTTTGTATGAATATCGCCCTTAGCCGAGTTAACTTGTGCTTGTGTTAAAAAGAAGCTTCCGGTTAAATTAGCACCGCTTAAATCCGCGTCTCTTAAGTCTGCACCGATAAAATCGACTACTCTCATGTCGGCTCCCCTGAGATCGGCGGCAATGAGCAAGGCTCCTCTCAAATTTATACCCCTAAGGTCGGCACCTTTGAACTTTGCACCTAAGAAGTCTCTTCCCTTACTTATTTTTTTATTCTTCTTTTGAAAAACCTTTGATCGTACAAGTTCACTTGTGCGGAGAAGTAAATCATTAACGACTGTTCTATGACCTGGCATATCAAGTTCTATTATAGATCTTGGATTCAAATTAGTAAGAGATTCTGTTTTTTCTAGAGCATTTTGCAATTCTTCATATATAGGTTTTGCATCCTCCAAACCAAGTGCTTCATTTAAATAGCAAAGCATTTCATGAAGCTGCTGCATAATAGGAAAGACCTCAAACATTTCTTTGGCCAGTCCTGGGTGATTACGCCAATCGTTCCCATCATAAGTGACTTGTGATACCTTTTGACCCGCGCCAAAGCATTCATAAACAGCACAGCCTCGAAACCCTTTATTTCTAAGATTTTTATGAATACCGCAGCGATAATCGGATTGCAAATTACGACAAGGGGTCCCTCCTTCCTTATCGAAAGCAAAATCGGCAGACTTCGCATAAGGCAAAGCCACACAGCACAAACCAAAACAATTTTCACAGTCGGCTCTTAATTTATTTATTACTTGTTTTGACAATACTTACACTTCCTCTAAAGATTCTAATATCTCTACAATAATAGGAGCAGGAAAAAAATTCAATTATCAATTTTCCATAAAAAAACGAGCCATATGGCTCAAGTTGTAATTTTATTTAACTAACCCAGCTCTTAAATTTTTAATGTCGAATTCCAAATATCCTTTTAAACAGGTCAGCATATAAACCCAGCCTTCTTTATTATCAATAATTTGATTGATAAAATCGCTGTCATTTTCATTAAAGCCTTCTTCAGTTACTTCAATAATAGTACTCGAATCATTTTGTTCTTCCAGCAACATGGTCACGGTATGTCCTTCTCCATTAGATCCCCACTGGAACACGATTTTCTTATTATTCTCAATCTCTTTTACTTCTATATCCCCTTGAGCATCGTATTCATCGTATCTCAATGTAATGGTTCTACCTTGTTCCCATCTTTCAGAACTTGAGGAGAACCAAAAATTCCCGATTTTTTCTGGGTCTACAAAAGCTTCAAATACTTTATTAGCAGGTGCAAAAATTTTCATCTTAGTACGGTTGTTCATTTTCTAAATCGACTCGCTTTCAATATTTTGATTGGGGCGAAGGTAAGGCGTATCACCGCTAAAATCATTTTTTCGCCAAAAAGTGGTTTTCAAACTTAAATTTTAATATTTTTTAAATATAATACATATATTCTGTAAAATGCCTCATTATCCTGCTCTGTTTTTTATGCGAAAAGCACATGAAAAATCCTGTTCCTTTTCACATAAAATCAAATCGCCTGTTTCCATTGAAGGATATTCTACAATAGAACCTTATATCCAAGCGCTGACCTTGATTTTCCAAATCATATGATCATATCCTTCATCCCAATAATCCTTTAACAAGTAATCAGGATCCCCAAATTTATTTTTCCAGATTCTTTGCGCGCTTTTATATCCACTGTCTAAACAAAACTCTTTCATCCCTGCATCTTGCAATGCAAAATACATTGCTTTCAATAACTTGGTCCCTATCCCCATTCTTTGGTAGTCAGGGTGGACAAATACAGTACCTACTTCCATCAGCCCTTTATATGCATTGTTTGTACAATTGCATATTAAATCACTTGCTGGACCATATTCAATCGTACCGATAATTCGATCAGCATTTATGGCTATCAAAAAATAGCGTTCCGCGCCATGACTTTCAAAATCACTTGCCAAGTATTTTTTCTTTATCTCGATTTCATTTTCAATATCATCCAGCTTTTCCCCCATACCTTCTTTTATAAAAGTGTCCGTAATCACCTTTCTAAAAAATTGATTTAACTCATTCATCTCCTCAATTTTTGGCCTTCTTATCTCAATATTTAGCATTAATTACCACTCCAAATTCCTATTCTGTACCGGATAGCTAATTAAAAAAAGAGTTGACGCATCAACTCATATTTTTACACCATTAAATATCCAATTTTTCTTTTTTCCCTTTACTATCCTCTTCATAATAACTGTCTTCCATATCTTCTTGGTTATCACGTGTTACTTTTGCGACCATAAAAGAGGAAACAATAATCCCGATTGTCCCCATAAAATAATAGCCTTTAACAAATAATGGTTCTTCTAACGTATAAAGCCCAACCAACATTAGTGCTGTAAAAATAGCGAATGCTGCCCAGGCTAAAAAAGTAAAGTGTTGAGTATTACGCTTTCTTTTCTTCATGAAATTTCCCCCATTTTTTATATATTATTACATTTATATTACCATAAAAAACAATAAAAACTTTAGCCCATTAACAAAATGGCAGCCAATTTTTTTGCCACAAAAATGTCAGATATTAAATGGGATTTGTGGTTTACATCACACTTTTTGTTAACTAGCGATTGTACAATCTAAGTGAATCCATAAATGAGAAGGGGCTGTTCTTTTGTTCAAGTTGCTGGTTTTTGTTTTAATCTCAATTACTTTGGTCTTGTTGGGTATTTTTATTGATGGGCTGATGGAGTTACATAAGCAAGATGAAGAAGATAAAAAAAATATCGTCAGAGAGGGAATCGAAGGATACTTGGATAAAACTTTTGGATTTGGGACTGTTAAGATTTTCAAATCGATTCTTGACGCCGATGGCAATTTTGGCTATTTGGTTTATTTGCCGCATTACGAGTGGTTCAAATCCCCAAAATACAAGTGGTATGAAGTTTTTCCTACCCAGAATGGTTTTCAGCATAATGAAACCGAAAGATGATATCAATCGATATGACATAACACCCCAGAAAGGGTGTTATTTTTTTATATTCCTTTATTACACAATCGTCATATTCGTAACATTTAAGACATATAATTTATCAATCAAATAGGAAGGAGGGAGAACCAATGGATAATCGGATTTTCTTGTTCCTTGCTACTATTTTATCAGGTTTTGCACTTATTAGAGTTCCTTTAGCTGATTCTTTTCTTGAAAGCGTTTCACCTGTTACAGATATCATTGGCATATTGACTGTTATCGTCTTCTCACTTGTTTTAGTTTATAAGGGAGTCAAAGGTTTGTTCAGTAAGTAAATAGGTTAGGTGTGAAAAGCACTCTATATGGGTGCTTTTCTTATTTAAATTTCTCTCTTTTATTTTCAGGTTGTTTCAACCAAAAACGAACCCCTTTACCAGCTAAAGGTTCATCTTTATATCTTGGTATAACATGGAGATGACAGTGAAATATAGTTTGATTGGAAACTTCACCTGCATTCCAGCCAAGTGTATACCCATCTGGAGTAAATTTTTCATCAAGATATTTTTTGGCACTTTGTAAAAGTTCAAATGTATCGTTCCACTCTTCTTTTGTTAATTCAAATACGTTAGCATGATGCTTTTTCGGGACAATGACACCACAGCCTTCTAAAACTTCTTGTTCCTTGTTGTGTTGTAAAAAATAGCATGTTTCATTTTCAAATACGATATTCTGTTCAACATCTTTATGTGGCCGACAAAACGGACAATGTTCATCGTAAGCCATATTTACCTCCAAATACTAATCGATCTCACTTACTAATTTTCGTTATCTCTTGATTAAACTCCTTCGCCAATAACAAAAAACATCTCTTCACAACAAGTGAAGAGATAAAAATTCAATCCTGTTTTTCTTTTATTTGTTCCCGAATCATTTCTAGTTCTTTTAAGGAAAGTTCACCAAGGGATTTTTTTATTTCCTCTTCAATCTCTTTTCTGTTGCTCTCTCGATATCGATTCCACCATTCTCTTAGGCCTTCTGTATGATCCAAGAGGTATTCGATATCTATCTCTTCCACTTCATCGTCTGACAAGTAATTCAATGTAGCTGCCAACATGCGATTAAGGTTAGCGATTTCATCATCTTCTTCTTCTATTTCTGGCAATACTTCCTTTGTTTCCTGATTCGTGTCCTCATTGTCAGTGGGTGCTGCTTTTCGTGGCATCATTTTCCTCCTATCCTTTTTTATTTAAATTATGCCTTTTAGTATTACCATTAAAATAATATCGATTAACTTTACGGCGTAAAATTCAATGCATATAAAAAGCCCTTCTAAGTTAGGGCTTTTTGTCTTTTTACAAATTTAATAATATTAAAACCACAATCTTTTATGATAATCATATTCTGAGATATCGTAATTCTCTTCTGTTTCTATTTTTGGGGTACACTTTTCACAAGGTTCTTCTGATTGGTTATGTTCACATTGTTCAAATAATAGTTCCATAGTTTGTATCCCCTCTCCTATTTGTTACTTTCATTTTAATGTAAGCGATTTCATTTGTCAGGTGCTTTTTACTGGAAATTATATTTTGTTACTATCAACTTCTAATCCCTTTACCAGTATTTTTATGTAAAATAATAAGAGCATTGAGAAATTCCAATACTCTTTTTTGTGCCTATTAATACTTTTTGTATCAACGTTCTTAGTTAAAAAAAGAATGGAGAGAAACCAAATCCAACAAACGGGAAGAAAACGGGTGGTCTAAAAAAGCGTGGTCTAAAGAACGGTCTTGGACCAAAAAAGCCAAATCCGTATCCATCATTCGAACTTGAGGAATTTAATTCTTCAATCTCAAGGCCATCTTTTCTTACCTTTACAACTTTTCCAATTGACCATTCACCTTTATTATTTTTAAACTGAATCATTTTACCCTCTAAATGCTGTGCCTGCTCATAATTTAATTGCATCAAGATTCCTCCTTATTTGAACTACTTTAATGTATGAAGGATGTCCTATATGTGTAAAGGCAATTATCCTAACTTTGTCCAAATTTTTAATGGATTCTGATTTATGAATCTGCTGAGCAAATGATACCCATTTTTAAAAATTCAGGACATATGTCCTTTCCAAGATAATGCATCTGTTTTTAAATAAAAGAGAGAAACAGATTGAGGTGAAGAAAAATGAAAGGGATATTATTTGCTTTCTTAGGCGGAGCCTTTATAACACTACAAGGGGTTGCCAATACTAGAATTAGCCAGGATATTGGTACATGGCAGGCAGCGACTATTACCCAGTTAACTGGATTTATCATGGCCATGGTGATTCTAATATTCATTCGGGACCGAAAGTGGAAAAGATTTAAGCAAGTGAAACCTTTATATTTGGCCGGTGGAGCATTTGGAGCCATTGTTATCTTTAGTAATGTCACTGCAATTCAAAGAATAGGAGTTACTCTTTCGATATCCGCACTCCTGATTGCCCAGCTGGTGCTGACCTACATCATTGATAGTAACGGATGGTTTGGCACAGTTAGGCAGAAGATAAAGCTGCCACAATTTATCGGCATCGGCTTGATGATAGCGGGTGTGGTGATTTTAAGATTTTAACTGGAGGTGAGTCCGGAAGATGAAAGAAATCAACGACCTTGAACAAGTTAAATCATATTTGTCTGCTCATCAAATCGAATCGATATTTAATGAACAAATAATACCGCATTTGTCGCTCTACACCTTTGAACATGGGGAATTCATTTGTTCCCAAGGTGAGGCTTCCCAATATTTGTACGTCCTTGTTAAAGGTAAAATTAAAGTGTATACCACTTCGGCAGAAGGAAGGACCCTTATTCTTTCATTTAAGACACCTCTTGAGGTGATTGGGGATATTGAATACGTGCAGGATATAAACATTATTAATACGGTTGAAGCCGTATCATCGGTTTATATGATCGGAGTGCAGTATTATTGGTTGAGAAAATACGGAAAAGATCATGCCCCTCTTTTGCAATTTTTACTAGATATCATAACTCAAAAATTTCACCTTAAAACCAATTCTATGAGCTTCAATATATTGTATCCAGTGGAGGTGCGGTTCGCCAGTTATTTATTGTCTGTCTCCATTAATGAATCCGATTCTATGAATAAAGAGCAGCTGCGCATCAGTATAAAGGATGCCGCGAACTTTATAGGAACCAGTTACCGGCATCTCAATCGGGTCATCGGGCAGTTTTGCACAGAAGGGTTAATTGAACGAAATAAAGGTTTCATTCTTGTTAAGGACAGAGAAGGATTACGAGCTATTGCAGGCGATAATATATACGAATAGACTTTCCACGGGGAAGATTTTAATAATTTAAGGAGTTGAGAATGTGATTCTAGGACTACTATTTTCAATTATTGCAGGTTCCTTGGTCAGCTTGCAAAATATTTTTAACAGTAAAGTAAATGAACGTGCAGGATCTTGGGCAACCACAACTTTGGTTTTAGGATTAGGATTCCTGGCATCGCTGTCGATTGGTTTCATCTTTGATGGAAAACAACTATTTGTCCTGCAAAATATGAAAACCTGGTATTGGTTCAGCGGTTTAATCGGGGTGGGAGTGGTAACCAGTATTGTGCAGGGGATGAGACTGCTTGGCCCAACGTATACGATTTCAATCGTCATGTCATCGCAGCTTGGGTTTGCCTTATTGGGGGATTCTTTAGGCTTGCTTGGTCTTACTCGGGTCCCATTTACTTTCAAGCAATTGATTGGTGTTCTGGTCATAGTTGGCGGAATTCTTGTTTTTAAATTAGGTGGTTCTAAAGTAAAACACGGGGCAGCTAAGATGACTTCATAATTTGCCTGCCCAAATTTTTTATGATTAAGGGTACCTCCGCTAAATCATTGATAATAATATCAGCATCTACATCGTTCCAATGAAAATCCTTTTTCCAGATTGATTGCATCCCTGCGTTCTGTGCAGCTTTCACATCATTTTCGGGATGATCGCCGACGTAAATGCATTCATCTGGCAATACTTTAAGTTGATACATTGCTCTTTTAAAAATTCCAGGGTCCGGTTTTTTTATCCCTTCCCATTCAGATATTAAAATAACATCAAAAAAATTTCTAATTCCCAAGGCCTCTATATTCTCCATTTGGAATTGCCCTTTTCCATTTGAAATGATTCCTAAAGCTATATTACCGCTTCGTAATTCGCCTAACATATTTTCGAGATTCGGAAAAGTGATGCAGCTATTCTTAAAGCGGCATATATAATCTTGAAGTAATTCTTCCCATGTTATTGCAGAAATATCGAATTCTTCGACTAATTGCTGATATACTTTATCTTTCCATACATACCCGCGGTTATCTAGTTCTATAAATCTTTTAATGTATTCCGATTTTGGTATATGACCCAAATCATTATTTAGTCGTTTGTATTGATCCTCAATAAACTTTTTTACCGTTCCGTCTCGGTCTAATAATGTCCCATCTAGATCGAAGATGACAGCTTTTATCAGTTTTACTCACCTCTCTAATCGACCGGCACTCCTGTTTTTCTCGGCTGACGGGCTTTATGAAACGCTCTTATCGACCGGCTTTCCTGTTTTCCAGGCTGACAGGCTTTATGAAGCGCTCTTATCGACCGACGCACCTGTTTTTCTCAGCTGACGGGCTTTAGGAAATACTCTTATCTAGGATTTCCCCAATCAAAAACGTCAATCGGGATTAATTTATCAAATTCACCTTCTTCTATTATAATCCATACACGTTCATCTAAAGAATAATTTTCAAAATATACCCAATTTAAAAATCTGCAATGTTAAAATGGTACTACATTGGAAATTAAATGGTCACAGTCCGAAATGGGGAGCCAAAATGGTAAAAAACAAGAAGTTTTTATTACTTGCTCTTTTTCTTCTTTTTGCGTCTATGGTAATAAATTTTCCTTTCCCTCACGAAAAAACGTTTGGTGAGACAATGTCGATATTTACTATGCCAATCACCACGGTTAATGGAATATCAATTGTAGGAATTACTGCACTATCTTTCTTTATTTTAGGTTCATTTTTTCTTGCAAAATCATTGAAAAAATATCAAGGCAGGTTAATTTTTCTCGCCATATTAATCTCCGTATTAGCACCGCATTACTTTATTGAATTATTTCAAAGAACTATTGCATCTGGGATTTATGCGATATCCTATGACCGGAGTGAAAGTAGTTGCCGCTTTGAAATGACCAATAAAACAATATTGCATGGAGAGTGTGAACTCCCTTTTGAAAATTACAGCAAGAATGATGTCCAATTTACCATCGAATTTTATGAAGAATATGCCTTCGAAGATGATGTTCGAATTTTATCTCTTATGAATAACAACGCCCCCTATAAGGTCAAGTTGGGTGGGAAAGAGCGCAGACGAGTGAAGATTGAGACAAATATTGACGTCTCAATGATAGACCACCACATTGAAAGTGGGGAAGCAGCGGAAGTAAATATTATCATCAAATCGGTGAAAAACAGCAGAAAATTGTGAGGAAAGATGCAAGAGCCTGAAACATTTCAGGCTCTTATATTTTACCTGGTACTGACACCATTAGATTGACGTTTTTCTGAATGCCCGGAAATAAATCACTAATGATATTCCTAAAATTAGTACGGAGGTTAACAATAAAATATTTCTAATAATCCCGGCCCCAATTGTGGGAGAACTTGATAAGAAAATGGAAGGAATAATGAGAACAATCCCCACAATACTTAAAAAGTAACAAAATATTTTGTGGTTACTTCTTAAAAACATATATCCTGACAAGATAAAAAAGTATAAGCTGCTAAGAAGTAGAACGGTTGGGAATACAGGCTTGAATTTCACAGCATAGAATAAGTAATCGAGTTGAGATATATCCTGCTTCCCATTAATTTCTCCATTTAGCATTTTTGAAAAAGGGGCAGAATACTGCCATTCCCAAGAATTATCGATCAATTCACTTCCTTCATACCATGTTGCTATGGCAGCAAAAAAGATCAGTGATAGTGTCAAGATAAATTGGAAAATGATTTTAAAAGACATTTATTCACCTCTTTTTTATTCACTTAAATTTCACTATCATATTCCAGGATGTTCCATCAAAACCGACCTTTTGAAATCCTAAGCGATTGTAGAGCTTTAAAGCAGGATTATTGGGATCAACGCTTAATGAAACTGCACCGAATCCAGCCTCTTTCGTTATTCTTAGCATTTCCCCAAGCAGCGCTGTCCCTATTCCGCTGCCTCTGTATTCCGGAAGAAGTGCCATACCTAAAAGGGGCGTTTGGCTATCAATATAACCAAATGTCTTATTTAGATCATCGAATAACCGTACCCAAACTGCCCCAATTGGATTATTATAGGCATCGATTGCTATCAAGGCTGTATCGCCTTTTCTCCCCCACCCTTTTAAAGATTGTTGAATGTTTGGTTCTTTTAAGATGTCCTTAGAAGGTCGAGGCTCTCCATCGGGAATGAAAATCGCTTGGTACAACATTTCCCATAAAAAATCCTCGTCGGCTGTTGTGCCTATTCTAATATTATAGACCTTCGATTTATCAGAAATTGCTTGTAGTACTTGGTTCAATTCCTTTTCACCCATTGAAGATAATCTTAGACAGTAGTCTTGAAAATCTAAATGAGCAGTAACGGGATTCGGAACAATCACACATTGGAGGCCAGCGGCCCTCGCTGCTCTTAGTCCATTCAAAGAATCTTCAAATGCAATCGCTTCGGAGGGTAGTACACCTAGTGCTTCCATAGCTTTCAAATATAATTCCGGATTTGGCTTTACTTTTGAAACATCATCCCGTGTTTTAATTACATCAAAATACTGGATAATGTCGAGTTTCGTTAAAAATCCTTCCACCCATTTACGGCTAGAACTTGAAGCTAACCCAATTTTAAGCCCTAGTTCCTTTGCTTCTTTTAAGTAAGCCTCGACTCCTTCTCTTGCAGCCGGTTCACCCATTTTCACATTAAAGAGTTCATGGGCACTAGCTTCTATCACACTCGGTTCAATCTGAATCTTTTGTTGTATGTATGAAAAAAATTCCGTATCCTGCGTACCAATAATTTTGGAGAATCGTTCCAGGGTCAACTCAAAGCCGTGGCCTCCTAAAACTTCTTTATAACTCTCAAACCAAATGGTTTCTGTATCAACAATTAAACCATCAAAATCAAAAATGATAGCTTTCAACAATATCACCTCTTAAATGTTAGACGTAATTTTTAGAAAAAGGTTTTACAAAAAAAAGAGCCGGCAGCATAAATCGGACGACTCATTCTTCTTTTTAAAATAATTTTTCATAACATACTTCCCCTGTTGTAACTACATATTAGACTATTTAGGAGAAAAAAGTTTTATATGTTAAAAAGTTTTTCTGTGCCAGACATAGTATCATAAAAAAAGGCTGTTGATTTCGTTCATCAACAGCCTTTTTTAAAATTATTATTTAATTTTGATAATATCCTGATCAAAGCTTTCTACACCTTCATCAAATGTGAGCTTAGTTTTAAATCGGTAAGAAATATCTTTCGATGAAGCCGGGACCGATTCTGGCAGCTGAAAGATAAAATCCACCTTATTCGATGCTTCAGAGTCAATCCAAGCGGATAGCATGATTGTTGTGCTATCAATGACCTTTTCTATTCCGCTTGCATGATCCAATAAGACCAAATCACAATCTATTTGTTTAATTTGCTGCTCGATTGTGCCGCCCTTAATCAAGAAATATCCGCCAACAGAATCGCCTGCTTTAAACGTGTCTTTTTGCAGGATAAGGTCAATCTCCGCCGAACCGATGCCAACAAGCGACAAATATCTTCTAAGTATCAACTTTAATATCCTCCTGAATGATTTCTTTAACGGGTGAAACATTTCATTATATGCTCCTACATTTTTTTCATCCATCCGCTTTTCAATTATTTCGAGTTGATTCTCCTGGCATTTTCACGATCTTTTACTAAACAAAAGTCGAAAGAATCTTCACAACTTCCACACAAGTTCCCCCTAATTTCTACACAAGTTTCTTTTAATATAAAGGTAACTTAATTAGGAAATAGGTTCTTAAACTCATTTCTTAAAACTTCCCATTTAGGATTGGTGCTGGCACCAATCCATTTTTTTGTGTATTTTGCTTTCCATATTTGGAAAAATAATAAAAAAATTTAATGGGGGCTTAATTTGACAAATATTTTTGAATCGCTAAAAGACTATTTACAAATGAATTTAGATGATGAACCGAAAAACCCGCTTCATGTAGGAGAAGTGATGAGCTGTTGGTTGTATCTAACAATCATAGAGGAGGCCAGTATTTTTTTGCAGACTGGTTTAAACATGACAACAGATGATGATGTTGTGAAGATTTTAAAGGAGAGCTTAAAACAATGTGATACACAAGGACAGAGATTTAAGGAATTTATGATAAAAGAAGGTATTCACTTACCGCCAACAAGCGAGCAGCGTCCTTTCTCTGACCCGGAGGCAGTTCCGTTGGGCACGAAACTAACCGATGATGAGATTATGAACGGTGTAAGTATCAAAACGGTTACGGCAATTGTTCACTGTGCCACTGCTGCCTCACAATCCATTAGAAATGATGTAGGTTCATTGTTTACCCACGCGATGATTGAAAAGATGAAATTTGGTTCTTCATTGAAGGAGCTAATGAGGAAAAGAGGATGGATTAAAGTACCTCCCTACTACTATCCACCAGGGAAACCTCGGGAGTATTCGTGAAAATAAGTCAGCCACCACAAAATGTGATGGCTGACTTATTTTTTAGTTAACTCCTACCTGTGACCAAGCATTCGCAACTGCATTATATTGCGTGCTTCCAGTTCCGTAAAGGTCAGCAGCGGCCGCAAGCAGGGCAGCACGAGCATCGCTAAAATCGCTTTGTGGTGCTAGATAAACTGTTAAAGCACGATAATAGATTTTTTCTGCAACAGATGTTCCAAGGCTGTTAATAGTTAAATAAGCAGCTTTGTTTGGAATACCGCTGTTCGTGTGAACACCGCCGTTATCAGAAGTTGTATTCACATAGTTATTCATATGATCAGGCTGTCCATATAGAGTTGGATTGGACAAACTTCTTAATGCATCTCCGGATTTTTGTGGTGTATAAACATCTTCACCCATTAAATAATCACCCTTATCAAGGAATACGCCGAATGTATCGGAAATCGATTCATTCAATGCTCCTGACTGGTATTGATATTCTAAACCAGCCGTTCTCTCTGTTACCGCATGGGTTAATTCGTGGGCTACAACATCAAGAGCGCCGGAAAGCGGCCTAAACTGTACTCCATCTCCATCACCATATACCATTTGCTGGCCATTCCAGAAGGCATTGTTATAGTTTCTGCTGTAGTGAACGGAGGAACGAATCGTTGCTCCATTATTATCAAAACTATTGCGGTTAAATGTATTTTTATAATAGTCATATACTTTACCAGCATAGTAGTTAGCGTCTACATCTGCACCTTGAGAAACGGCATTGAATAAATTATCTGGGTCAACAGAATAATTGCCTGGTAAAAGGGTACGATTTTGTGCTGTTCTTGTTTCAATGACTCCAGTCATCGGTTTTGTTACATCGTACAAATAATAAGTACTGTTTGAAAAATAAGTATTAAATGTTTTATAGTCTCCTAATACACCGTATCCGGAACCAGTTGCAGCCCCATCAGCGACAGCATTATAGGAATTTAAAATGTTGCCATTCACAGCATCAACATAAACAACCCAGTTTGCCCCATATGGCTGGATGAATTGAAGATTTGTTTTGTAGGCCAAATAAAAATCATTGGTTTTTTTATAAACGACTAATTCTGCCTTTTCAGCCGTATCTTCTACCTTTTTACCGGTTGGATCTACTTCGGCATTCGTTAATGTATCTTTCTTTGATAGATTAATAGATTTCCAAGCCTTATCAAGAGCATCAGCCTTGGATAGCTGCGCTTTAAGGGCGCCTTTAAAGTAGGAGGAAGCTTCTGGGAAGACGTCACCATTTACAGCCGTTACGATGCCATTTTTATCTGTATGAACCTTGAATTTCGCACCATCCACAGGAATTCCCTGAACAGATTGGACAAAATCATAGTGAGTTGTGCCAAGCTCGTCCTTTTGGACACCTAGTAAAGTCAAATCTTTATCTGCATCTAATTGATAAAGTTCCTTATTTTCTTTTAAAAATTGCTTGACCGCCGCTTTATCGTTCAGTGCTTTTGTTGATAGTTTTCCATGTACAAAAGATGGAACTGTTTGACCCTTTTTCCAGTTCACCTTTGCATCTTTACCATATTGCTTTGCATCCTTTGTGACCATAACATTGTACGGAACCGCACTTTGTGTTTGTGCCGCAGCAGTGATCGGCAATACAGCCCCAACAGTTAGTCCCAATGCTAGTACCAGTGACGTTCTCTTTTTCATTCTTCCATCCTCCTAATAGATAAAAAGATTTGTTTGGAATTTAATAATAGCATGGTAAATCTATCTGCATTATTGGGAAAAAAGTGATTTCTACTAGTGCCTGTCCCTGTTCGAAGTTTGTCGAATCTATTAAAAAACCCAAGGCTTGTTTCAAAATAGCCTTGGGAAATATTATTGGTTTAGTGATTTTGATAGGAAAATGAATTTAAAAAATGATTTTAACTTTAAAAAAGCCCTACTTGGAATTGAGATCGGTACTTTGGATTGATTTACTAGCCGAAAATTGAACCATACTCGCTAAAATTTCAATTTACTCGCAAAAAATTTCGATTTACTCGCAGTTTTTCTCCGTTTACTCGCGAAACCCATTTCAACTATTCATTTACATAAAAAAGCCAGGCACCCGAGCCTGACTTAGATTACTTGCATGAAAAAGACACACTGCCTAATTCAGCAAATTGTACAAGAATGGAATCTTTTGGTTCAAAAGAAATCGCTTCGGAGATGGCTCCGCTAAGAATGATATCCCCTTTTTTAATTCCTTTTCCTGCTTCCCCAAGCTTATTAACTGCCCAGGCAACTGATGTAGCGGGATGTCCTAGCACAGCTGCGCTTGAGCTGGTCTGGGAAACTTGCCCGTTCTTCGACATTACCATTCCGATATCAGCCAAATTTAAGACTTTCGGCGACATCCACTTGCTCCCAATAAAAAAGCTGGATGAGGAACAATTGTCGGCAACCACATCTGGCAGGGTAAACTTAAAATTTAAGTAACGGCTGTCAATGATTTCGATCGCCGGGGCCACATATTTGGTAACCCGCAGCACGTCCTCTGCTGTAATATTGGTTCCTTGCAGGTCCTCTGCAATCATAAAAGCGATTTCAGGTTCTGCTTTGGGATGGATGAATTTATTGTAATCAAGCGGTTCCCATTCAAGGGCAAGCATATCATCGGTCAAATAACCATAGATTGCTTCATGTACCCCCATCATTTCTTGTTTTGCCTTACTGGTAAGCCCGAGCTTTAACCCAATTCGGCGTGCCCCATCATTTTCTCTTTTTTGGATTAGTTTTTCTTGGATAAGATAAGCCTCATCGATGGTTAATTCCGGGTATTGATCCGTAACCTTAACCACTTCCCGACGCTCTTTTTCTGCCGAATACAAATAATCTACAATTTCTAAGTCAACACCGCTGGTTAACGTCATTATCTATACCTCCTATTCGCGGCCATTTGCCAATTATCAAAAGTTTGGCTTGTAAAAATTTTTACGTGACCCTATTCGCTGTAATAAGGCCTTTTCGGTCACGTAAACTCTTCCTACGTTACCCTTTTCTTGGTTCCTGAACCTTTTCGGTCACCTAGACTCTTCCTACGTTACTCTTTTCTTGGTCCCTGAACCTTTTCGGTCACGTAGACTCTTCCTACGTTACCCTTTTCTTGGTCCCTTAACCTTTACAGTCACCTAGACGTTGTAAAAGTATAAAATTACTATCAAAACCTACTCAAAAGTAACCGAAACTGATCCAAGTGAACCAAAATGTGCGGAAAATTGATCGCCCGCCCTAACAGGCAAGGCCTTCGTCAACGCACCCGGAAGGATTAATTCACCCGCTTTAAGCGTAATACCAAATTCATGAAGTTTATTCGCCAGCCAGGCCACAGCTTGAGCCGGATGTCCAAGAACCGCAGCACCAGAACCTGTTTCGGCCATTTCTCCATTTTGAAAAATCACCATTCCAACAGTACGCAAATCGATTCCGTCAATCGGAGTTAATTGATTACCCACCACAACCATTGCGGAAGAACCGTTGTCGGCAACCGTATCGACTAATTGAATCTTCCAATCCTCAATCCGGCTATCAATAATTTCAAGTGTTGGCACCACGTACTTTGTGGCCATTAGGACATCCAAAAACGTGACATTCGGTCCTTTTAAGTCCTCGCCAAGAATGAACCCAATCTCTGCCTCAACTTTTGGACTAATCAACCCCTCAACCTTCACGATGCCGCCATCTTCCACCTTCATTTCTTCCAACAAATGGCCATAATCTGGTTCGTCGACTCCCAGCATTTGCTGCATCGCCACGCTGGTCAAACCAACCTTTTTCCCGATGACCTTACTGCCCTGATTCACTTTTTTAGCCATGACCTCAAGTTGAATCTTATAGGCATCCTCTACCTTTAATTCAGGATACTCCACAGTAAGAGGAGCGATAGCATTCTTCGTGCTCTCCGCTTCTAAAAGACTTTCCACAATTTTGTCCACTAACTGATTCATACACTCACTCTTTCTATATGAATTCATAAAGAGTGCCATAAAAGCACTCTTCGATTCTGCCCTAAAGCTTCAACGTAATTGTTTTTGCTTCTGTATAAAATTCAAAACTATGACGGCCGCCCTCACGGCCAATGCCGCTCGCTTTTGCCCCGCCAAAAGGTGTTCGTAAATCGCGATAATACCAGCAGTTGATCCAAAGTAAGCCAGAATTCACTTTAGCCGCAACACGGTGGGCACGACGAAGGTCATTTGTCCAAACGACACCGGCAAGCCCATAGATGGAATCATTGGCAATTCGAATTGCGTCTTCCTCTGTTTTAAATGGAATGACTACAAGGACAGGGCCAAATATCTCCTCTTGTGCCACTCTCATTTTATTATCAACGTCATAAAGAACCGTTGGCTCGTAGAAATTTCCTTGGCCTAATTCTAGCATTCTTTTTCCGCCGATTGCTAGTTTGGCTCCTTCAGAAAGCCCGATTTGAACATATTGATCAACAGTCTCCAAGTGACCTTTTGATACTAATGCCCCCATATCGGTTGCTTCATCCAGCGGATTTCCTACCTTTATATTTCGAACAGCCTTTAAAAATTTATCAAGGAACAGATCGTAAACACTCTCCTGCACCAAAAGCCTAGAGCCGGCTAAACAAATTTCACCCTGGTTTCGAAAAATGGCTTCGATTGATCCCGCTACTGCTTCATCCAAATCGGCATCTTCAAACACTATGTTCGCAGATTTACCGCCAAGTTCCAATGAAACCGGAATTAATTGGGAAGCTGCATTTTGCATTACCGTCCGGCCGGTTGTACTGTCTCCGACAAAGGAGATGCGGCGGACCGATGGATGGTTGGTCATCGTTGTTCCGGCTGTTCCGCCAGGCCCGGTTATAATATTCAATACACCAGGCGGCAGTCCTGCTTCATTGGCGATTTCACCTAGCATGACGGCACTTAGCGGTGTATAGGATGCCGGCTTCACTACAACCGTGTTCCCTGCTGCTAAAGCAGCCGATGCCTTCCAGGTCATTTGCATAAACGGGAGATTCCACGGAATAATTAAGCTGGTTACACCAGCAGGTGCATACTTTGAATATGACATATATTTTGCTTGGTCATAGTGTTCATGATGAATATAATTTGCCATTTCCGCGAAAAAACGAAGATTGGCAGCAGACCTTGGAATATCAAAGCCGCGGCTCTCTTTAATGGGTTTTCCGACATCCAATGTCTCAACAAGAGCCAATTCATCAACTCGTTCCATGACTAAATCAGACATCTTACACAAAATCTTCGACCGTTCTGCGACAGGCATTTCGCTCCATATGCCGCTTTCAAACGTCCGCTGTGCCATTTCAATGGCATATCTAGCATCTTCTTCATTTGCCTTGGCGACCGAAGCTAGCTTTTGATTCGTAGAAGGATCGATCGTATCAAAGGTTTCACCTGAAAAAGCATCCCTATATTCTCCATTGATGAAGAGTTTCGCATCCTTGATTACTTGTTGCTGTGTTAAGTTCATCCCCGTCGCCTCCTGCTACTTTACTTCTACGATCATTTCAACTTCCACTGCATTATTGTGTGGAAGCTGAGCCATTCCAACAGCCGATCTAGCATGTCTGCCTCTTTCGCCAAATACCTGTACAAGTAAATCGGAGGATCCATTCATCACTTTAGGCTGATCGACAAAATCAGGTGTGCTGTTGACAAAACCTAATATTTTCACAATCCGCTTCACTTTGCTTAATTCGCCAAGTTCATTTTTTAATACACTTAGGAGATTTAGCATACATTGTCTTGCGGCATCATAGCCCATTTCAATGGTGACATCCTTCCCCAATTGGCCGCGGAACTCATTCGTCCCCTGACCTGATGTAAAAATAAGATTTCCGGTCCGGACGTAGCTCACATAATTCCCTGATGCAGGGCGAAGCGGCGGCAAGGTCAGCCCAAGTTCTGCTATTTTTTCTTCAGGTGTAAGAATTTTATTTTCCATCATGTCACACTCCAGCTTTTACAGGAATATTTAAGAATCGAAGCGCATTTTTACCGAGCATGGCTTCTGTTTGTTCTTGCGTGAGTCCCTGCGTTTCATCAATCACTTTTCCAGGCGGCACTTCTCTTAATAAGAATGGATAATCAGAGCCCATGATAATTTTTTCATGACCGAAATTTTCAATTAAATATCGGAGATTAATAGGATCATTGACTAAAGAATCAAAGTAAAAGTTTTTCGCATAATAGCTTGGCGGTTTGTCGAGCAATCGTAAATGCGGCCAAACCTTCCAGCCTTGATCAAGTCTTGGCAAAAGGTATGGAAGGGATCCCCCGCCGTGAGCGAAGCAAATTTTTAGCTTAGGGAATTTATCGATGACCCCTCCTAAAATAAGACTTGCGCCTGCAAGGGCTGTTTCGCTCGGCATCCCCACTGTGTACATCAAATTATGACGCGGCATCCGCTCTTTTCCTAGCGTTTCCCAAGGATGAATAAAGAGGGGAACCTCCCATCTTTCCGCCATCTCGAAAAACTCGATGAAAGAAGGATCATCCAAATTAACACCGTTTACATTAGTACCAATTTCAATGCCCTTTAACCCTAATTCGTGGACGCAGCGATCCATTTCACGAATGGCGATATCTACATTTTGCATTGGCACAGCCCCTAATCCAATAAATCGAGTTGGATACTGATTGACTGTTTCAGCAATGAAATCATTTTGAATCCGTGCTAATCTTTCCGCTTCTTCGGCAGGTGCCCAATAGGAGAACGTTACTGGAATCGGCGAAAGTACTTGGATATCAACCGATTCCCGCTCCATATCATAAATCCGCTTCTCCGGACTCCAAACTTGATCGGTGACTTCCCGAAATACCTTACCAGCGACCATAATATTGGCGCCGCAGGTACAGGTTCGTTCAAGCTTTGGCCATTTTTCTCCCGTAAAATGCTGAGTCAGCTCAGACCAATTCTCAGGAATAATATGCGTATGAAAGTCTACTCGCATTTCCATTCACTCGCTTCTTCCGGCATTACATTGCCGCAATTCATGCATGTTCTTAGCTCACGGCTGCCGTTAAAACCGGCAATAGCTTCTTTAACTTGCACTTCGATATTGGTTAATTGAATCTTTACTCGATGCATTTCATGGTCGCACTCATCACAGAACCAGACGAAATCTTCCAGTTCTCCTTGTGCACGGTTTCGTTCAATGACTAGACCAATCGTATCTGACACTCTGTGCGGTGAATGGGGCACATTGGCAGGGAGATGGAACATTTCCCCCTCTTTTACCTCAACAACCTCACGTTTTCCTTCCTGATTGATGACTTCCACGTAGCAGCTGCCTTTAATTTGATAGAAGATTTCTTCCGAAGGATCAACATGGAAATCACGTCTTTTGTTTGGCCCGCCAAGAAGCATCACCATCAATTCTGCATCCTTCCAAATCACTTTATTATTAACAGGAGGCTGAAGCTGATCCTTATTCTCTTCAATAAATTTCATTAGATTAATCGGTAAAAACTGAGTTTTTGTCATTTCCTCTTCTCCCTTCTATCCTCTTACGATTTCGAAATTTCCTTTTAGAGCTTTTTGCATATGGACCACTTCTTCTGCCAATTCGGAAATTCTCCGCAGCAAATCAGGGTCAACAATTTCATTTTTCTGGTTAAAATGCTCATTGTTTGCATAGACATAGCCTGGTGCGACAAAAGCACGGAAGTAACCAGCAATCGGTTTTAATTGGTTTTCAATGACCAAATAATGCTGGTAGGTTCCGCCATTTGCCACAAATCCCATCACTTTGTTTCGGAAATCGTTTGGATGGATTAAGTCAAATAAGTTTTTTAACGGTCCAGGGATGGAGCCTTGAAAAATCGGTGTTCCAAAAATATAAAAATCAGCGGAAGAAACCTTTTGAATCACTGTCTTTGTATCCTCGGAATAGGCGGAAGGATTTCGTCCGTCGCAAAATTGAACTTCGTAGTCGATCAGATCTAAATACTCCACTTCGATTTCCGGGTGCTTCTGCTTCACTTCTTCTAATACTCTTCTGACGAGAATTCCTGTTTTTGCCCCAATAATCGTCCCTGAAATACCTAATAATTTCATACTTGGCTCTCCAATCCTTTATTTAATACACTTACCTGCAATGCCTCATCTACCATATCAGGCGAATGCGTACGCTTATAATTATTGTAAAAAATCGCCCGTTTACGGATTGGATCTCCTGTATAATAGCGCTCGTATTGAAGCAGACGCTGACCAAACGCTTCACCGCATAAATCCCATGCAAGCTTGAACAGACTTACACGGTCTAAGGAAGACACTCCTTCTCTTCCCACATAATAATTTTCCATCGCATCCTTTAATGGCTCACTTTCAAAATCGGCGCCGGTTGGCGACATCAACAGCCCGCCAGCCCCTATAATCTGCATCACTTCAATGGCCCTTGGGTACATCGTCGGCAGCAGTCCTCTAATGGTTTCAAGCGGAATATAACTTGGCATTGCTTCACCGTGTTCTGTCATCGTATATTCCACTTCGGCAACCCGTAATAACGCTCTGATGGATTCAACCGATTGGATTAATTCGCCGAGGTCATTTTGAACATTTAAATAGACATCGACTCCAATGGAATCCGCTAGCTTCATAGCTACTTCAGTGGCAAATTGCAGCTTAACCAGTCCTCTAACACCGGACTGGTGTGCCGGCTGCTGGCCTGCTCCAGTCATTGGGTACAGCTTATTCGCTGCTTCAACATTGTTATAGAGGAAGACTCGGTCCCAAGGAACGACAACATCTTCAAAAACGAGCAGGGCATCCATTTCCTCAAATCTTGACGCTAACGGATGATCAAAGAGGGAACGAGTTCCATCCTGCATTGGTTCCCGGCAAATAATTTTTAACCCCGGTGTTTCAATTGGAATCGCAAAAGCAAGAGCATACTTTTCATCACCCGGTTTAAAGCCAGGGAATGAGTAAATGATGACTTCATCTGTAATCGGAGCAAGCGTAGCCAGCATTTTCGCTCCTCTTACGACTAAACCATCAGGAGTTTCCTTTACGGCACCAAGGTGGGTATAAGTATCCTTTTGTTCGTGTGAAGTCTTACTTCTGTCATTTTGCGGATTGATAATCGCATGAGTTAAAAATAAGTCATGATCACGAAGATACTTATAATAATTGCGGATGTTTTCAGCCCAATTTTGATTGTATTTTTCAAAAAACCAAGAATTATAGTACATCGACGTTACAACAACATTTAAAAAGTCCGGTGTTCTGCCCATTAGCCCAAAGGTTGCCTTGGCAAACACTTCAAAAACTTCTCGGCGTTTCATTAAATCTTCATAGCTTTTTGGCACTAAAAAAGCGTTGTTGACTCTCTCGCCAGTTTCTTCGCATATATGGGTAATTCTATCTTGGTACTCTGGGTTATGCTGCAGGTCATATAACTTGGCAATTTCCAGAATTGGCTGTTTAAAAACTGGTTCATCAAATAAATTGGTCACTTTTTTGCCATGCAGCCACACATCAGGTTTTCTGGATTTTACGGATTCAATATATTGATTACCTGTTCTAATTCCCATCGTTTGGGCCTCCTTGATTTACGGAAATTTACAACTGAATTGTAACCGCTTCCACAAAATGAAAGTGTAGCCTATTTAACATATTTTTCGATTTTATATTTTTAATTATCTAAATAATGAATCTAATCAATGGATAATCCCTTTGATTTCAACTATGATAAAAGTGAAAAACAGAAGACATCTGAGTAGGGCATCCAAAAATATTTTTGGAGGTAACGCTATGGCCACACTGTATGAACATGTTTTTGATTGGGACAGCTATTTACAGTTTGGAACGAGGCAGTTCTTTAAGAGAAAGGAAGCCATCTACAGTCAAGGGACCTGTGGGGATGGGTTTTATTTTCTTAAGAAGGGGTTAGTGAGGATTGTCAGTGTAAATGCATCAGGCAAGGAGCGAATCTTAAACATTGTGATTCCGAATCAGCTCCTAGGCGTCCAGTCGCTGGATCAAAGGCAGCATTTTACAACCGCCATCGCCGTAAAGGATTCCGTCGTTTATCACTTTCCTTGTGAAACATTTAAAACACTCCTTAAAGAGCACCCTAAGCTAGTTCCACTTTTTTCGCGTACGGTTATTCACAAAATGAAAATTTTATTAGATCGCATTAATTTGGATACGCTTACATCTGAACAAAAAATCGCCCTTCTTTTACACAATATTTGCTATGAATTTAAAAATTACGAGATCGCTATTTCACAGCAGGACATTGCCGGTTGCACAGGATTAACAAGAATCACAGTATACAAGGTGTTAAAACAATGGCAAGAGGATGGCATCATCGAGATTATGAAACGAAAATACTATATAAAAAAACCAGATTTCTTAAGAAACCTGGTTAAATAGATTTTTATTATTGGTTTGCAATCGCTTTTATTTTTTCCATATCTTTAATCACAATTTGACGATTTTGTAGGGTGATATAGTTTTCCTGCTTCCACTTTTGAATCACCCTATTGAGGGTAATACGGGATGTACCAATATACTTGGCAAAAGAGGTTTGATTCATGGAAGCGCTACCATTTTCCTCTGACAATTTTAACAAATAATAAGCCATTTGTTGTTCCACTGGACTTTCAATGAGCGAAAGGATTTCTGCTAAAGTTCTAAATTTGTAGATTAGTGACTCAGTATAAATCACAGAGGCCTCCGGATGTTCTGCGTAAATAGCTGCAGCTGCCTCATCAGAAAAGAAATAGATAACTGAGGGGCAGGCTGCGGTGGCACTTGTTAAATAAGGTTCCTGGTGAACACCATGTTCTCCAAACAGCATGCCTGGCGGCACAACATTTATTATCCGTTCATTCCCTTTTTCCGACAGAAGGGTGATATTTATTTCGCCGATGCTGAGATAATAAAATCCTCTTCCACTATGCCCTTGGCGATAGATGACCTTATTTTTTTCTACCTCAAACCGCTGGCCATATTTTAAAAATGGTTCCCACTTATAGCGAAGCTCCTGCATTAGATCACCGTCCATTTTTATAGACTTTTTTCTGAACCAAATTTTCATTTACCGTATGAGTACTCTATTTTGCTTTACGGGCAATGAAACGCACTTTCATTTACCGTGGCAGCTTCCTTTTTGGCTTTTCGGGCAATAAAACGGCTTTTCATTTACCGTTGAGGCTCTTATTTATCATTTTAAGAGCAATGAAAACGCCTTAGCTAACCTTTTTTATAAATAAAGTCCCCTAGTATAAATAGCCGTGATTGTTTTCGCAACTTCTTCTACAGTATCGTGATGTTCGTTCCGGACAATTTCCCATAGGTACATCTCATTTGTAAAAAACCATCCCCTGGCTGCGAGCTTATGATTTAACTCTGGTCTAGCCAGCCCGTTTTCTTGAGCATAGGCAATATCCTCTGAAATTCGCTGAATAAACTTTTCCCGAATCGCCTTCCATTTGATTGAGATGGCGGTCGAAATGCCAATCGCCTGCTCGAACACCTGCATCATGTTCCGTTCTGTTTCTGCCATTTTCAAAAATGCAGTTGCTTGCTTTAGGATAATCTCCATAGCTTCCTTTTTGGTTCTTGGCAAAAAGGAAACCTCTGCAATTTCATAGAACTTCTCCATGACATTCTCCATCAAAACAACTAATATTTCTTCCTTCCCTTCAAAATGAACATATGCCGTTCCGTACCCAATATTGGCCTTTTTGATCATCTGAGAAATGGTTGCCTTATGAAAGCCTTCTTCAAGAAATACCTCTTTAGCTGCATCTAATAACTTTACCCGTGTTTTGATTGAACGCAAATGCCGTTTATCCATCACTTTTTCATCCATCATACCCATTCCTCCTGTTTCTATTTACAGCATATAAGGATTCCCCTGAAAATAAAAGTTTTTACAAAAAAAAGAACTCGTAATGATATAACATTTATAATTTTCTGATATATATTATTGACATCATGTCATTTTCCTTGTTATGATTCACTTTGAATTATGGAAAAAGGAGGGTTTTGATCAAGATAGATTTTTCCCCTAATGGCATCCTTTGTCGAAAATCATTTGTAAGCGGTTCCAAAGAAGTGAAACTCTATCAATTAAAAAAAAAACAGCTAAACTCTCAAAATTCCATTATGATTAAAAGCAGTATGAATGAAAATTGAAGATAAAACAAGGGAAGGTGGGAAAGTATGACGAATATGAATACAAATGGACCAGAAAAAGGTTTAAAGAGGGAATTAAAAACAGGCCAGCTCACGATGATTGCGATGGGCTGCGCCATCGGAACGGGGCTCTTCCTCGGCAGCGGGCTCGCCATTCAAACAGCAGGACCAGGTGTTTTAATCAGCTATGCGGTTGGTGCCTTTATTGTCCTTCTTCTTATGGGATGTTTGTCTGAAATGACGGTTGCACACCCGGCCTCAGGATCCTTCGGCGTTATTGCAGAAAAATATATTCATCCGATGGCAGGCTTTCTTGTGCGCTACTCATATTGGATTGCGAATGTACTGGCTGTTGGGGTAGAAGTAAGTGCCATCGCTGTTTATATGAAATACTGGTTCCCGACAGTGCCAGGAATGGTCTGGATATTACTATTTGGAGCTGTGTTAATTTACGTAAACGCTACAAGCGTCAATACCTTTGCAACCTTTGAGTATTGGTTCTCGATGATTAAAATTAGTGCTATTGTCGGATTTATCATTCTTGGAGCCTATGTTTTATTTGGAACATCTGATCATCCAAAAATGGGTGCAGAGAATTTTGTCAATGACGGAGGATTTCTCCCGTTTGGCTGGAATGGAGTATGGATTGCTATCTTTATTTCCCTATTCAGCTTCTTAGGGACTGAATTGATTGCCGTAACGGCCGGGGAAGCAAAGGATCCTGATGTAGCCGTTCCGAAAGCCTTGAAAGCAACGGTTTTCCGTTTATCTACCTTCTATGTATTAACACTTGCAATCATGTTAATGATTGTACCTTGGAAAGCAGCTGGAGTTGATAAAAGCCCGTTTGTTAAAGTAATGGAAATTTTGAATATCCCTGGAGCCTCTGGGATTATGAATTTTATTATTTTAACGGCCGCATTATCCGCCATGAACAGCCAATTGTATGCTTCAACACGGATGGTGTTTTCCTTATCCCGCAGTAATTTTGCCCCTGCGTTCTTAGGCAAATTAAACAAAAAAGGTGTTCCGGGGGCAGCGCTCGCCGTTTCCACTCTTGGGATTATTGTTGCAGCAGTGGTAAGCGCGTTATTCCCCGGCACATCCTATGCCTTCATGATGGGGATTTCGATGTTCGGTGCCTTATTTACATGGTTAATGGTCTTTGTTTCTCATTTATTTTTCAGAAGAATGTGGGAAAAATCAGGCGGGCGAAAGCTTCCGGTAAAAATGATGGGCTTCCCTTATTTGACCATTTTAGGAGCAGTACTTCTTGTAAGTTTAATGATTACCACATGGTTTACCGATTTTAAAATTTTACTGCAGTTTGGAATACCTTGGTTAGTCTTTTTATGTGTGGCATATTTCTTTTTTCATAAAAGAAACATGAATAATCTATCACAGCAGGATTCTTTGGAAGAACAAATTAAATAGATTAATGGAATGTG
The DNA here is from genome assembly GCF_050468025.1 of Neobacillus sp. NRS-1170. Lineage (NCBI taxonomy): Bacteria > Bacillati > Bacillota > Bacilli > Caryophanales > Bacillaceae > Neobacillus > Neobacillus sp. NRS-1170. The sequence goes on along the minus strand of NZ_JBITPF010000024.1, from coordinate 44,142 downwards.
AGGGAATGTTATGAGCAACCTGGATAATCTACAAGAACACAAGACATCGAATCTCGAAAAGGAAATTCAATTAGATTTTAAAAAAGAAATGTCTTACGGTGATTATCTTCACCTTGAGCAAATTTTATCAAGCCAGCATCGGCTTTCTGATCATCACGATGAAATGCTGTTTATTATTATCCATCAAACAAGCGAATTATGGATGAAGCTTATTCTACATGAGATGAATGCGGCGATTGAGTGTATCAAACGTAATGATTTGGAACCATCTTTTAAAATGCTGTCACGTGTTTCCAGAATACAGCAGCAGTTGATTCAATCATGGAGTGTCCTATCCACTTTGACACCGGCTGAATATATGCAATTTCGGGATAAATTGGGACATTCCTCTGGATTCCAATCCTATCAAAACCGTTTGATAGAATTTGCGCTCGGAAACAAAAATGCCCATACACTTGCAGTCTATCAGCATCAGCCGGAGTTATATGCCCGTCTAGTGGAATCACTTCATGCACCAAGTATTTATGATGCTGCGATTTCAGCGCTTGTGGCACATGGTTTATCAGTTGATGAAAAAGCCTTGAACCGCGACTGGTCGCAAAACTATGAACCAAATGCCAGCGTGGAAGAAGCGTGGCTCCATGTTTACCGGAATACTGATCAATACTGGGATTTGTATGAACTGGCTGAGAAGCTGGTCGACATTGGCAATCAGCAGCAATTATGGCGCTTTAATCATATGACAACGGTCGAAAGAATTATTGGCCATAAAATGGGTACTGGCGGCTCTTCTGGTGTTACGTATTTAAAACGAGTTCTTGACCAGCAATTCTTCCCGGAGCTATTGAGTCTTCGAACTAAGTTGTAGGATAATGAAGATGTTGAATCTGAGTGTTGGAGGCTGTAAGAATGAGTAAATGGATCGATGTTTCGCAGCGCCTTGACAACAATATCGTTGTCTGGCCAGGAGATACCCCCTTCAACTACAAAGTCAGTTGGAGTAAAGAAGAAAGTGGTTCTGTCAATGTAGGACAGATTACGATGAGTGCTCATACCGGTACCCATATTGACGCTCCTTTCCATTTTGATAACGACGGAAAAAAAGTAATCGATTTGGATCTTGATTTATATATGGGCGAGGCAAGGGTCATTCATTTACAGGAAACGAACAGCATTGGTGTAAAGGACCTTGCCGATATGAATCTTAAAGGGGTAACACGCTTGTTAATTCGGACGGATGCCTGGAAGGATCGAAGTGTTTTTCCTGAGTCGATTCCCCCGATTGAACCCGAATTGGCTTCTTATCTTTCAGAGCTTGGCGTTCGTCTGATTGGCCTTGATTTGCCGTCTGTGGATCAAATCGACAGCAAGGAACTGTCTGCCCACCATGAGCTTACCCGTTTTAATATTCATATTTTGGAAGGGCTTGTACTGGACGAAGTGACGCCTGGTAATTTTGAATTGGCCGCTCTTCCCCTTCCATTAGTGGAGGCGGATGGAAGTCCAGTCCGTGCGATTTTACGAAAAATTGATTAGTATAAACGAGAATGACGTGTGCCATAAGCATACGTCATTTTTTATTCTGTTTTTCAAAATATTTGATATGGTCCATTTTTACTAATTTCTCATCATTTTTTAATCTTTTTTATCATTGATATCTAACTTTAGTCGGAGATACTTATTACAACAATAGGTCATTCTTTTAAGGGGTGAAGCCATGAACAGCTTTGATTATCTTAAGATTATTGAAGAACTTGGAAGGCTTTTGAAAGATTACTATGATTGCAGTGATACAAAAATTCGTGAGGAGATTTATGAAGAAATTCAGCGATTAGGTAAAGTTATCGCTGTATAATTTTCTTCCTAACAAATAGCCTTACTCCATATGAAGTAAAGCTCTAATAATGGATTCACTCACACTAACAATAATGATGCTTTGCCCCAAACCACTCATCAACCCAGTTGTGAATCTCAACGCATTATTACTCAGTCGATATTTCCTTTTCTGCGTCCAGCCATCCACTATCATTGGGATATTTATTAGCAGCCCCAGCCATAACGGCACATGTAAACTGAATATCATGAATAATGGAAAAAATAAATATCCCAATAGAATTCCCGTACACCTTGCGCATAATGGGAGTGTATATCCTTTTATCGTAAGACTCCTGGACTTCATCCGATGACAAGGAACAAACCTTAATAATCTCTCCATATTAATGACAATCCGGTCCGCAATCACAGTCTGGCCCCCAATCACAATCAGGATCGCAATCAGGAATACAATCAAGGTAAGAGATGCAATCCCCTTTCTTTTTGCGGTATTTATTTTTCCCATAATAAATCAGGATAAAAAGAAGCAGCAATATCCCAATACCTATAGCAATTAAACCAAAGACTAATTTAGTTTTTATAATTAGCACAGTTCCAACGACAAAAGAGATGATCATCATAGTTAATAATAGAAAAAACATCGAAAATCACCTTTTGTTTTGTGCATACCAAGCAAGAGCATGCTGTTCCATTTCCTTCACAAATGATTTTTTGGCTGGGCTATAATCACTTGTATTTTCATATCGCTCTGCTAACATTTCCTTAAAGCGGCTGTACCTTGCTGCTTCCTCTGGATGGGCTCGAAGATAATCCCGAAAAATTAAATGACGCTCAATTTGCGGATTATCGAATTGATAAAAATGAATATGATGGGTTCTGTTTTCTCCGCCCTTTCGAAATAATCTTCTGCCTGGAATACCCCATTCCCCTACAACATCATATCCAAGTTCGTTCATTTTGTCGTTGTATGAATCCACCTTTTCAATGTCTCTTACGATACACATCATGTCGATAACAGGTTTTGCCTTTAATCCCTGAACAGATGTACTGCCAAAATGTTCGAATCCGATTATTTCATCCCCAAAAATGGTTTTGAGAAATTGTGCCTCCTTTTGGAACATTATCGCCCAACTTTCATTAAATTCGGAAAGTCTTACTTTCATTCTATTCCCTCCAAGGACCTATTTTCACCTCTCTATAACATTATAAGTGCTGTTTTTTATGAATGGGTATTTTTTACTTACTTTTTAAAAAAGTACATAATTTGGAAACTAAACAGGAATAATTTTCGTCTAATAAGTAACATTAGTCCTAGGGATGGTGTCTGAGCATGACCTGGTTTTATATAGCTTTGGGGTTTATTGGGATTGTTGCGATAATTACGATAGAGGAAAAAGCAAAGGAGTATTTAATAGAAAAAGGATATAAATTATCAAAGCCGATTCAATTGCTGTTAACTATGGTTGGTGCGGGCCTGATTTCTCTTGTTATTTTTTACATAAGACATTAAAATTAATCCCCCACAAAATTGTGAGGGATTTTTTTCTTTTTATGCAACTTTAATTGCTTTCCCGAATGGAACTCTTGGTAAAAATGCACCCGGTACCAGCCAAAATAATTCAAAATCGACCTTCTCCATCTCTTCAGAAAAAAATCCGGTTACGTCCGTAATATAAAACAGTGTATCTACATTCTCTTCTTTTGCCCACTCAAGCACTAATGTATAGGAAGATTTCCCATGTGTATGATATTTGATCGTATCACTTTTTACGGGAGTAATGCTTCGAATTTTAAAATCCGCTTGAACCAATATCGTATCTGGCTTTAGCTGTTCAAACAGTTTCACTATGTTATTAATAAGGATGGCTGGAGCCTCGTTGGTGGAAGTATCCACGGCTAAGGCTACCTTTTTGTCTTGACGCTGCTGAATCATTGAAAGTATTGATTTGTGCCATTTCAACGCCATTTCCCCCTTTATTTGAATGAGCGAGCCATATTATTTTTGGCTAAAAAGGAAGGGCTTATGATTGGATAATTGCGGTACTATTTTTTAGCTGTTCTTTTACCCATTCGTAATTTTTAACTTAAAAATGTGCATTCTAATCTTATATAAAGTTCAACAACTTTAGTAACCCAAATAAAGTAGCTAGGAGACACAAATAGAATAATGACGTTAATCCGACAAATGGGTCCAATAATAAATCGAAAAAGGCACTCCATTTTTCCTTTTTAGTAGCGGCATTTTTTAATTCAGATATCAGGAAACGTAATGAAATCCAGATACAAATAACTCCCAATAATAGGAAGATGGTTCCAATCAATTAACTCACCCTGTTTCAGTTTGAGAAATGTTTTATTAAGTATATTCTCCAAATCATATTTCAAAATGTAAAAAAGAGCTGCCGCAGCAACTCAGTTTTTAACTAATTTATCGGCGAATCGAAAAGGGCGATTAATTCATTCCTTCGATATCCAGCAAGACTTTGCCTGTACTCATCCGGTTTTCTACTAAATCATGTGCCTTTGCGGCTTCCGCCAATGGAAAGTGGTGGCCGATATTTATTTTTAAGCTGCCATTAGCTATCATTGGAAATACCTTTTCCGCAACGGGCTGCAATAAATGAGGGCGCAGTTTTCTTGTCGTACCTAAGCTGAACCCTAGAACAGACCTGCAGCTAGCATGCAGATCGCTTGTTTTAAAATCCCCTGCTTCACCGCTGGAATTACCTATCTGAACTAAACGTCCATAGGGTGCAAGGCACGCTAAACTTTTTTCAGTTATTTTCCCTGCAACAGAGTCTAAAATAATATTTGCCCCTTTTCCTTCAGTTAGTTCATTCACTCTTACTGAGAAATCTTCCTTTTCGTAGTTAGCGACATAATCAGCACCAGCCTCTAGCGCCACATTTATTTTATTTTCACTTTCAACTGTCCCAATCACTTTTCCTGCCCCTAAAATTTTTGCTAATTGTATGGCGGTCGTCCCTACCCCGCCCGCAGCGGCATGGATGAGAACCGTTTCTCCTTGTTCCAATTTTGCTAGATTTGCGAGCAAAATATAGGAAAGAAAAGTAACGATTGGACTAGCAGCAGCTAAATCAAATCCGATACTTTCAGGTATTGCAAAGGTCAAATTTTCATCAGCCACAATGTACTCTGCATAGGAACCATTGGACGGAAACGCAATCACACGCTGTCCAACTTTTAAATGCTGAACGTCTTCTCCAACTGCCTCTATTACACCTGCAGCATCAATGCCGGGAATAAACGGAAAGGTTCCTCCCTTTTTCCCGTACCGTGACTTTATATCAGCAAAGTTAACACTCGTTTTTACTACGCGAATTAAAACCTGTTTAGTACCGAATTTCGGCAATTCAACATCGGTGTATTTCATCACATCTGTGTTGCCAAACTCAGTTACAATAATTGCTTTCATTTTGGAATCCCCCGTTCAATCAAGTTTCTGTTTCTACCTATTCCATTTTTGCAGGGATAATTCCTTCTTAAGGATCAACCACCATACTGAGATGCGTGGGAAAATTGGATTTCGCAAATAAAATAATTTCTCATCCAAAAAATGACCCTAAAAATGCAAAAAAGGCTGCACATTTATGTGCGAGCCCCTTTTTTCAGCCTCTATTTGATTGAATTCTTCGTATTTTCATAAATTCCGATTACTGCTTCATCGATTTCATCTCTCGACATCCGCAATGCTTTCTCTGATCTGGCAAAACCAATTTCAAGTTTACCTTCCTTCAGTCCTTTAAAAATTGCGTCTGCGAATTCATCCAAATTAGCCCCGAAAGTATGTAATCCCACACCGCCTAAATCCGTATTTACCGCAGGAGGAGCCACTTCAATCACCTTAATCGAAGTATCCGAAAGCTGCAATCTTAAACTTACAGTAAAGGAATGCAGTGCGGCCTTCGTAGCCGAATAAATCGGGGCAATCGCCATTGGTGTGAAAGCCAGACCTGACGTTACATTAATAATAGTTCCATTTTCTCTGTTAGCAAGATACGGCGCAAATAGCATTGCTAGATGTATCGGCGCTTCCAGGTTAGCGGTTATTTCATTATTGTAGTAGTTCCAATCCTCTATCGGGTTCGCCTTAAGAATATTGAAGCGCTGTTGAATACCCGCATTATTCACAAGGACATTCAATTCTGGATAATGACTTGTTACCCATTCAAATAACGCCAACCGCTCTGATTCATTTGTTACATCACATACACGAGTCTCTATTTCAGGGAATTTTTCTTTCGCTTCCTTCAGCTTTTCTTCCCTTCTCCCACAAACAATGACCTTGCTTCCCGCTTTGATAAATCGTTCTGTAAAAGCTAGTCCAATTCCAGAGGCACCACCTGTGATTAATATTGTATTGCCTGCTAAATTCATTAATCCCCCTCTTCTCATTTTAATAAAATAAATTTAGAACTATGGCTATTACAAAAGTAAGGATACAAAAACCCATCATGAAATACCCAATGTAGCGAATCCCTTTAGGCAAAGAACTTAATTTAAAGCTGTTTCTTTTGTAAACACCCCCAGCAGTTATCTTTTGCAGATCCTCGATTGGTGTATACAATTTATCATCATCAATCTCTTTAAATGCTTCACTGGGTTGTGTCTCGTGTTTTTTTTCCATCCCTAATACCCCCCTCACTTATAACTCTCTAAAATATATGAACAAGAAAATACGATACATAAGTTGTATCGCTGTTACTGATTAATCACAATATATCCCAGCCATACGAAGAATAGATAATTCGGGACCACTAACAAAAGGGCAGGCCAGCGAGTCTTCTTTTTCAGGGATATCCCTGCCCCAACATATAATAAGGGAAAAATTAAACCCCATACTTCGAAACGTGGAGTAGCAGCAAGATAAAGGGACATGGGTAAGATAAGAATGGAGGAAATATAAAGAATTTTTCTCTTATTTAACATTATGGCAAAAATGGCGAGGATAAGTGAAATTATGGTGAAAGGCCAAAAAATAAACATATATTACCCCCAACTTTAAAAATGGTTCCTTTCAAGTAATTATATTCAACAGATAGGCTTAACTATCCTGCCATCTTACCACAATTAGGAAAATCATAAAAACCTTTTCCTGCCTCCGCAAGTAAACGCGGACCTCACTTTCATAAAATCATACATCAGTGCTGCTTTTCGTCCTTTATCGGTTTCTCTATTTCTTTTATTATGAAGGCAATCCATGAATTCTTCATCACATTGACAAGGTGATATTCCTTTATCTAGACATTGGTCATGTTTTTGGCAGCATTCATCCACATCATTAATCGGGGCTCCTGGACCGCTACAGCCAGGTCCGCACCAACGGTATCCTGGAAAAATGCAGAAGGAAAAAAGACCACTTCGGCTTCTGTTTTGCAAAACTTACCACCTCCATACCAATTACTTTATATTAAAATATGATTGTCTGATAAAAATGTATTGGCAAATCCCCAGTTTCAAGACAAGCATTAGTAGAAAGTTATATAATAAAGATAATAGTATATATTGAGGAGTAGATTCCTTTTGGCTTCCCTTCAGTTTTTAACTTTACTTTTTAAAAATAAATGGCTCATATATATTCTGCTAACGTTAGTGCCTTCCCTAGCGATTAGTTCTTATTTGGCGCAGCATCAGGTAAGTGTGGCAGAACTAGAATATAAAGGGAAAGCTCAGGAGTATGCCAATTTTCATGCCATGACTATTGAGCATTTTCTAGGTGAAACGGTCGGAAGACTAGAAATGCTGGCTACCTCGATCAGGGTCCAAAATAATAATCTTAATGGTGTAGAAAAAATACTGCGGGAAACGATGGGGAAAGATCCACGTTTTTCTGGTTTCTACTGGGCAAGTACAAACGGGGACCTGTTAATTAGCACGAACAAAATCAATTCTACAGTTAACGTAAGTGACCGTCCTTATTTTCAGGAAGCGATTCAATCAGAGAAAACCACTATATCAGAGCCACATTATGGCCGTGTAACCGGCAGGTATATCATTTCAATCGCCTCCCCAATTGTGGAACATGGAGAAATTCAAGGTGTTCTACTTGCCAGCTTACGAATCGATGAAATAGAGACAGCGATTCAAAATTTATTAAAAGATGAAATGATTATCGTCTACGATGGAAACGGAAAACAATTAATAAAGGCCGGTTCCATCATTAAGCAAGATTCGGTTAAATCCAGCATGAATGTATCACAGGTACCATGGACGATTTCTGCCTTCGTCGCTTCTGATAATGAACTCATTTTTTGGAAGACCTTTTTTATTAGCCTTGCCGTGATCTTAACCATTACGAATATCTTATTTTTATTGGCAAAATACGTCCTTTTACATCAAAGATTGAAAAAGGAAAAAGCACAGACGGAGATTCAAAAGCTGGAATTAATCGGCAATCTCGCTGCCAGCACGGCCCATGAAATAAGAAATCCTCTTACTGGCATTAAGGGATTAGTGAAGCTCTTAAGTGAGGAAAATGGGGATGAAAAGGCACAGCGATATTTCAATGTCATTCAAACGGAAATTGATCGGATTAATGCCATCGTAAGTGAATTACTGGTGCTTGGCAAGCCGACAGCTTATACACTAAGAACTTACAATGCCAATGACATTATCGCAGAAATAGTCCCGATTATTCATTCCGAGACCAATTTTATGAATGTGGAATTGAACATCCAATACGCTGAAGAAGATCTGCCTGTTTCCTGCGTAAAAGATCATTTAAAACAGGTTATACTCAATCTAACGAAAAACTCTATCCATGCGATGCCCGGCGGCGGCAAACTTACCATTCAACTAGAAAAAGAAGCCGACAATTGTAAAATAACCGTAGCGGATAACGGGGTAGGAATGCAGAAGGATCAAATTTCGCAGGCCTTTAATCCTTTTTACACGCTGAAGAAAGATGGCTCAGGATTAGGTTTAACCGTATGCAAACGGATAATCGATTCCTATGGCGGAGATATCTCTATCAAAAGCATGCCAAATGATAGAACAGAGGTAGAAATTACCCTTCCTCTTTCATTTGAATAAAAATCGTAGGATCTCCCTGCGATTTTTTTAATATTCTTTCTCACAAATTGGAGGAATAGAATTTTTTTAAGAGAATAATATTGAACGATGGGAGAGTGATAGGATGAAAAGAAGGTCTTTTTTGATGATGCCATTACCGGGCTATGAACCAGAAATCGGTCGTTGGCTCTGGTCTTTAGAAGATGTCCGGCGCACTATTAAAGAACGATTAGCTGGACTGAGTCAGGAATTGATTGATAGAAGGCTTGAAGGAAGACATTCAATCGGAAGCCTGCTTTACCATATTGCGCTAATTGAAGCAGATTGGTTATATGAAGAAGTCCTTTGTTCAGGATGGCCGTCTGATGTACAAGCTATGTTTCCGTTAGAACACCGGAATTCTTCCGGAGAATTAGCACATTTTCAAGGTGAAACCATTGAAGCTCATTTCGATCGACTAGATTCCATACGTGAAATCTTCCTTACTCATTTCCGGACAATGAATATGGAGGATTGGAGAAAGCCAAGAGTTTTGCCAAACTACGATGTAACCCCAGAGTGGGTTGTATATCATCTAATTGAACATGAAGCCCATCACCGAGGGCAAATTTTTCAACTCTTGAACTATTTAGAGCACCTTGAGGATTAAACTCAAAAAAACAGCTACACAAAGTGCATAGCTGTTTTTTTGTATTCATTAAACTTCTTCCCCTTTTTTCATTAAAGCCGAAGAGCCTTTGAACAGTGGCACGAGGAATAAAACACCAATGAAAAAGAGTAAGGCCGAACCTTCATACATCGCGACAAGTGATAAGCTCTTCTTCAACCAGCCGCTCATAGTCATGGTGATGACCATTGTCCCCATAAACATCGGATTCAATATTCCGTTGACGCGTCCAATAAAGGCTTCATCGGTATTTTTCAAAATCATTGTATTAATACCAATGTGAATACATGGCATAAACAAACCGCTAATGAATTGTGCTGTCAGCGTGATCCATAACTGCTCTGATAGGCCCATCACAAAAAATCCCAGGGCACTCACGGTCATACCAATTGCAAGCAGAATTTGCGGAGGAGTTTTTTTCGCGAGCCCCATCGTTAGGCCTCCTCCTAAAATCATTCCTGCGCCGAATGCAGCCATCAGCCATTGCAGCTGCTCTTTTGGCAAACCTAGTTTTTCGGTAATGAGGAAAATCGCAAGCGGCTGTGTCAGTCCCAGCGCCAAGCCAGCTGCCGCAAAGCAGCCTCCAAGTAACGTAAGTGCTTTACTGTTCAGCACATAACGGAACCCTGCCTTCATTTCCTCGACGAGTGTGGTTTTTTCTTTCTTTTCCTCCATTTCGCGGTCAGGCGGCAGCATCATTAAAATCACAGCAGAAAGAATAAAGGCAACACCCATGATTGCAATCGCTGCGTTAATGCCGTAATGCTGGAAAACAAACGTTCCAATAATTGGTCCTAGGATCATAAACACCGCAAACAGCGTTTGATACATGGACATCCCCATCTGAATCATTTCTTCCTTCACATGAAGCTTGAACAACTTCATTCCCGAAGGCTGGGAAAACTGGGAAAGAATCGACGAAACCAGTGTTGCAAAGAAAATAGCCTTCCAGCTTCCTAAGACGAGTGTTAATAATACTACAAAAATAGAAAGGGCGCTGAGCAAATCGCACCAAACCATTGTCCGTTTTGGGCGCCACCTGTCAGCAAAAGTGCCCCCGATAAAGGAAAAGAGAAAGATTGGTGCGAATTCAGCAACTGATATAAGTGAGACCGCCACTGGGTCCTCATTTGTCTGCTCAATTACAAATAATAAAATCGAATAGTTGCGCACCCAAATACCAATTTGCAAAAAGAAAGTAGAAAGCAAAATGGTGCGAATGACTTGATTACGGAATAATGCCCCCATTGATAGTCCCTGGTTAGTTGTTTCCGTCATAAAAAAACCTCCTTATCCATCAATCTGGATAGGAGGCATTTTGAGGCAACAGGGCAGAATACTCCGTTCATTACTTGTACTCCCCTAATGCCTATAAAAGCCCGCACTAAACCTATCCAGAAAAAATATATCCGTTTTATACGAAATTTTTTTCTAAAAATAGGTTTAGTAGATCATTGGCTTTTTGGTCACCCTTTCGTTATATCGTATGTTTTATACTACTTGATTCTATTCAAAGAATCAAGAGTAATATTGTAGTTTTTTGGAAAAGGGCGTTATTCAGTTGTTAAGCTTTTAAATTTGTAAGCTTCCAATTCCAAGATTTTATTTTTGATACGCTCTAAACAATACTGCTTATTTAACTCTTTATCGGGTGAGACACAGGATTCCGTCATGACAAAACCATTTGGCAGCAGGACAGCCACGATGGTGCACTTTCCAAAGAGCTGGGTTATTTCAATTTGTGACTTTTCAATCATCGCGTCAATTTCTGTCTTTGTTGCTTTCTGAGTAATTTGCTGGTCCTTTACCGCAAAGAAGGCATAATCTGATGGCTCAAATGCCATATCAAAAGCCTGCTGCGTTGTTTCAATGATATCGTTACTGATTAAATTTCGAACCTTCACTTTTCCATCTGGTGTCATTTCCAATAGCTCTACTTTATTCCCTGGTATCCCCTTTACTTGAAAAACCTTCAAGTTGTTCCCCTCCATTATGCATAATTCCGCTTTCTCATAGTTTATTCGGGGCCTAGTCAAGCTGTGAGTTTTAAAATGAAAGAGAGTGGCAGCGATAGTGTCCAAATTTGTCAGACTTTTAATAATAAGTTAAAAGCTAATTGTGATTGCAGTCGGAAAAACAGGGATCAGTTCCGAAACAAATACAGTCCAAATCCCAACGTATCCCTGCCCCACGTTAAATAGGTGCGGCGCCAGGCACGGATTCGCTCCAGCATCGCATCATAGTCTGGATCTTCCGGATTCTCTAGACAATAATTCTCAATCGACATGGAATAGAGCCATTCATATTCGTCCCAATCCTCTTCGCTGGCAACATACGACCATAACGGAACTAAGCCTAATTCCTCGCCAGCTTTCACATTCTCTGCATGGCTCCTGAGTTCAGATTCCTCCGCTCCGCCAAGTGCCGCCAAATACTCTGCACTCGGAGTCTGTTTCCAGTAACCTTCCCCTATTAAAAGGAACCCATTTTTGCGGACGAGACGCTTCATTGTCTCCAAAGTAGACTCCAGCCCGCCTAAAGCGTGTGTCGATCCAATACAAATTCCTAAATCATAGCTCCCGGATTCACATTTTTCGACTGCAGCACCAGCATCATCTACAATAAACTCAATGCTTCCCTCAGGAATCCTGCTGCTTGCACGTCTTTTTGCTTCCTCAATTGCCCCAGCGTACAACTCAACAGCTGTACCAGAAACCTGGTAATTTTCCACTAGTCGAATCAGCAGCTCACAGCGGCCAGCACCAATATCAATTACCTTATCCTGTGGTTTAAGCGAGGCCATGCCTAGCATTTTCTTAATCTTTTCTTCACTCATCGGGTTATAAAAGGCATGATCCCGATGAGCAATCGCTGAAAATTTGTTCCTGTCCATTTTCACGACCCCCTTATTTCAATAATTCTATTTTAATACTACACTTTCCATTTTATAAGCCAGCTTTTTCCTTTTTTTTTAATTTGTGTTATGATTTTCCATAACACCATTAGAGGAAGGATGAAATACGTTGTCATTTGAAAGTGTAAAAGCGCATTTTAAACAATGGAATCGTGAACAAGATATGATGGAGTTTGAAACCTCAAGTGCTACTGTAGAACTGGCAGCCGAAGCAATTGGCGTAATTCCTGCCCGAATTGCGAAAACTTTGTCCTTTCGCGGAGAAAACGATCAAGCAATTTTGGTCGTGGCCGCCGGAGATGCCAAAATCGATAACAAGAAATTTCGCCAAACCTTCGGCTTCAAAGCGCGCATGCTTACTCCCGAAGAGGTCCTCGATCAAACTGGACATGCTATCGGCGGAGTTTGTCCATTTGGCTTAAAAAATGAACTCGATGTTTACTTAGATGCCTCCATGAAAAGGTTCGAAACCCTATTTCCAGCTTGCGGGAGCTCCAACTCTGCAATCGAGTTGACGAATGATGAAATGTTTCAATATTCACTTGCCAAGAATTGGGTTGATGTTTGCAAGGGCTGGGAAGAAGAAGAATTGAAGGAAACAGTAGCATTAAATAATGAGGCTTAGCTGAAAAAACAAGCAGTTGTTAGATCGAACAACTGCTTGTTTTTTTGTATTACAATTCCTTTTGATCTACATTTAATTCAATTAAATTCCCATCAGGGTCCGCGCAGAAGATTTGTGCGAATCCGCTTTTGCTATTGGGCTTTTCTAGAATCTCAATCTCATTTTTTCTTAACCAATTTCGCGTTTCATGATAGTTTTCCACCCTTAGCGCGAAGTGACCTTCTCTACTTGATAGGCTTTTATCTTTTCGAATTGTCTGTGAGGACGGATGCACAATTAGGTGAAGCTGCTTCCCCTCTATTTCATACCAAGCACCTGGAAAGTCAAAATCAGGGCGCTCAATTTCTTTCAAACATAAAATTTTTCCGTAAAAAGCTTTTGCTCGTTCTAAATCTGTCACCGAAAGACTGACGTGATGGAGGCTTTTATATTTGATCATGAAACCATCTCCTAAAAGGTTATAAAGGTAATTTTATCATATCCTGGCCTAAGATGAGCATCCTCCGCCGCAGCTTGAACAACTAGAGCAGCTTGAACCGCCGTGATCCCCGCCGCCATGGTGGCTGCCACCGCTGTCACCTGAACCGTCCGTAGAGGAACCTGTTCCACAAAACATGGCGGTAGTGCATCCGCTCGTGGTAATTGCTGCATTCGCATAGGCATAAGCTTTCGTATACTTCCAATAATCATCAAAATAATAATAGGAGAAAAAGACCATCATAAGGGACAATGAAGTCATTTCCCCAAATGTCCGCTGCCTTGTGAATGTCCCTTTCTTATCTTCCTGATAGATTTTTTCAGATTCATTCAATTGCTCTTTCATTTGAGCAATCAAATAATCAACCAAATCTTTATTATCTTCATTTATATTAAAATATTTTTCTTGAAGCCATAGATTACTGCCTTGTCTAAAGTCCTTTAAAACCGCGGTGTCCATCGGATGTTTGAAAAAACTCCCCCACGATTTCCAGCTATATTCCGTAATTTGAAACAACTGTGAGAAGACCCAATCAAAAAAGGCACGTTCCTTTGGTGCAGGTTTGGGGCTTGTGTTAGGCGTGTGGTGAAGCATTTTCCCCATAAATTTCCCTGAAAACGATTGATACTTTTGTGTAAAAAGCAGCATAACATGCCAGATTTCATCGACCTCTTCACTAAACATAGGCGTTTGTTTTAAGAGATTCGTCAGTATAAAATACCGTTTTAACTCGAACAGCCGCCATTCAAATTCATCTTCTGTTCGTTTCGGATTCTCCTGAAGGAACCGCTGTTTAACTTGCTGGATATAATCATCATCTATAGCGGCGTTAAATTTTTCAAGCAACGGCTGGATGGGTACATGATTAAGGGCACCGAGACGGGCAGGAATATTTTCTTTTGCTAATTTTGGCCTGCCTTTTAGTACCATCGTAATGATTCCTGCGGTTACCAAGAGTCCTGCTGCTAAAATTCCTAATACCAAATTACCACTCCCCCTTTATCCTTATTTTAGATGATGAGCTAAAATTTGTAAAAATCTTAAAAAATTATGGTAAATTTAGATTACTAGACTAACTAATAGAGGTGAACGATTGTGCTGGAAAATTTCCCTGTTTATATGTCTTCCTTTAAACAAGAAAGAATGATAAGAGTCTATCTGCCGGAAAGCTATAACGAATATGAACGACGCTATCCTGTATTGTATATGCACGACGGACAAAATGTTTTTGAAGACGAAGGGGCTATACGAGGGATATCGTTAGGAATGAAGGACCACTTGGAACAAACTGGTCTTGACATTATTGTCGTTGCGATTGACTTGAACCCTGAGGGCGAGGAGCGGATAAATGAATATTGTCCATGGGTGAACGGTGAAACAAGTAAGAAAGTTTTAGGGTACGCCAGCTCTTCAGGGGGCAGAGGCGAAGAATATCTGGACTTCATCCTCCATGAACTGAAACCGCTCATCGATAAGAAATACAGAACGGTTACGGACCATACTTCGATGGCAGGCATTTCTTTAGGCGGTCATATTTCTACATATGCTGCCTGCAAGTATCCTCATATCTTTAAAAGAATCGCCGCTATTTCTCCAGGTTTTTACCGTAACCAGGAAGAAATCGAGAAACTTTTAAGGAGCTCCGACCTCTCATCCATCGAAAGATTTTACATCGACTTTGGCACAAAGGAAGTCGGCGAAGACGAGGAAATGAACCAGCTGTTCCTTGGGCTTACGAACGGTGTTTATGATATTTTGAAAAGTAAAGTGGAAAACTTACATTTTGAGGTTATTGAAGGTGCGGAACACCGCTATGAATTTTTTAGAAAAAGAATTCCCGGCATGATTTCCTATCTATATTCAGACCTCAAAAAAACAGGTATGGCGGATTAATCGCCATACCTGTTTGATTAAAATGGTTTTAATATCATAAGGATAATGATAATGATAAAAATAACATTTGCCACGTTTTCAGTTCGGAAAAGGGCTTTGGATAAGCGCCAATATTCCTCAGGGATATCATCACCCTTATGGGATTCTAATAGGGCTTTTACCGGTTTGGACCTTGGTGACAGCAGGAGCGGTCCAGACGCAAGAGCCACTAAAAATAGAATAAGACTTATGACATACCATCCCATCCGAAACAGGCTTGGATTGAGGAAGCCCATAATCAAACCTGTCACCAGCAAAAGCGTACCGCCAATCATCACATAAATATGTAACTTGTGACGGATTCTATAGGAATGCCGTAATTCGGTCATGGTATTTCCAGATTTGACAACTGTCGTTAAAATAAAACCAGGCCCCATCCCGATGATAGCCGAAAAAATATGAATAAAAACAATGACTTTGTAGAATGTAATCATTTTTAGACGACCTCCAATCTCTACAAGGCCATTTTAACACATAATTTCTCTCCTCATGAATCGCCTTTTTTACATTTTCATGATTTATAAATGCAATACCATATGTTCATCAGCATAATATATGCCATTTATTTTCATGGCCTTTTCCTCATATCCATACTCTTTAAATCCTAATTTTATATAGAGCTTTTTTGCCTTTTCATTACTGGCCATAACAGATAAGTTTATTTTTTCAATTGCTTCGACTGATTTTGCTTTCTTTATAGCCTCGGTCATCAGTGCCTCACCGATGCCAGTGCCGCGTTTTGACTGTGTTACATACATGGCATAGATATTGGCACGGTGCTTGATTTTTTCTGCTTGTTCTTGCAGTAATGTGACGACTCCAATCAGCTCCCCATTTTCAAACGCGCCAAACGTATAGTTCCCTGGCTGACTAAAGTTACGGGCTGTCTGTTCGATCGGGTTTTCTCTCTTTATCGCATCTTCATAGCTTGTTAAAAAGGCCTCTGGATTTTGTTTTAATGCTTCTAACCTTAAACCCCAATACTTTTCAGCATCAGCTGAAGTTAGCAATCTAATTTCCACCCTTAATCCCCCTTGCGAAATAATCGATCCACTTCTTTTTTTAAGTCCTCTAACAGAGGAAAAGTTGAGTGGCTGCCCAGGCTTTCTACGATATTCGTATAATACCACTTTTGCTGATCCCTTCCTGCATTAAACCTGTCCCACACCTTGTCGCCAACCTGTTCATAATCACTTAAAATGGAGCGTATATTGTGGAGTTTATCGGCACAGGCTACTGCACGAATTCCTACAGAAGCGGTCTTTAAAAATTCTATCGTATGTTCCTTCCTAGCTTTCCAAGACAGTGATTTATCTGGTTCGGAGCAGCCTGCCACAATTTCAGCAATTTTCGCTCCAAATTCCCGCACAATATCTTCTAATGTAAGTTCTGTATCTTCAACAGTATCGTGCAGGATCGCCGCAGCGACGACGTCATCGCTGTACCCCGCCTTCAATACCAGCATCCCGACTGCGGCAGGGTGGGCGATATAAGGTATATCGGTATTTTTCCTGCATTGGTTTTGGTGTGCTATACTAGCAACTCGAAGTGCTTTATCAATTACGTCCATATAAATGACCTCCCTTACCTTTTATTTTACAAGGTTGAGTGGAGAAATGGAAAAAACAAGCAGCAATCTGCTTGTTTTTAAATTGAAAAATCGTCCGGTATAAAAACCTTCAACTGTTTTGGTTTTACGTACACATCTTCCCCAGTTTTTAGATTGAGGCTTCGATAGTGTTCTTTTGTTAATTCCGCTTCTAAAAAATCACCATTATCTTTTCGGATAAGTTCAAGCTGGACCACCGCTCCAACCAAATGGATATAGCTGATTTTTGCAGCAACTGAATCAAGGCTTTTTTCTAGTTCAATGCTGATATCATAGGGCCGGACATAGCCAACTGCATCTGTATTCATCGATTCCGCAAATTCAGGCGGTGCGTCGACCTCAAAATTCCCATGGCGCAGTTTCCCATTATGCAAACGCCCCTTAAATAAATTAACATTACCTAAGAAATGATAAACAAATGGACTATTTGGATTTTCATAGACTTCTTCTGGTGTACCAATCTGCTCAATTTTTCCTTCATTCATAACAACAATCCGATCTGCAACATCAAGTGCCTCCTCTTGATCATGCGTCACAAAAATACTAGTAATCTGGTAATCATCATGCAGCTTTCGAAGCCACCTGCGAAGATCTTTCCTAACCTTTGCATCCAAGGCACCAAATGGCTCATCTAATAAAAGGACCTTAGGTTCAACAGCCAAGGCTCTTGCAAGTGCGACCCGCTGCCGCTGCCCGCCAGACAAATTGGATGGATAGCGGTCGGCATAAGCCTCGAGCTTTACTAGTTTCAGTAATTCATAGACCTTGTCTTTTATTTCTTGTTTGGAGGGTCTCATTTTTCTAGGACGCACCTTTAACCCATAGGCAATATTATCAAAAACGGTCATATGGCGGAATAAGGCATAATGCTGGAACACAAAGCCGACTTTACGCTCCTTAGTATGGATGTGGGTCATATCTTCATTCCCGAAAAGAATGGCTCCCTGATTTGCCGTTTCTAAACCAGCAATAATCCTTAGCAAGGAAGTTTTTCCCGAGCCGGACGGGCCAAGAAGGGCAACGAGTTCTCCTGTTTGAATATCGATATTAACATTTTCAAGGGCGTTAAAGGTGCCAAATGACTTTGAGATGTTTTGAATTTGAATGCTCATTTTTAGGAAACTCCCTTCGCTTTCCATTCAATTACATTTTTTATGATCAAGGTAAAGATAGCGAATAATGACATTAACGATGCGACCGCAAAGGCGGCAGAAAATTGATATTCATTATATAAAATTTCAATATGAAGCGGCATCGTATTGGTCACTCCGCGAATATGCCCAGACACAACCGAAACGGCGCCGAACTCTCCAATCGCTCGAGCAGAACACAAAATAATGCCATACAAAAGTCCCCATTTGATATTCGGCAGGGTCACCAGCCAAAATGTTTTCCAGCCGCTGGCACCTAGTGTCATGGAAGCTTCTTCATTGGCGGTTCCTTGCGTCTGCATCAATGGTATCAACTCCCGGGCGACAAAAGGCAGAGTCACCAAAAGAGTCGCAAGTACAATTCCGGGTACAGCAAAAATGATTTTGATATTATGTTCCAGCAGCCACTGTCCAAACAGACCGTGGGCACTGAATAATAAGACAAATACCAAACCTGCGATGACAGGGGAGATTGCAAAGGGCAGGTCTATTATTGTAATGAGAAGGCTTTTGCCTTTGAAATGAAACTTGGTCACTGCCCATGCAGCCGCCACACCAAAGATGGCATTAAGAGGAACGGTAATTAAGGCTATGATTGCAGTTAACTTTATCGCCGCTAAGGCATCAATGTCGCTTATCGCTGCTAGAAAAACAGGTATGCCTTTTTCGAATGCTTTTATAAAAATAGCTGAAAGCGGTAATAACAAAAACAAACATATAAATGCTAAAGCGATTGTGATTAGGAACCAGCGCACCCAGCGAGGTTCTGATTCTTGGATTGGGGTTTGCTGTGGTGCTGTTGAATATTGTAAAGAAACATGCCCGGCCATCGTTTTCCTCCTTGCTTATTAAAAATTTTTTTGATTATTGTTTGTTATACGTTACCATTTCTTTGTTTCTAACCTTTTGGGTCACGTAGAGTCTTTCTACGTTACCCTTATCTCTGTTTCAAACTCTTTTCGGGTACGTAGACCCTTTCTACGTTACCCTTTTCCCTGTTTCTGACTCTCTTTCGGTCACGTAGACCCTTTCTACGTTACCCTTTTCCCTGTTTCTAACCCTTTTCGGTCACGTAGAATTCTTTCATGATCTGTTTTCTTACCGAATTTCGCTAAATAAACTTCCGATTTGTCCACCACTGTAATAAATTAATAACAAATAATAAAATAAAAGAAAAAATAAGCATGACGGCAGCAATGGCCGTGGCTCCCGCGTAATCATATTGTTCCAGCTTCGTCATGATTAACAGCGGGGTTATTTCCGTACGCATCGGCATATTCCCTGCGATAAAAACTACAGAACCGTACTCGCCCAGGGCCCGGGCAAATGCTAATGCGAAACCTGTAAGTGCCGCCGGAAGGAGCTCTGGAAAGAGTACTTTTACAAACGTTTGCAATCTGTTCGCTCCCAAACTTGCAGAGGCCTCTTCGATTTCTTTGTCCAAGTTTTGCAAAACAGGCTGTACTGTGCGAACAACAAAGGGTAACCCGATAAAGGTTAAGGCAATGGTAATTCCTAGTGGTGTGAACGCCACTTTAAATCCTAAAAATTGCCCAATCCAGCCATTTTCCGTGTACAGCGTCGTTAAGGCTATCCCTGCGATCGCCGTCGGCAAGGCGAAGGGCAAATCAACCAGCCCATCAATGATTCGTCCACCTGGAAAGCGATAGCGAACCAACACCCAGGCGATTAACACACCGAATACAACATTGATGACCGCTGCCAGTAAGGAGGCACCAATACTGAGCTGATAGGAAGCCACGACCCTTGGTTCCGAAATTGTCTGCCAAATTTTTGACCATGGAGCATCAGCAGAATTAATGAATATCATCGATACTGGCAGAATGACGAGAAAACTAATGTAAAACATCGTAAATCCCAGAGAAAGACCAAATCCGGGAAGGACATGATTCCTTTTTAAAGAACGAAACATGAGGTTGACCCCTTCCGCTATAAACTTTTTGGGTAAATGAACTATTTCATTTACCCTTTAAGCACTTTTTTCCGATTTTGGGGAAATGAAATGCATTTTCATTTCCCCTGCTAGCACTTTTTTTCCTGTTTAGGGAAATGAAATGCCTCTTCATTTACCCTGCTAGCTCTTTTCTTCCTGTTTGGGGAAATGAAACGCCTCTTCATTTACCCTGCTAGCTCTTTTCTTCCTGTTTGGGGCAATGAAACGCCTCTTCATTTACCCTGCTAGCTCTTTTCTTCCTGTTTGGGGAAATGAAACGCCTCTTCATTTACCCTGCTAGCTCTTTTCTTCCTGTTTGGGGAAATGAACCACATTTTCATTTCCCCTTCTAGCTCTTTTCTCCCTGTTTGGGGAAATGAAACGCCTCTTCATTTACCCTACTAGCTCATTTCTCCCTGTTAGGGGAAATGAACGGACTCATCTTTCTATAAACTCTTACATTAGGCCCCAAAAATTATTTCGGTTGATAAATTTGATCAAACGTCCCGCCATCATTAAAGTGCGTTTCCTGCGCTTTCTTCCAGCCTCCAAAATAGTCATCAATCGTTACAAGATTGATTTTTGGAAACACATCAGCATACTTAGCGAGAATTTCTTGATTGCGCGGACGATAATAATTTTTGGCAACAATCTCCTGTCCCTTATCGGTGTATAAAAATTTCAAATAAGCCTCTGCAGCTTCTCTTGTTCCCTTTTTATCTACCACTTTATCGACTACGGCAACAGGCGGTTCTGCGAGTATGCTTAGAGAAGGAACCACTATCTCAAACTTGTCTTTGCCTAACTCATTTAGCGTCAAGAATGCCTCATTCTCCCAAGCTATTAAAACGTCACCAATACCGCGCTCAACAAATGTCGTCGTTGCTCCACGTGCGCCAGAATCCAGCACTTCAACATTTTTATATAATTGGCTCATGAAGTTTTTGATTTTTGCTTCATTACCGCCGAATTTTTCCTGTGCATAAGCCCAAGCAGCTAAATAATTCCATCTCGCTCCACCTGAAGTCTTCGGGTTCGGTGTGATGACGGAAACGCCTTTTTTCGTTAAATCATCCCAATCCTTAATCCCTTTTGGATTTCCTTTTCTAACAAGAAAAACAATCGTGGATGTGTAAGGTGTGGAATTATCGTCCAGTTTCTTTTGCCAATCCTTCGATAATAAGCCTGCTGTGTTAGCAATTTCATCGATATCATAAGCTAAGGCTAGCGTGACAACATCGGCTTCAAGGCCGTCAATGACAGCGCGCCCCTGTTTCCCTGAACCGCCATGGGATTGTTGAATCGTAACCTTTTGGCCGGTTTTCTTCTCCCAATCCTTCGCGAATTCCGCATTAACCTCTTCGTAAAGCTCTCGAGTTGGGTCATAAGAAACATTTAATAATTCAATCGGCTCTTTCTTTTTAGCGGCAGCCTCTGTATTCTTGGCAGGCTGACTGCCCGCCTCATTACTGCTGCATCCTGCAAGAACAAGAGCAAAAAGCATGAGAAAGAATGATAATTTGTAAGCAATTTTTCGACTTAATAACATTGTTATTCCCCCTTTTTTCTAATAAAAAAGGCTGCCTACTTTAGCTCAATGCGTAAAAAAAGATTGCCTTTTACCAGGCAGAAAACTCTCATAGCATTGTCTAAAAATAAGCAGCCTTCAGTACGACTGATCGGCAACTTTGATTGTAAAAATATGGTTTACATAGTGTAGTCACTTTTGGTTCTTTACACCCGCACTTTTAGAGGCAAAGCGCGTTTTTTCTGTTTTATCTATTTGTGTGATATTACCGTCATGGACGGTTATGATTACAGAACCATACTCCATATTTTTTAAAGTTGATAAAATAAAATTGGCTTTCGCTTGATCCACAATTGCCATTTAATCATCCTCCTCTTAAACTACATATTTCATATAAGTTTACTTGGTTTTAACTAAATAAAAATCCCTTTTAACTGACAACAATGTGGACTCCCCTTACTAATCGGGTAAATCATGATCAGCCACTCTCCCTTCTGAACAAAAAAAGGCCTACACCCAGCAAGTGAGTATAAGCCTTTGGTTATCCAATCAGCTTAATATTAAATTATCTTTCAAACTTTTAAATTATTACCATTTTATTCTGACTTTTCCGACCTGTCAAGTGTGTTTTCGAAAATTCTCTTATTCTTTAAAAGCTAACCGGAATGCCTTTACCACGATCCCATCATCTGCTGGCACAAAGTCCAATTGGGGCACCCGCTCAAAGCCAAGGCGCTCATACAATCTCATCGCGCCATCCATAAATTCTCCCGTATGAAGTCCGATTGCTTTATGTCCCTTTGCCTTCGACCGACCAATGCATTCATGAATCAAAGCTGAAGCTATCCCTTTGCCTCTTGCTTGTGGGGTAACCGCAAGCATACGGATTTCGGGATAATCCAGTTTTTCCACAAAGCCGTCATAGGCATCCGTTTTGGCTGGAAACAAAACGACACTCCCCAGTATGGCTCCATCTGCAACTGCCACAATCCGCTCGACATCTGGGTTATTATCACTTTCTGATAAAATGCCTCGCTTCAATGCCTGCCAATGCCCATCGGGAATTTTTTTTGCATGTTCTTCGTAGGATATAACTCGCTGCTCCCGAATATACGGTATTTCCTCATCTTTAGCATCACGTATGATCATTTTTATGCCCGCCTCTCAATGGATTAAAAACTTTTCCGTTTTAGTACTTAACACTTCACGATTATGCTGCGAATGCAAACCTGACAAGTCCGGACCCTTCGGCAATATATGAAAGCTTTTTTGATCATCGCTAGCAATATGGTTGGATAAATGATAATGCACTTTAATAGCATGAAAATCAGTCGTATCCCCAAAGCCGGGTGTTTGATAGAGATCACGCAAATAGCCCCATAGATTGGAAAAATCAACAATCCGATTGCGGTTTGTCTTGAAAGCCGAGTAATAGGCGGCATCGAAACGGACTAATGTGGCATATAGCCGGACATCTGAATCGGTAATATATTCTCCAAATAAGAAGCGGCGTGTGGAGAGACGCTCTTCCAATTCATCTAATCTGGCAAATAAGGTATCATATGCTGCTTCATAGGCTTCTTGAGACTGGGCAAAACCACATTTATAAACACCATTGTTGACATCATGGAAAATGATATCATTTAAAGCATCTATCTCCCCACGCAAGTGTTCCGGATACAAAATGGGAGCATTTTCTTTATGTAACGAGGCCCACACGGTTTCCAGATAATTTGTTAGTTTAAAATAATCATTGTTTACTACTTTTTGTTCCTTTACATCCACCATCACAGGAACAGTTGGGCGGCCAGAGTAATCGGGTGCTGTTTTCTGATAAATTTCACTCATGTATCTGATTCCGAGTACCGGGTCAACTCCGCCTTCATCAAGTGCAAATTCCCAGTCCACATGAGGGAGTTTCGGACGCATCGGGCTGGCGGTTCCTAAACTGATGGCTTCTTCCAGGCCAAGGATGCTGCGAACGATTACCGATCGATGCGCCCAAGGACAGACAGCCGACCATAAAAGCCTATATCTTTCCGCCTCAACAGGCAGCTCCCCTTCTTTTGTACCAAACGGTGTTGTAAATCTATTTTTCTGGCGATTAAATGAACCATCCGAGTTGATTTCTTTTATTCCTTTTGACATAAAAATACCCTCTTTAAACTTGATTAATCATTTCAGTAAAATACAAGTTTTTCAATCGATTTTATCCATTTTAGTATTTTTTAGTTTTATTAGTCAATTAATATCGCTGACTATATGTAATATTCAGTTAAATATCCATAAATGATTTCTTCTTGGTACGAAAGTTGAAAAATTAATCCTATTTACTTAATTACTATTAATCTAAAAGTAGTTAAAATGTAAAAAAGTCCTTTATTTTCGTTCTAGGAGAGTAGGTATATTGCATGTCCATAGGAAAAGTGATTTATTATCATCGCAGAAAGCAAAATAAGACGCAGGAACAGCTATGCCATGGCATTTGCTCGATTACACACTTAAGCAAAATAGAAAATAATACGAAAGACGCCAATCCCAAAACACTGAAGCTGTTATGTGAAAGATTGCAGATTTCTATAGAGGAAGAAAACAAAAAGACCGAATTAATCAGGCAGGAGCTGGATTTATTTTACGAGACAATTGAACGGATGCACCAGGAAAAGGCTGCTGCAATCTATAAAGAATTGCAGAGGGACAAGGAATACATCTATTGTACGGACATGCTTTATTTATATGAGCTATATAAGCTCCGCTATTACCTCCTTTTGGAGGATCTTGAAGCTTTTGAAAAATCTTCACTAGGCATTCATCGGTACATCTCGAAGTTTTCTCCCTTTGAGACTTTTGTATGGGACCTTCTTCAGGGAATCTATTATGGGAAAAAAGAACAATTCCCGAAAGCTCTCCTCTTCCTGTCCCGCGCGGAGGAACAGTCAGAGCAATATCAGTCAAAAATTACAGAGTATTATTATTTTCGGTCAGCCTTGGAAGGCCATTTATGCCACTATTCTTTATCCATTCATTATGCCTATAAGGCATTACGTGTGTTTCAAAATACAAATAACTTTTTGCGAATTGTCTATGTGAAAATGATTCTTGCGGTTAATTTTATTTATATTGGGGAATTTGATAAAGCCAAAGAAATGCTTCTTCATATTTTAAATGATGCAGAAATGCTTCAGGATACAGAGACGCGGTCCCTTTCCCTGCATAATCTCGGTTTTTTGCATTATAGACAAGGAAAGATTGAAGAATCGGTGAACTATTATTTGCTGGCCCTTCAACTAAGAGATAAAAACACTCTTAATTATTACATAACGATATCCAGTCTGGCCGAGGCCCTGATCTCCGATTCACAATATGAAAAGGCAGCGGGTATCTTAAAAGAAGCACTAGATTCCTTTCAGGATCAAAAGTCACCTCGTTTTATAGAATTGAAAATCCTTTATCAAGAAGCAGTCGGCCCGAAAAAAACACTCATTCAATATCTAATTAATCATGGATTATCCATCATCGAAAATCATATGTCTGCCGATAGAGGAAGCAAATATCTTCAGATGATGGCGGCCTATTATGAGGAAAATCAGGACTTCCGTTCTGCCAACCATTATCTTCGGATTGCCAACCAGCATCTTAAGAATCGGCTTTTCAATATAGGGTCGCCCGTTGAACTTAAGAAAGCGAATATAATCGAGGAAAACGATCGTTAACTTAATAGATTGACAAAGGATAATTGCCCGCAGCAATTGTCCTTTTTTGTCAGCTAATTAGAATTGTCCCAAGTAAACAAGATGATAAGGCTTCGTTATTTTGCACAAAGGACCCCTGCTTCTCAAAAAAACCCTCCATCATCCACCACCTAAAAGTTAGAATTGTCCCAATTAACAGTCTACTTATTTCACTCTATAATTTTTTAATAGAGAGATTGCAAGATAAATTTTTTACAGAATAGGAGAATGAAAAATGGAAAAGCCTAGATTCAAGAAGTATTTTGCGGCGATGATGACTACCGCTCTACTTACCGTACCCACCCTTCAAGCGTTTGCTGATGACTCTAGCAAAAATTTAGTAAAACCAGCAGACGGCATATCAGAAGTTCTACAGGGTATAAACGCAAAAGCAAGTACAGGAAAGCATGTTATCACGCTTATTACGGGGGATGTTGTCACTGTAACAGAGTTAGCCGATGGGCAAAGTGTCATTAGCGTAGAACCCGCTGATAATGCTGGGGGCGGGGCACGAATTATGACAATCAACAAGGATACCTATGTCATACCTGACCAAGCAATGTCTTATTTAGCCTCCGGCTTCTTGGATAAGGATTTATTCAATATCTCCACGCTCATTGCTGATGGATATGATGATGCCTCTCAAAATACTTTGCCTGTCATCGTTCAATATTCTGAGTCTAAAACTCGTTCTGCTGTGCCTAAACCTACACCAAAAGGAGCCAAGCAAACCCATGTGCTAGAAAGCATTAATGGTGTGGCACTTTCCACTGATAAAAAGCAAACGAAAACGTTCTGGCAAGACATCACTAAAGGAACCCAACCAGCCAAGGCTTCACGAGCAGCGTTAACCCCCGGAATTGAAAAAGTCTGGCTTGATGGCAAAGTAGAAGTCACCCTTGCAGAAAGTGTTCCACAAATTGGCGCACCAACGGCTTGGAATGCCGGCTTTGACGGAAAGGGTGTAAAGGTAGCCGTGCTTGACACCGGAATCGATGCGGAACACCCCGATATTGCTGGTCAATTGGATGCTTCAAAGAGCTTTGTCCCTGGTGAGGACGTAGAAGACCATCACGCTCACGGTACACATGTAGCATCCACTGTACTTGGAACAGGAGCAGCGTCAGCAGGAAAGTATAAAGGTGTAGCTCCAGGATCACGACTTTTGGTAGGTAAGGTGCTTAGTAATGAAGGTTTTGGTCAGGATTCCTGGATTATTGATGGGATGGAATGGGCTGCCCACAATGCCAAAATTGTTAGCATGAGCTTAGGCAGCTCGGAGCCCAGTGACGGAACAGACCCGATGGCAGAAGCAGTGAATAATCTAAGTAAAGATACAGGCGCACTGTTTGTTATTGCTGCAGGCAACACGGGAACTGAAAGCATTGGTTCACCAGGCGCTGCAGATTCAGCCCTTACAGTTGGTGCTGTTGACAAGTCAGATAACTTGGCTTACTTTTCCTCAAAAGGCCCTCGCTACGGAGATATGGGGTTAAAGCCGGATCTTACTGCTCCTGGTGTAGATATTACTGCGGCCCGCTCTCAATTTGCAACTTTGGGCAGCGGCTCTTATCTCAAGATGAGTGGCACGTCGATGGCAACACCTCATGTTGCTGGAGCGGCAGCCATTCTCGCACAGCGCCATCCTGATTGGACAGGGGCGCAACTGAAGGATGCGCTGATGAGTACAACCAAGAAACTGGACAACATTAAGCCATATGAGGGCGGAACCGGCCGACTTGACATAGCGGCCGCAACATTGGGAACTGTACGTGCGACAGGATCCATCGACTTTGGCTTTTTTGACTGGCCGCATGAGGGAGATGCTCCGGTTGAGAAAAAAGTTACGTACACGAACGACAGCGACCAGCCAATAACACTGGATCTTTCTGTAAAGGTTACAGATAACAGGGTGGCAGATGCGCCTGCTGGGATGATAAAAATTTCAACAAACCAAATAACTGTCCCTGCAAAAGGTACTGCTGATGTTTCCGTAAAACTTGACCCACAGCTTGGAGCTCTCGGTGCCCGTTATCAAGGACAGCTTACCGCCTCAGCTGATGGTCAAACAGTGGTCCATACAGCACTGGGTATGATCAAAGAAGAGGAAAGATATCCGCTAACTTTAAAAGCAATCGATCGTGACGGGTCTCCTACTCTAACGTACATCAATCTCCTTGGTCCGGATGGAGTTCCACAGTTTATGGCCGTTGACGGTACGAAGGAATTACGACTGCCGCCTGGAACTTATTCTGTGATGTCAATGATGGATGTTGACGTGAATACAGATCATTCTGGTGTCGCACTTGTCGGTAACCCTGAAATCAACCTAAATGGACCGCAAACAGTTGAACTGGATGCCCGTAAAGCGAACGAAATAACCGCTAATGTCCCAAAAGAGACCGAAGCGAGTTTTAGAAAAATGGAATATCACCGTACGATTGATGGAAATATCGTCGAGGACATTTACGTTCTGCCGGTTTGGAAGGATCATATGTACGCACAACCAACTAATCCAGTAAAAAATGGTGATTTCGCCATGAACACACGCTGGCGTCTTACAGAGCCTGTATTAATGATCAACTTCAACGGCCAAGAATTAGATGATATCCCTCAAGCGGGAAGTACGCTTCTAAAAGGGAAATACAATTTGGATACCGTTTATGCGGGCAAGGGTGCTGCATCAGACTATAATGGATTGAATGTGAAGGACAAGGCCGTTATCGTGGAACGCAGTGATGAAGTATCCGGTTCAGAGAGGGCTGCGGCAGCCTATAAGGCCGGGGCTAAACTCTTGATTACTGTAAATGATGGACCGAAAGAACTGAGCGAATTTGTTGGAATTGAAAATGAAGATTTCTCACTTTCAGATAGTCCAATTGCAGTAGCTGCTATTAGTGGAACAGAGGGTAAAAGTCTCATTAAGGCTGCCCTTTCTGGAAAATTAAAATTGAAAGCCGACGGTAATCCTGATAGTGCATACATTTATGATCTTGTCGATAACCATCATAATGCTATACCAAAGGATTTAACCTATTCACCTAAAACAAAAGATCTTGTAAAAATTAATACTCAGTATAGATCAGACCGCACGGCTCCAGGTGCTGAGTTCCGCTGGGATCTCCCGGCATACCGCCCAATTGGAGTAGGCTTCCCTATGAGTCTATCCCTGCCAGCTGTCCGAACAGAATGGGTATCTGCCCAAGAGGGCACATCCTGGTATCATCAGGCTAGTGTGCTTGACGGCCAATGGGAAGTACGTCAGCCTTTAGCCAAATACACGCCAGGGCAGCAGTTAGAGGAAGAATGGTTTGCTCCAGTAGTCCGCCCTCGCTTTGGTGATGGCTTCTGGGTACCTTACCGTTCAGGGAACAGCCTGATTATCTATGTTCCTGCATGGGCTGATTCTGGCTTAGGAAGCACAGGTGCAGAAATGACTTACCCTGGTCAGCAAACACTAAAGCTTTATCAAGGCTCCAACCTCGTGAAGGAGGGTAAAGGACAAGCAATCTATTCTTTTGCAAACTATCCTGTTGAAAATACCCAATATCGAATAGTCAGTGATGCCTCCCGTGATGAGGAGCGCTGGCATACATCCGTTCGAACACATACAGAGTGGACGTTCTGGTCTAAACAGCAAGAGGAATTTAAATCAGATTTACCGATGCTTTCGCTTGATTACAAAGTGGATACCGACATGAACGGAGACGCCATTGCCGGTCATTCGACCAAAATTGGTTTGTCGGCGATCCAAATTTCCGGCGCCCCAGGAAATGGTAAAATCGATGGAGCATCCCTTGAGGTTTCATTTGACGAGGGAAAATCCTGGGAAAATGTTGGATTAATTGCTGAAGGGAAGGGCTGGACAGCCACGATCCAACATCCAAATAAACCGGGAGGCTTTGTCTCTCTTCGAGCCAGTGCCTGGGATGATGCCGGAAATAGTATTAAACAAGAGATAATAAAGGCATACGGATTAAAATAGTGGAGATTTAAAAAATTGAATTTCGAATCCTTGAAAAAAAGTAAGCTTCCATTGGGAGCTTACTTTTTTAATGTATTTTTCGTAAATCGATGCTTCTTGTCACTTTTCTGCGAAATAAAACACAAGAAACGTCTGCTGGATAAGCAAACGTTTCTGAGGAGGTAAAAATTTTTATATAGATTGGCTTTGGTGTAATAATATCCTATGTACAAGATAGGAAAAGTGAATAGACAAGTGCTGAGCCTGATAAAAAAATTTCAACAAAAAAAGCCATTACAGGCTTTTTTTGTTGATGAAATATTGTTTTCTTAGAAACAGATAACTGCTCCTACGATGATTAACAAAATAAACAATACAACGATTAAAGCAAAGCCGCCGCCGTAACCGAAACCGCCATAGCCACAACAACCACCAAATCCACCATAACCGAACATATTATAGACCTCCTTTAGACTTATTCCCTACAATTTATGTAAAGAAACTAAGATGGGGAAGGGCTCTTTCCCTAGAAATTTCATGGAAAAAATACAGCACCCATTTTGTACGGAAAAGTTTACTTCTCTTCAAAACAAAAAAGCCCCGTTTTAGGGACTTCTTTTGAATAAAATTTCGAATCTTCTCCCGCGATTAGTACCTTTCAAGTAATTCGATGATTACTTTGTATGCAGCGATCGTATCCATATAAGCGTATCTGCCTTTGCCGTTCCAAAAATTCCCCCTTTGGATAACTGGATAGCCAAGATTCTCTAGCAATTTCACTTTTTCATCCATATCATGTACGACGAATGAAATATGGTGGACACCTTCTCCTTGAGTTTCGAGATGCTTTTTCCACGTGCTTGTCGAATCACCTGGCTCAATTAATTCCAGTTGAAGTAAAGGCGTGTTAATAAACATATATTTCGACTTTGCATCGGTTGGCTGACCTTCAAAAATAACCTGAGTAAGCTCGCTTGGACCTGAATGAATAACCGGTGGTTTTTCTACTCCCAATAATCTGCAGTACGCTTCGGCAGTTGCATCCAGATCTTTTACAACAATCGCAAGCTGCTCGACTTTATTGGTTCCTAATAATGGAGTGAAGACATCTGTGGTCGGAGCAGTATCCCTCCCGCTTTCTAACAGCTCCATTAAAGTCTTATGACTCTTTAAGGTATCGACATAAACGTATCTGCCATCGCTAGAAGTAAATTCCCCACTTTGAAGCAATGGATATCCGTTTTCCTCAAAAACTGGAAGTCTATCTTTAATAGAATCGACATCAAAGGCGATATGATGAATGCCTTCCCCGACTGTATCCAAATACTCGCGCATGGTGCCGGGCTCCTGGTTCGGTTCAATCAATTCAATCTGCACAGTCGAAGTGTTCATGAACACCAGCTTACTGCGGGAATCCGTTGGCTGCCCGCGAAAGACCACTTTAGAAACTTCCCGGTCGCCAGTTAAAAACCAATTCGGTTTCGGAATGCCCAAAAGTTTGGCAAAAGCCTCCGATGCCTGCTCAATATCACGCACAACAAATGCAACTTGATTAATGACATTATTGCCGGCCAGCGGCTTTTTTTCCGTCAATGATTCGGTCATCTTGATTCACCTCAATTTTTATAGCTAATTTTGCAAAATTCTCTTGCGACAGACAACTTTTCCTCCGCCAAAATAAGGGCGGTGACAGTCACCCCCCTACCCAAGACCGCGAACAGCCAGCCCTCCATCACTCGAAATTACTTCACCTGTAATCGCACGTGCCTGATCAGAGGCGAGAAGGAGATAAGCTCCAACATGGTCTTCCGATTTCATGGCAATTTGCAGAGGGTTCCGTTTTTTAATGCTTTTCTCTTTCGTTTCGTTATCGACGATTTTGACAAAAGGCTGTAGAGGCGGGATAACATGCAAGGCAGTTAATGTTCCTCCAGGCGCTACTGCATTGACACGGATATCCGGTGCCAGTTCAAATGCCAATTGGCGCATCAAGCCAATTTGCGCATGCTTGCTTGCCGTATACCAAACCCCGCCGCCATCCGGATAGAACCCTGCGCCGGAAACAGTGAAAATCATATTCCCGGACGTCTTCTTCAGCTCTTCCACTGAAGCTTTTGCTCCATTAAAATATCCCTTCACATTGATATCAAACAGTAGATTGTAAGCAGCAGACATGGCTTCCGGTGATACCGTTTCAAACTTGGCAAATCCATCGAATACTCCGGCATTAGCCACAAAAACATCCAATTTGCCGTAAGATTGGACCGCTGTCTGGACTGCCCGAACATGATCCTCATAGACTGTGACATCGCCTTCAATACATTGAACCTTTTCACCGAAAAGCTGTTTTAGTTCATCCAATCCAGCGGCAGATTTATCAAGGATGGTGACTGTGGCACCTTCCTTCACAAATGTCTCCGTGACAGCCTTGCCAATACCGGAGGCACCTCCGGTCAAATAAATTGATTTTCCGTTAAGCTGAGACATCAGGGTGCTCCTTTCTATTTAAAGCTGCTAATTTTAGAGTTTTGTTATCGAGAGTAAATGCAGCTTATCCGAGAGTAATTGTCTTCTATCCGAGAATAAGTTTTGCTTTCGAGAGTAAAAGCTACTTATCCGAGAGTTAACTCCTTTTATCCGAGAGTAATTGTCTTCTAACCGAGAGTAATCGGCATTTATCCGAGAATAACGACAAATCGCTTTGACGATTAAACAAAAATAGCTAAATTTCTAGTATTTAATGTCGTTTGGTCAACGATGAAAACACGCTTGGACAGCTTCCATTCCCCGTCCACATAAGTGAATTCATCGTGTCGCTCGCCTGAAATTAAGTCGTGGTGAATATCGGTGCTGCGGCTCCGGTAAATCGTCAAATAACTGTTGACGACCGCTTTTTCATTCGGCACATACTCCAGCAGGCGGACATTATTGACAGACCTGCGGGTACGAGATGGGGGAATTTCCGCCCAGGCGTAATCCGTTTTCAAACGATCCACCCGAATTTTCAATAATTCAATATCATCATCAAACGCAAACATATCTAAAGAATAATCGGGACGTTCAATCCCTTCCTTGTTGACCCTGACTGGCATTTGATACGAAATATCAGGGTGCAGCAGGCTGAACCAGCCATCAAAATCAATATCATCGAGAAGCTTCGCTTCCGTATACAGCCACTGTTCAAATTCATAGGTTGCCAGCATCTTTTCCAAACTCATCTTGATCCCTCCAATCTTTTTATGCAGACCCACCCCCGCTTTAAGATGTCATAAGATCGAGCCAGTAACGATAAAAGTTTCGTTGATTTGCCTCTGTGAACTTATCATCAAACACCACGCCAGGACCGACGAAATCTTCTACAGGATTGCGGTGTAAGCCCATCGTATAATTAAAGGTCAGCTGCTTCACTAATGGCATCGTTCCTGAGGATGCCGCTGTAATATCCGTGAATACCTCAGTATCATCCTGTTCAAAAATTCCGGACGGGCTGAACGTTAAAATATATGACTCACGGGAACGTCTCTTCCAATCATCCGATGCATTCTTCTCCACTAAAAACCAAGTAATAACCTCCATTTTATCGACGCCGACCGGTCTCCACAGGCGGACCGTCGTATTGGAGATCAATTGGCCTTTTACCTTCGTATGAGAAATTAAGAAAGATAGATTCGGAAAAATATTGCCGATCATATTTTTCAAATTGGACAATACATCAAACTGTTCTTCTGTTAAATTCGCCTTGTATTCATCCATCAGTTCCACTGGAAACGCAAAATCAGGATTAGGGGTGCCTAGATTTAAGCCGTGTCCATTTTCTGTATGGATTTGGTAGCCCTTTTTGGAATACGTAGCACTTGGAACCATTCCTAATTTCACGATCGAACCATGAGTAACCATCGTATGATACGAATCGCCGACAAAATTATCCGCGCCGATTTTCCAATTCGATTGAATTATGAATCGCTGCGGCGGCCCAATGACTTCCATTTCCGCACGGCCCACTAAAATATCGAGATACCACTTAAAATCACCTAAAAACTGTTCCAATGGTTCAGCCGCATCATTCCATGTCCCGAACAACAGGCCCTTATAGGATTCGATTCTGATTTTCATAAGTCCCATTCTTGATTTATCGAAGTCCTCGCCATAAATATCCTTTTGAAGCGGCACACCTATACAATCGCCATTGTTTTTAAAATTAAAGCCGTGATACGGGCAAGTAAACGAAGATTTATTCCCTGCATCCGCCCGGCAAAGCTTCATCCCGCGGTGGGTACACATATTGTAAAGACCACTGATGACACCATCTGCCCCGCGGGTAATAATCACGGAGTAGCCGGCTACGTCCCTGGTAATGAAATCATTTTTGTTGGGAATTTCTGATTCATGACCGATAAACAGCCATGTCTTCAAAAATACTTTTTTATGCTCGAGGTCATAAATCTTCTGGTCTCCTAAAAGAGAGGCAGGGATTGCGCCAATTTCCGGCTGGACGGAGTCTTTTAAGTATTCAATCACATCTTGCTGCGACATTTCTTCAAGATTTATGTTTGTTTTCATCATCACCTATTCCCCCTAAATTCTAAATTTCTGATTTTTACAGGAGAATAATTTCGGGTTCCCCCTGTTTTCTTCCATATTATTAGTGAACATCCCCATCTTCATTCTAGCATTTATCCGACCTTGACCACCGCATCTTTGTTTTTCAAAACAGCCAAAACACTGAGGGCAGCCAGGTAGCTTGTTCTCGGATTATTCGGCATAGGATCATTCTCGACAACCAGAGATAATTTTCCGAACGACCCAGCCGCCTCAATCGAGTGGCTGTTTTTCCGGACAGCTGGATCGGATATAATTTTAACTACCGTTTTATCCGGACCCAGGCCCGCTAACGACAAAATGATTGATACATTAATATTTTTCGGAAACAATTCAATCGCTTCATGAGCTGAGCCCTCGAACATCACTTGTTCGCAGTCGGCAGGAGCACCAGGCAGGGCCGCCGGCGGCTTCCTCGTTACAATCGAAACCGATTCCAGCTCGCCGATGGATTTCGCCGCCTTCAGGATATCCAATCCGCCAATCGCCCCTGATGGCAAATATATTTTCGTGCAGTTTTTTTGGCAAATTTCTTCAAGCTGCCGGTAAAAATCCACATCGGCTAACGCGCCAACACTGCTAAGCACTAAATCCTTGCCGCTTGCAAGAATGTCGGCGCCATAATCCTTCACCACTTGTATTGTCGCCGCTTCGATCACAACGTCAATTTCAGCAGACTGGATCATTGATTGCGGATTTTGAAAACTTTCTGTATCAAACTGTGCCGCAAGCTGCCCTGCCGTTTGTTCGTTTCGAGTATAAAGGCCGACAATTTTACTCCCTGGAAGAAGACCATTGATATTGATGCTTTGAAGAAGGAACTTCCCAATATTTCCTCCGCCAATTAACCCTATTCTCATCTGGTATCCTCCTTATTAGTTAGCCAACCCGTAGGAATCTGCGAAATATTCCAGCCCGCAATGTCTGGTTTCACGGGAAAGCCCGCTTTCTTTTAAACCTGGAAAATCAAGATGAAGATCTTGGAACACGGTATGGTTATTATGGAAAACCGCACCGGCTTCCAAGTGGTCTGCCAATTTGACCGCAAGCGCTTCATCCTCTGTCCAAACAGACGCTCTTAAACCGAACTCGCTGTCATTGGCAAGCTTCACTACTTCGTCAATATCAGAAAACGGCAAAATCGGAATGACCGGACCGAATTGTTCTGCTCGAACGATTTCACTTGTTTGCTCTACACCAGTAATGATGGTCGGCATGATGAAATATCCTTGTTCCCATGATTCCGGATCGAGCTGAATTCCTCCCGTAATGACATTGGCTCCAGATTCAGCTGCCCGCTTAATCAGACCGTTAACATAATCATACTGGGATTTGTTATTTAAAGGACCCATTTCCACATCTGGCTGAATTCCATTTCCAACCCGGATACGGCTGAATTCCTTCGTAAGCTTTTCAACTGTTTCCTTATATCTAGATTCGTGCACATAAATCCTTTTGATTGCTGAACACACCTGCCCTGCCGCACGAAGAACTCCAAAACGCAGACGCTTGATCGCTTCATCATCTAAATTTACATCCGGAAGAAGAATTGCGGCATCGTTCCCACCAAGCTCCATGTACAGTTTCTTTACGGTGCCGCTGGCGGCGCGCATAATTTCCTTCCCCGTTTCCGTGCTGCCCACGAATGCAATCGTGCGAACCCTTGGATCCGAGCAAAGCGCATCCCCAATCACACCTCCTGCGCCTGACACAACATTGATGACCCCATCCGGAAAATAGGAAGCGACGACTTTTAAAAACGTCATGATCGTTAATGGACAACTGGTTGCAGGCTTCACAACGACCGTATTTCCAGTCAGAACAGCCGGGATGACCCGCTTAAAGGTCAGAATCATCGGTGAGTTCCAAGGCGAAATGATCGCGGCAACCCCGCGCGGACGCTTGCGAATTTGCACCTTTTGATTACCGGGCAGGCTTTCAGGCTTCCACCATTCTAGTAATTCCTCTGCCCCTTGCTTCATAATATCTACACATCGAAGAATATCCTTTTTCGCTTCCACCAATACTTTACCATTCTCACGGACTAGCAAACTGACATTCTCTTCAACGATCGCACGAATCTCCTCGGCTGCGAGATGCATCCTGTTTGCTCGGTCCTCGATTTCAGTTTGCGCCCAGCTTTCATAGGCTTTCGCTGCTGCGGCTACTGCCTGGTCCACTTCCGCCTTTGAACATAAAGCCACCTCGCCGGCCACTTCACTCGTATTGGCTGGATTGATGACATTCGCTGTTATTTCCGCTTGAATCCATTTTCCGTCAATCAGATATTTACCAGAAACCGCTGGATATGTTGAAATCACTGTCATTCCTCCTTATAACTTCTTCGGCTTGAAAGCATCAGCTGCACCCGGAGGACCTCCAAATGGTTTCGCCATTGGTCCAACCGCATCCATGTCTACGACAATCATCGTTGGCTTTTTGTTTTCTACGGCCTTCTCAAGCTCTGTGACAAACTCTGCTGGCGATCCGATTCGTGATGCATCAAATCCCATCGATTGACTTAACTGCACAAAGTCAGGGCTCATCAAATCAACAGCTACTTGACGTCCATAAGCGGCACTTTGAATATTTCGAAGCACCCCGTAACCTGCATCATCAAACAGGACAATAATTAATGGCAGTTTTTCTTGAGCGGCGGTTGCCATTTCACCGACATTGACCATAAACCCGCCATCACCTGCCATCAGGACAACCGGGCGATCCTTGAAGCCCATTTGCGCACCAATCGCAGTTGGCAGCCCTTGACCAATTCCGCCGCCAGATGCGTGAATCGATGTCCTAGGTTCATAGATTTCAAATAGTCGGCTGCCCCACACATTCGCTTGAACGGTGACATCGCGGACTAAAATCGTGTTTTGCGGCAGTACTTTTCGCATGCCATCAAGAATTTGTTCATATGGCCCAAGTGTGGCTCTTAGCTGAGTACGCAATTCTTCCCGAACGGACTGTACTTCATCAAGATAAGCAGAATCCGGAACAATAGATGTATTAGATAATTCTTGATTTAACCCTTGTAAGATTTGTTTGGCATCCCCTACTAGCCCGTAGCTTGCCTCGTAGTTTCGATTGATTGCCAGCCAGTCGGCATCAATGGCGATGTGTTCTTTTGGAACAGTAACTTTCCAATTGGAGGTTTCATTCCCTCTAAATCGAACACCTATACTGATCAACAAGTCGGCCTTTTTCAGCAGGTCTTTCGTTAATTCATAAGCGGCAAAGTGACCGATGCACTGAGGATGGTCTTCTGGAATACTTCCTTTTCCAGACTGGCTTGTGATGACAGCCGCTCCAATCTTTTCTGCCAGCTCTTGAACTTCTTTTGATGCACTGGATGTAATCACTCCTCCTCCTGCCCAAATAACCGGACGGCGGGCTTGGGAGATTTTCATTAATGCCTCTTCAGGCAAATATGGAAGGGTTTCATTGGATGGAGCCATTGTTCTGATTTCATCAATCGGATAATTAGGAATAATAGCAGATTGAAAATCAATGGGGATTTCAAGCGTTACAGGTCCTGCCGGATAGGCAAATGCGTCCTGAATCGCCTGCCTGACCACAGCCGCTGCCTGCTCAGGCCTTCTTAAACGGACCGCTTTTTTACTGCACCCTTCCATCATCGACAACTGGTCCTTACATTCATGGATATATCCCCTGCCAGTTCCTAGATAAGATGAAGCCACCTCACCAGTTAGATGAAGAACCGGCACCCCTGCTGCCCATGCCTCAATTAAGGAACCTGCTGCATTCCCGGCACCCGTTCCCGTACTTGTAATCACTACTCCTAATTTCCCTGTCGCTCTAGCATAGCCGTCCGCCATATTGGCCGCGCCGCTCTCACCACGGGAACAGACTAAATGGATGCTTCCTTCGCGAAGGATTGCATCATAGATTGGCATGTTGTGGATACTGACAATGCCGAAAGCCACTTCCACGCCGGCACGAACAAGTTCCTTTACTACTGCATCTGCTG
This sequence comes from Neobacillus sp. NRS-1170, assembly GCF_050468025.1. Taxonomy (NCBI): domain Bacteria; kingdom Bacillati; phylum Bacillota; class Bacilli; order Caryophanales; family Bacillaceae; genus Neobacillus; species Neobacillus sp. NRS-1170. Next base: position 6,134 of record NZ_JBITPF010000024.1, on the reverse strand, counting down.
TTGTAAATTCCATTTGCTTTTGTTCACTCATCATCTATTCCTGCCTTTATCCGAAAATTAAAGCGCTTTCCCCAGCGCTCCAGCTGTTTCAATCGTGGAACCTGATACATAACTTGCTTTCTCTGAGGCTAAAAATAAAATCACACTGGCTACTTCCTCTGCTTCTCCTACTCTGCCCAGTGGAATATTTCTCTTTTTCGCGAGGTCTGCATAATAATCTTCCGCTTTTATTTCAGGTGCATTTTTCAATCGGCGCCGCTCCCATTGATCGGTCCGTATCAAACCTAAGCTAACAGAGTTAACTAAAATATTATCGGAAGCAAGCTCTTGGGAAAGGGTCTTACTTAAATTCAGTAGACCTGCTCTTGTAGCTGCTGTAGCAATCATATGTCTTTCCGGCTCCTTGGCTAAGGTAGCATTGATATTAATGATTCTGCCGCCGCCCCGCTCGACCAAATAAGGATGAACCGCCTTCACCGCGTAAATGATGGCAAAGTATTTCAATTGGATTTGCTGCTCCCATTGTTCATCTGTTACATCAAAGAAGTATCCCATGACACTTTGTCCTGCTGCATTCACAAGGATATCAATCCCGCCAAAATGGGCTGCTGTCCCGTTGATAAACTCGTTGACATCCTCTTTACTCGTTACATCGCATGTTGCCGCATAAATGGAATCTATGGAGCCAAATTGCAGGAGATGATCATAGGCTTTTTCCTTCCGCTCAGAGTTTCTGCCGCAGACCGCTACTTTAGCCCCCTCCTGAAGGAACATTTCCGCTGTTTTTAATCCGACTCCAGAGGTTCCTCCCATTATGACAGCTACTTTATCCTTTAATCCTAAATCCATCGTGGCACCCCTCCGTTACACCAATTCTTTTGCATTGACCCATCCTGGATCCGGCTGTCCAGCCATCGCTGCCCGTGTTTCCGGTTTAGGAGGTCCGGCAATTCCCCATTGATCCATCAGATGCGGCACCCGTTTCCAAACACGCGCTACCCATTCGGCCTCATCTTCAACTGTTTCTAAATAACACGTATACTCCATGACAAACTTCGCTGGATCCTGGAAGTAGCAGAAAACATTATTGCCAGGGCCATGGCGCCCAGGACCCCAAATTTCTTGATAGCCTGCTTTTCTTACATTGGCGATTCCTCTCATCACCTCATCGACCGTGTCCACTTCATAAGCGATATGGTTAACAGAAGCGTGCTGGTCCTGATTAAAAGCAATCGAGTGGTGCTTTCGGTTGCAGCGCAGGAACGCCATTTGATGCTCGCTCCAGTCGGTCACCTTAAACCCAAGGACATTTGTATAAAAATCGACAATCATGTCGAGATCTTTCGTATTCATCACTACATGGTTCAATTTAACCGGGTCGACGTTTTTCTTATTCCAAATCGTCGTATGCATTTCCACATAGGCCGATAATTCGATGCATCGATTTTCCGGATCGACAAAGCGCAGGCCGTAGCCTTTTCCTTCTTCATCCAGGTAGCCCGGTTCGGAAACAATTTTGACACCCTTTGAAGCCAGGATTTCCGCTGCCCGGTCGACTGCATTTTTATCAACCATGCCAAACGCGATATGGTGCAAGCCGCTTTTTTCACCGGCTTGGAGACTTAAAATATGATTTTCAGGACCTGCCCCACGGAAGTAAACCGAGTGATCATCCTGAGATACTTTATCCAATCCCCAGATTTTTTCATAAAAATCAGCCTGCTCATTCAGCACCGGGGTAATTAAGCCGATGTGCCTTAAATGTGTAATGCCTAACATCTCGCCACCTCCAAAGTCTTTTGAAAGTCAACAGGGATGATCCCGCCTGTAAGGTAAGTGGACCATCCCTGTCAACGAAGAAATTCCTAGGTAATCAGGGAGTTTGAGTATGGAACCCTGCCTAATCTTATTTTCCGTTAATAATTGCTTCTCTTTCTTTTGCACGGTGGATGCGAAGCTCTTCTAATGCGCTTCCCTTCGGATAGGTAGGAAGGTTCGGCTTCACGGCTCCAAGCATAACAAGCATGAGAGCTTCTTCATCGCTGTCGTTGCGGATTCCTCGGTAAACGCCAGGAGGTGAGCTGATGCAGTCTCTTTCGTTTAAAACGATTTCATGAACTTCCTCTTTACCCTCTTCCTGAATAAGAGCGGTTACAGTTCCTTTTAAGATAAAGAACACTTCTTCTACATCATCATGTAAATGAAGCGGACCTTCACAGCCTGCAGGCAATACCATGGTGCTTAACGTAAAGTGTTCTGCAGCAATCACATTGCTGTCATTGTTAGCGGTTGCACCGCGGCCGATATAGCGCATTTGTGCTCTCTTATATTTTGGGTCGATTTCTTCCTGAAACTTTAAGACGTTCCAATCAAGGCTGCGATCATTTAGTCTCGCCACATATTTTTTCTCAAATGCTTCTACTGAAAATTTTTCTTCAGACATTTTCCAGCACTCCTTTTGTTTGATATGTTTTATATATAAAACAATGTTTTCTTTATAAACCAATAATAAATCCCAATATTATAATTGTCAATTAAAAATATTGAGAAAATTATATTTTTAAAACTATGTTTTGTATACGCAACGTTTTGAACATACTTAAACGGTTACACGATTAGGTGGTACATTTTCAAGTTTGAGCTCTGAAGCTTCTTTCTTTAATGTAAACAGATAGGCAATAAATCCAAGTGAAGCTGCGATAATCAACATGACGATCGAAGGTCCGAAATCCCCTCCAGAAATATCAACCATCCATCCCATGATATAGCTTGAAAACCCGCCAAGAATGTTGGTAAAGCCCATCAACCCAGCAGCACGTCCCGCTGTTTCAGGAGTAGAGAATTTAACAATAAATAAATTACTTAAATGGAATACACCGCCTTGTGCTCCCATCGCTAACCCCATACATACTCCTGCCATAACAGGTTGAGGTGAAAGAATTGCCGCTGTTAAAAATAACGTCGTCAAAAGAAACAGAATAGTCGCAAGTAAACCTGGACGCTTTGTTTTATCCGATAAATACCCACAGATTAAGACGAATCCTAAAGCAAAAAGCCAAGATAAAGAGGTGATTCCTGTCATTGCTTCTCTTGTGAACCCTTTCGCGCCGACTAAATAAGTAGGGAGCCAAATACTAATACCGAAAAATAAAAATGATGCCACTAACATACCAAACCAGACAATCCAATAACGGAAATCCTGTACAAAATTTTGTTTTTTCGTTGATCCTTTGGAATCTGACTGGCGAATATAAGCTAATTCTTCTTTATCTAGTCGTGGATGTTCTTCAGGTGTATCACGAGTAAGGAAAATAAACATTGGAAGTACAATCAAAACATTAAACGCTGCTAAAATGAAAAAAGCAGCTTGCCAATGGAAGGTGGCAATCACAAGTGTCAAAATAATCGCTCCGCATGCAGGTCCTAAATAGTTTCCTGCCAGCCAGGAAGATTGTGCTCTGCCGAGTTCACGCTGATGGAACCAGTTAGAGATAAACTTTCCGCAAATCGGGATCATCATCCCTTCACCGATACCAAGGATGATACGGCTCACGATAAACATCTCATACGAGGTAGATAACCCTCCAATAACCATAGTAATCGCCCAAGCAATCAGACCCAGTATACCTGTCTTTCTTGCTCCAAGCTTATCGATAATAAAGCCCCAAAAAATATTGGATAAGGCATAAGAAATGGTAAAGACAAAAGTAATCATTCCAATTTTGGCATTCTTATCTGCACCTGTTATTCCTAGATCATTTAAGAAGCCTTGATCCGTCTGGATAATAGAAATACCTAATTTATCAATTTGTCCAAAAAACCAAAAGAAGAAGATTGGTAAAGCAATATAAATCCACCTTTTGTTACCTTTTAGCATCAAATAGCCCCCTTTAGTTTTGAATATTCATGAACACGCTTCCAAAAAATTTTATTATTAGTATACAGCATTCCAGCGGACCTAAACGGACGATTAATCCTCCTTTTTTATTATTCGTAGTGATTTTTATGTTTTATATACAAAACATAGTTTCCTACTAAGTTCATTTTAAAATTTTGAGAAAATTGTGTCAACACTAATTGTGAAATTTGTTTTACAATTTAAAAATCGTTTTATATACAAAACATTAAATTAGATTTGAATAATAAAAAAGCCTGCGAAATTTCGCAAGCCTTTTAGTTTATTTTGGCGTGGTAACCCATAAAGCCTGATAGTTGTTCCGAGACTTCAAGCACTTTTGGTAACGCAATTTTTTCAATAAATTCACTATTGAATGTTTTCTCTGTTGCCACGACATTGATCGCAGCCATGACTTGACCTGTGCGTTCAAATATAGGAGCAGCTACCGATTGAATTCCATGGTGAAATTCACCCTTTGTAATCGCATATCCATCTTTCCGAATTGTCGCTAATTCCTGTTGAAATTCCAAGAAATCAGTTTGCGTTCTTTCCGTGTATGGTTGTAAATTAGAGCCAAATACTATTTGGTTTAATCGGTCTTGAGGCTGAAAGGCAAGCTGCACTTTTCCATTAGCAATCGCATGCGCGGGCAGTCTCAGCCCAATATTCACATTCACCGCCGAAACACCTCTCACAGGTGCGCTCCCAACATAGACAACTTCATTACCATCCAAGATCGATAAATGACAAGACGCCCCTGTTTCGTCCCTTAATTTTTCTAAATAGGGCTGAGCAATTTCAGGGAGCTTTAATGTACTTAAATAGGCAAATCCTATTTCCAGCACCTTTGGAGTTAGACTATAGCGTTTAGTATGCTCATCCTGATACAGATATCCTAGTGTTTGGAGTGTATACAATAATCGGAACGGGACCGTCCTGCTGACATCCAGTTCTTTCGCAATTTCAACCAGGGATAAAGTGGGGCGCTCCTCACTAAATAACTTTAAAATTTCCAATCCCCTCACCAAAGCATTGGCATTATAACGTTCCTTTTCTTCTTTTGCCATAAGCGTTTCACCATCTCATTGTTATTAATTACTATTCTACAATTTTACCAGATATTAAGCAAAGCCTCTGGGAACTTTTAGTGGGTCACGACTGAATTTAGGAAATTCAGGATGATTGAATTAAAACGAATGGGATCTTCTTGATAACACAAATGACCGGTCCCAGGTATGGTAACGAATTTTGAATCCTTTATGGACTCGTGAAAAATCTGGGACTCACTTATGGGTGTTACTCGATCTAATTCACCGCAAATAACAAGAGTTGGAGCAGAGATAGAAGCTAGAATATCCATTTGATTCAAATGAAATAGAGAATACGCAACAGAGCGGAATCCCATTGGCCTTATTTGCGAATAGATTCTTTCTGCTTCTTTCTTAATTTCAGGATCCGGGTTTGGGGAAAGAAGTTCCTTTACTCTTAGTGCTGCAAGTTCTTTCGGTTCCATTAATTCAATGTTATTCAATCGATTTTTCAATTTCCGGTCATTATCTTCTTCACTCAAGGCAGCTGCCCCTCTTGTCGCATCAGAAATAATTAATGCATCCACCATTTCCGGAAAGCGGTAACAAAAATCAAGAGCAACGGCCGAGCCCATAGAATGTCCCAGCAGCGTAACAGATTCATAGTTTAAATTTTCGATAAATCCTTTCAAAACATCAGCAAATTGCCTAAATTCCCTTAATTCTTCTTTTGGATCAGAACTCCTTCCATAACCAGGGGCATCCCACGCAATCACCGTATATTGCTTCGATAAGCCCTTTAATTGTTTTTTCCACGATTGAGAATTGTTTCCCATTCCATGTAAAATAATTAATGGGGCTCCCTCGCCTTCGATTTCATAATGAATTTGTAAATCTCCTACTTGTAAAAAAGCCATATTCTCCCTCCTTGTGTTTTATAAGTGAAACATTGTTTTATATTTTACATATTAAAACAATTACAAGATAAGTCAACAGAATCTTTAGAAAGTTAACAGATTTTCCGTAAAATGTTCTCAAAAATAAACGGCTTTGTTAAACTTAGCTGTTGATTTGCGCTCCAGGCGCGAGCGGTTCGCGGGCGTGCCTGGAAGCCTCCTCGGCGCTTTGGCGCCTGCGGGGTCTCCCCTGCCCCGTACTCCCGCAGGAGTCCTCGCGCTTTCTGCTCCAATCAACAGTGGTAAAAATCA
>NZ_JBITPF010000023.1:0-61048 GCF_050468025.1 Neobacillus sp. NRS-1170 | reverse complement strand
TGCCAAGCGCACAAAAGAAGCCTTTAGAAAATCCTAAAAGCTTCTTTAGCGAAATTATTTATTTAAATCCTTTGGCGAAAATGCACCTGGAAGAAGGTCTTTTACAAGAATTTTTTGGACATCGCCCTTTAAATTGGTAAGAACCACTTCCATTTCTGAATCACAAAGCTCTGATATCACTTGACGGCAGGCACCGCAGGGAGGAACAGGACGCTCGGTATCCGCCACCACAACTAGTGAATCAAACTTTGTAATCCCTTCTGAATAGGCCTTAAATAAAGCGGTCCTCTCGGCACAGTTGGTCATCCCATATGCTGCATTTTCAATGTTGCATCCATGAAATACTTGACCATCACTAGATAAAAGTGCTGCACCAACTTTAAATTTAGAATAGGGAGCATAAGCAAAATCTCTCGCTTTATTCGCTTCGATCATTAGATCTCTTTCTTCCATCCTTCTCACTCTCCGCCGGGAATATTAATGTTGAACTAACTTAAAAATCCATTCAAGTATTACGCCGCCAAAGTATACACCGAAAACACCAACGACTGCAGAGAATACTGGGGGTGCAGGTAATGGCAGTTTTAAAAATTTAAACAGCATTCCAACAACTAATCCAGCTATTAACGCCATTAAGACATCTCTCATATTTTTATGCCCTCACATTAATTATTAGTAATTACTATAAGAAAGTTCACCTTTAGCAATTGAAACTCCAGAACTTGCGCCAATACGAGTAGCTCCTGCTTCTACCATTGCCAGTGCATCTTCACGGCTGCGCACCCCGCCGGAAGCTTTTACACCCATTTCAGGACCAACTGTTTCACGCATTAAGCGAATATCCTCAACTGTTGCGCCTCCTGTTGAAAAACCAGTAGATGTTTTAACAAAGTCTGCACCTGCTTTAACGGATATTTCACATGCTCTTATTTTTTCCTCATTCGTTAATAAACATGTCTCAATAATAACTTTAACTAAAGCTTTTCCTTTAGCTGCTTCTACAACTGCACGAATATCATTTTCCACTAAATCATTTTGTTTATCTTTCAGAGCAGCAATATTAATGACCATATCAATTTCATCTGCGCCGTTTTCAATGGCATTTAAAGTTTCAAAAGCTTTTGTCTCAGGTGTTGAAGCGCCAAGCGGGAAGCCAATTACTGTACATACTTTTACTTCAGGCTTATCTGCAAGAATCTCAGCAGCTGTTCTTACCCAAGTTGGATTTACACACACTGATGCGAAAGAATATTCTTTTGCTTCTTCTGCTAATATTTTGATTTCTTCTTTAGTTGCGTCTGCTTTCAATAATGTATGATCAATCATTTTAACGATATTTTTAGTCATAACTCCGACTTCCTCCCTATATATAAACATTTATATTTAAAAAATTGATTGTTAATTACCACACTGTAACTATACCAAAGCATTTGAACATTTGTAAATACTTTTATGAACAAATGTAAAAAATATTATAACCAGTTTCACAAAAAAGACAAAAAACAGCGCTTAGGCTGTTTTTTGAGTACTTATTCTTTTTTATCAAGTAGGAATTGTGCTGTAAATTGGTCTGTTATAAGAACATTTGCATATCCGCCCTTTAATGCACCATATATCCCATCAATTTTGTTTGGGCCTCCAGCAACAAGAATAGAATGCTCCTTCGCCCTTAGATCATTCAAATTAATTCCTAAGGTTCTTTCATTCAGGCTCTCATTGCAGATTCCGCCATCTTTATCAAAGAAACGCGAGCAAATATCGCCGACAGCCGTTCCATACAATGATTCCAAGTCGCTGTCGGTAAAATAGCCCAACTGAAATAGTAATGAATCCGTTTTTATTGGTCCTATTGTAAACAAGGCAATATTTGCTTCCCTGCCAAGTTCGAGAATTTTACGGATATGCCGATCTGCTTCCATTGCCTGCTTTACCACCGCATGATCTACAATAGCTGGAAGTGGAAGATTGTGCGGGGTTGTATTATAGGCTTTGCCAAAAAGATATAAAATTTCTGAAGCATACGTATTCGTTTCAGCATGGCTGACACCGCCTTTAAGCTGGACGACTTTTACATCTTTTACAAATTTCTGTTTCAACTCGATGGCGATATGGTAAAGTGTTGTTCCCCATGTCACACCAATAATGTCATTATCCTTCACAATTTCATCAAGGAATTGGGCCGCTTTTTCGCCAAGATAATTTTTGATGATATGGTTTTCAAATTGAGGAATCGATGCGATAATGGCTTTTTTTAAGTTGAATTTTTTCTCTAATTGCTCTGATAAATTTTCAACGTTTTCTGTAGGGTCCATGATGCTGATCTGAACGATGCCATCACTTTTTGCTTGCTGCAATAATCGGGATACTGTCGGGCGGGAGACCCCTAATACCTTGGCTATCTCGTTTTGATTATAATCCAGTAAATAGTATAACTTGGCTGCTTCTATCACCTTACTTAATTTTTCTCGATCCATAGGTCCCACCTAAAAAGATATTTTCTTTATTGTATCAAAAAAAGGAGCATAATCATAAATATTTTACATTTGTAAATATCAACATGAACATATTTTTATTATTATTAACAGCTTAGGAGTTGAAATAAACAGTGAATTTTCACTTTGAAATAGGGGGAAAATTTATTAACCAACTGTTTTCCTTTGGATGGGGAGTGATACATTGAAAAAATTTGGCAGATACATACACCAAAGGCGAAAATGGATTCTAGGATTATGGATAGCAATCATTATCTTTTTTGGATTTTTCGCATTACAACTGCCATCAGTTTTAAGTGGAAACGGATTTGAATATAAAGGAGAATATAATGAAACGAGAAGGATTTTAGAACAGGACTTCGGCCAGCCCAAATCATCGATTATCTTGGTTTTTGAAAAAGAAAAACAAATAAGTGTAGGGAAATTTCATGGCTTTATTCAAAATACATTTGATAAATTGAGAAATTTTGATGGTGCACACAAGATGGAAACTCCTTTTGAACGTGATGGAATGCTAAAGGAGAACTATGCCTATGGGCTGCTAACTTTTAATAAAAAAGCAGAAAGCCTTGGTAATGAAATTGATGAATTAAAAAAGCTTCTGAAAAATAAAAACGGCTTAAAGGTTACGATAACCGGTGAGCCCGTCATCGTCCATGACTTAAATGCCGCAAGCCAGGAAGATCTCGCAAAAGCTGAAATGATTGGCCTGCCAATTGCCCTCATTGTCCTTATCCTGGCATTTGGAGGTCTTGTGGCTGCCTCTCTTCCGCTTGTTATTGGCGTGGTTTCCATCTTAACCACTACGGGAACTGTTTATTTTTTTAGCTATGGTGTTGATTTAACTATTTTTATTTTAAATATCGTCCCGATGATTGGTCTTGCTTTAAGCATTGATTTTGCCTTGTTATTTATAAACCGCTTTAAAGAGGAAATCGAAACGAAACCGATTCAAGAAGCAATTGAAATAACGTTGGAAACCGCCGGCCGTTCGATTATCTTTTCAGGACTTTGTGTGTTTATTGGTTTATCAGGACTTTGGTTTATCAAAATTGATATATTTCAAAATGTTGCCTTGGGCGGAATGACCGTTGTATTTTTATCTGCTTTGTGCGCTTTAACCTTTCTTCCCGCCATTTTGTCTATATTAGGGAAAAGGGTTAATAAATTAAATTTACTGCCTGTTACAGATAAACAAACCAGTTTATGGTATAGGTTCGCCAAATTTGTGATGCGTCGCCCTGTTCTTATGTCGATTACGGCACTTGCTGTTCTTCTTGCCGGCCTTATTCCGGTTAAGCAAATGGTCTTAACCATCCCTGGGACAGATTCATTGCCTGCAAAATATCCTTCAAGAATAGCATTAGAAACATTCAAGCATCAATTTATCGCTAAGGAAAAACGGGACGAGAAAAAAGTAACAATCGTTTTATCCACGAATGGAAAAATCCTTAATAAGAATAATTTTAACAAAATTAGTCAGGTAATAAATCGAATAGAAGAAGATCCTCTCGTCAATACCGTTAATTCACCATTTTCAGTAACGGGAATAAAAGATTCAGACCAGCTCCTTCAGTATTTAACATCTGAAGACAAATCTAAAGTTGCTCCGATAATAGACTATTTTATAAAAGATAACAAAATACTTTTTGAGGTTTATTTAAAAACGGGTGAGCATTCTTCAAAAGCTCGAACTTGGGTTAAAAAATGGGCAACTAAAGATTTAGGCTTGAAAGCTTCTTTTGGCGGCTCGATAAAATTTGAACAAGAAATTTTTACGGAAATTTATCAAAAAGCACCATATGGATTACTTTTAATTGTTATTTCCACTCTTGTGATTCTGATGGCGGCATTTCGTTCTATCCTTATTCCAATTAAAGCGATATTAATGAATATATTAAGCCTTGGCTGTACGTTTGGCATTGTCGTTTGGGTATTTCAGCAAGGCCATTTGGGAGTAACACCTTCAAATATTGCCTTAATTTTACCAGTATTTGTTTTTACCCTTGTTTTTGGACTTTCGATGGATTATGAGGTCTTTCTTATCTCAAGAATTCAAGAGTTTTATCTAGAAACAGGTAATAACAGCGAGGCGACAATCTATGGCTTAACCTACACAAGCAAGATTATTACGTCAGCTGCAGCCATCATGATTGTTGTAACAGGTGCCTTCGCCTTTACAGGAGTCATGCCAATAAAGCAATTAGGTGTTGGGATTGCTACAGCCATTTTTATCGATGCAACCATTGTCAGGATGGTGCTTGTCCCTGCCTTAATGAAGCTTCTTGGAGACTGGAACTGGTGGTTTTTTGGAATCAAAAACAAAAATCAATTGGAGAAACGAAAAAAGCCAGCCTGACTTTTCAAGGCTGGCTTATCACCTTTATCGAGAACTTCTTTTAAGACATAAATGAAAGGATGACTTTTTGTGGTAAATCTGTCTCACTATCAGTTTTTTTTTGTAAACGCTCACACGATGGCATTTCATACGAAAAATCCTCAACTTTTTCCGGAATAACGCCTCTTTGCTGCAATTGTTCAAATACTTGTTGCATTGCCTCTTCTGTGGTAATCGTTTCTTCTGAACCCTCCAATTGTAAGCAATCTACACATGTTTCGATAATATTTTCATCAATTTGTTCTTGAGTAAACACTAATTTTGCACCTGTGATATTTTCGACTTCCTGGTTTTCTAATTCAATAATGGTTGTAATGTTCATTTTTATTTACCTCCACTTTTTTATGGCTTCATTATAAATTATTTTCACCTCCCTAATGTTTGAAATCTCTTTAATTCGTTTTTTATTCAAATGTTTTTGACAAATTTCTGTCCATTTTCATTACACCCTTTAAAAGGTATTAACAACCGTTTTAGGCAAGATAATAACAGTAGAAAGATGATGTAGGAGGTAAAATAATGCCCGGAAAAAAGGTTCCATTACTACTAATCACATTCATTCTTTATTGTTATATTTACACTCCAAGCACTTATGCAGCTGAGGTCACCCCAAATAATCGCGGAATAATCGATTTGCGAATCTTAGAAACAACTGATATACATGCTTCATTGGTCAATTATGATTACTATCAAACAAAAGTGGATAACAGGATTGGCCTTGTTAAAACGGCAACTCTTATTCACGAAGCACGAGGAGAGGTTAAAAATTCTTTATTGTTTGATGATGGGGACCATCTAAAAGGCAATCCCCTTGGTGAGTATCTCGCCAGGATCAGGGGGATTAATAAAGGTAAAACGCATCCAGTATACCGTGCCTTTAATTATTTAGATTATGACGCAATAGCCATCGGAAACCATGAATTTAATTACGGGCTAAAGTTTTTAAACTCAGCGATAAAAGGAGCCAAAATGCCCGTTTTAAATGCGAATGTTTTTTCAGTAAAAAAAAACAAGCCCTATTTTACACCCTATACGATTTTAAAAAAGAATGTTGTCGACCAAAGTGGTAATGAGTATACATTGAACATAGGGGTTATCGCCTTTATGCCCACTCAGATAATGAAATGGGATAAAGCAAATTTAGAGGGCAAGGTCTATGCAAAACCGATTGTTGATGCGGCAAAAGAATTTATTCCGATTATAAAGGCCAAAGGAGCAGATATTATTATTGCCCTTGCCCACACAGGTATCAGCAGTGAGCCTTATAATCCTGATACCGAAAATGCTGTTTATTATTTAACACAATTGCCGGAAATAGATGCTATACTAGCGGGCCACTCACACAGTGTCTTCCCTGGTCCGGTATTTCAACACCTACCTAACACAGATTTAGAAATGGGCATTATCAATGGAAAACCCGTTGTAATGGCTGGGGCTTTTGGAAACCGTCTCGGTATTATCGATTTAAAAATCGGGAAGACAGCTGGTAAGTGGAAGGTCTTACAAGGGACCTCTACTACTAGGGCTATTAGTAATGAGAATGGGAAATCGCTTGTTAGAAATGATAAAAATTTATATAGAATCATTAGACCAGAGCATCAAGAAACGGTAGATTTTATAAGAAAGTTAGGTTTGTAGCAACTTTCCCAGAAAAGTTATTACTTTACATCCCAAGTATATTTTTATAAAATTAAGTAAATATTAAATACGGTGTAATTTGGGTGGAGTCTGTCATAGCGGGCTCCTTTTTGCATTTTTTTAAACACCAGAAATAACAAGGGGGAAGAGGTAAAACATGTCAACACAAGCATACATTGCAATTGGTGTATTTCTTATTACATATGCCTTTATCGTCACAGAAAAAATTCACCGAACCATTATTGCAATGGCCGGCGCCATCATGATGATTTTATTAGGAATTGTCGGTCAAGAAAAGGCCCTCCATCATATTGATTTTAATACGCTCGGGTTACTAACTGGGATGATGATTATTGTCGCGATAACCTCTGAAACGGGACTTTTTAAATACATAGCGATTTGGTCTGCAAAAAAAGTGAAGGGTGACCCGCTAAAAATCCTGCTTGTCCTAGGGGTCATTACGGCTTTAGGTTCGGCCTTTTTAGATAACGTTACGACCGTTCTATTGATGGTACCTGTCACTTTCAGTATCACCAGGCAATTGCGGGTAAACCCGATTCCTTTTTTAATCACTGAAATAATCGCTTCCAATATTGGCGGAACTTCGACCCTGATTGGTGACCCGCCGAATATTATGCTTGGAAGCGCTGTAAAAGAGCTGACATTTATGGCGTTTATCAACAATTTAACAGCTATTACTTTTTTCATTTTATTAGTGAATATCGGAATTTTAGCATTTGTTTATCGCAAACAGCTAAAAACGTCTGCCGAATTAAAATCGAATTTAATGGATTTAGATGAAAAGGAAGAAATCACAGACAAAGCTCTTTTAATAAAGTCGTTAACTGCTTTAACATTAACCATTTTGGGATTCTTCCTGCATCAGCTTTTTCATGTAGAATCAGCGACAGTAGCTTTAGCAGGAGCTTTTCTTTTACTTTTATTAACAGGGGAAAGTTACTTGGATAAAGCTTTTGGCAAGGTAGAATGGACAACCATCTTTTTCTTTATCGGGCTTTTCGTCCTTGTATCCGGATTGATTGAGACAGGAGTGATATCGATATTAGCGGATTATTCCGTTCATTTAACGGGAGGCGATGTTACCTCCACTTCAATTTTAATTCTTTGGGTGAGTGCAATTGCCTCTGCCTTTATTGATAATATTCCATTTGTCGCTACGATGATTCCAATGATTAAAGATATGGGTGACCTTGGAATCCAAAATTTAGAGCCGCTGTGGTGGAGCTTGTCTCTTGGAGCCTGTTTGGGCGGAAACGGAACCTTAATAGGGGCCAGTGCTAATGTCATTGTGGCTGGTCTTGCTGCAAAAGAAGGCTATTCGATAACGTTTGGAAAATTTCTGATCATTGCATTTCCATTAATGATACTTTCTATCATAATCTGTACTGCTTATATTTACCTGCGATATTTAATATAGGGGGAATTGGATTGAAGACGGAGTATAAATATAACGAGCAATTACTCAAGATAACGGAAACGGTTAACGGGGATGATATTGAAATTTCCATTACTCTAATTGACAGTGAGTTAAAGAAAAATCTAAAAAAAGTTCGAGATTTTTTTGATGAAAATAAAGTTATTTCAGATATCTACTATTACATTCATCCTAATAATAAATATCAAATTATCGTAAGAAAAGACTTCTACAATGAATTTATAATTCAATTATTCAGGCAGCAGTTATTGAAGGAAATTAAATGGGTATAACAGAAGAGGATGTCCTTGTAAGATGGACATCCTCTTTAGTCTGTTCATTACCCAATCCACTTTTTCTGGAAGGCGGAAATGCTTGCGTATTCTTCTTTTAACAGTCGAGAGAGGCGAATATAGATTGGGATTAACTCCTGATAAATCTCAACATTTTCTGGAACAGGTTCATGATGATTGGTTGCCCCGACCATTTCGGAAACCACATTTAATGAATCTACTTCACCCAAACTATATAAGCCTAAGATGGCAGCACCAAGACATGAGCTTTCAAAGCTTTCGGGGATATTCACTTCTTGATTAAATATATCTGCCATCATTTGCCGCCAAAGCTCTGAACGGGCAAAACCGCCAGTGGCCTGAATTTTTTTCGGTTCCCCGATTAATTCCTCTAAGGCCAAGAGCACTGTATACAAGTTGTAGATAACTCCTTCTAAAACAGCCCGAATTATGTGCTCTTTTTTATGATGCAATCCTAATCCGAAAAAGGAGCCACGGGCATTCGCGTCCCAAATCGGCGCCCTTTCACCGGCAAAATAAGGGTGAAATAAAAGTCCGTCCGAACCAGGTGTAACACGAGAAGCAATCTCTGTTAACACTTCATAGGGATCCTTCCCCAGACGTTTTGCGGTTTCCACTTCGGCGGAACCAAGTTGATCCCGAACCCATCTAAAAAGCATGCCTCCATTATTAACCGGTCCCCCAATGACCCAATGATTTTCCGTCAGTGCATAACAGAAAATCCTTCCCTTTGGATCGGTGACAGGTTTATTTGTCACAGCCCGAATGGCTCCACTCGTTCCAATTGTAACGGCTACAACCCCTGGCTCAATCGCGTTTACACCTAAATTTGACAACACGCCGTCACTTGCACCGACAACAAATGGAATGTCCATCGGAAGCGTCATTTCTTCCGCAAAGCTTTCATTTAAACCAGTTAGACTGAAGGTAGTGGAGACAGGCTTTGATAGCTTGTCAGGAGAAATCCCTGCGACTTTTAGTGCTTCTTCATCCCATTGCAAGGAAGCTAAATTGAACATCCCCGTTGCAGATGCAATCGAATAATCGATTACATATTCATTAAACAGTTTATAAAAAACATATTCCTTAATTGAAATAAATTTATATGTACGATTAAAAATGTCTCCCTGTTCATTCCTTAACCAAATTAATTTTGAAAGCGGGGACATTGGATGAATAGGGGTTCCAGTTCGAAGATAAATTTCATGTCCATTCATTTCTGTTAATAATTTCTCCGCCCATTCTGCACTTCGGTTATCTGCCCATGTTATACAATTGGTAAGCGGTTTACCAGATTCATCCACTGCAATTACACTATGCATCGCTGAGCTAAACGATATACAAAGGATATCATTCGGTTCAGTCCCACTTTTTTTGATGACTTTCTTTATGGTATCAATCACCGCTTGAAAAATTTCTTCAGGGTCTTGTTCCGCCGTGGCAGGCGTGGGTGAAAATAAAGGATATTCAATTCCATGAGTTGCAATAACTGTCCCGTTTTTTGAAA
The DNA here is from genome assembly GCF_050468025.1 of Neobacillus sp. NRS-1170. Lineage (NCBI taxonomy): Bacteria > Bacillati > Bacillota > Bacilli > Caryophanales > Bacillaceae > Neobacillus > Neobacillus sp. NRS-1170. The sequence goes on along the minus strand of NZ_JBITPF010000023.1, from coordinate 51,264 downwards.
ACAGAACCGATTTTGTACTGGTTGTCCCGATATCAACGCCAATAACATATTTTTCATTCATAAATCCATACCTCCAAAAAGGAAACTAGTTAATTTTTTTTAATTTTGTAATCGTTTGCGAGAAATATTTTTTCACATCTATTATTGTGGTATACTGCTAGTATCTACTGATTAGGAAAGGAAATCCGAAATGACAGAAAGTTGCCTTGGAAAAATACGTTCTTATTACGCAAGATTTAGCGATAAAGAAAAGAAAATTGCCAATTATATTTTGGATAATCCAGATAAAATTATTCACTGCACGATTAATGAAGTCGCTGAAGATTTAAACGTTGCCGATGCCACTGTGTTCCGTTTTTGCAAACGAATTGGTTATAAAGGCTATCAAGCATTGAAAATTGCCCTTGCTTCAGAAATCATCACGCCGATTCAGCAAATCCACGAAAAAATTTCAGAACATGACAGCGAAAAAACCATTTCGGAAAAGGTCTTTCAATCCAATATTCGCACGCTCGAAAATACATTACAAATTATGGACAGTGATTCCATCCAAAAAGCTGTTAAACTGCTTCATACTGCTGAAAAAGTGGAGTTTTACGGAACCGGAGGCTCAGCGCTCATTGCAATGGATGCGTTTCACAAGTTTATTCGAACTGGTGTAAAAGCATTTGCCTTTTTAGATTCCCATTTTCAGCTCATGTCTGCATCACAGTTAACGAAGAATGATGTCGCAGTAGTCATTTCCCATTCAGGAACAAATAAAGATACTACTAATATTTTAAACACTGCAATTGAAAGCGGTGCCAAGACGATTGGAATTACCAGTTTTCCTAAGTCACCGATTAGCCAAAATGTCGATGTTGCCTTATACACTAGTTCAGACGAGACTGAATATCGCTCTGAAGCACTTGCTTCAAGAATTGCACAATTAAGCCTTATTGATGCCCTTTATGTGAATCTGATGATCCTAAATAAAGAAAGAGCTAAAACAGCCATCGAAAAAATTAGAGGTGCGATTTCTGATACTCGTATATAATGAAAACTTTAAAAGATGAACCCAATGCGGGTTCATCTTTTTTCAACAAATTCGTGATGTTATACAAATACATTAAGGATGAGAATAAACACTAGTGCTGCTGTTGCTATAATAGTTTCAAGTGCTGTCCATGTCATTAATGTTTCTTTAACTGACATTCCGAAGTATTCCTTGAACATCCAGAATCCAGCATCATTAACATGGGAAAGAATTAGTGAGCCTGCACCTGTTGCTAATACCAGCAGTTCAGGGCTTGTACCAGGCATAGCTGCTGCAATTGGCGCCACAATACCTGCTGCTGTCATCATAGAGACAGTCGCAGATCCTGTAGCAACACGAATCATCGCTGCAATTCCCCAGCCTAAAAGGATTGGTGACATATGTGATTCTTTTGCTAAGTCAGCGATATATGTTCCGATACCAGAATCAAGTAATACTTTATTAAATGCTCCGCCTGCACCAATAACTAATATGATTGAAGCAGTTGGTGCCAAACAGTCATTCGTAAATTTCAAGATTTTTTCACGATTCATACCACGAGCGAAACCAAGGCTAAAGAATGAGAATACAGTTGCAATCAATAACGCAACAACTGGATCTCCCAAGAATTTAAGAGCTTTATAACCAAAGCTTGCTTTGTCTAATTGGATTTCCGCAATAGACGCAATAAGCATTAGAATAACAGGAAGAAGGACTGTAAAAATAGTATTGAAGAAACTTGGTAATTCCTTTAAATCCTTTGGAGCTGCCATTTGTTCTGCTAATTCTTTTGGAACATCTTTATGGATACGTTTTCCTATCCAGCCTGCATAAACAGGACCAGCAAGGATTGCAGTTGGTAAACCTACGATAATCGAGAAAAGAATGGTTTTACCAACATCCGCTTTGAAAATTCCGACCGCTGCCATTGCTGCTGGATGTGGCGGAACCAAGCCATGGACTACGGAAAGACCAGCTACTAAAGGAACACCGATTTTTACTAATGAAACACCAGTTTGACGAGCAATCGTAAAGGCTAATGGAATTAATAACACAAAACCAACTTGGAAGAATACAGAAATACCTACGATAAAACCAACAAACATCATGGCCCAGTGTACATTCTTTTGACCAAAACGGCTTATTAGCGTTTGGGCAATTCTTTCGGCACCACCGGATTCTGCCATCATTTTACCAAGCATTGTACCAAGGCCAAGGACAATAGCAAGGAATCCTAAGGTATTACCCATACCAGCTTTAATGGAATCAATAATACCAGGATGTTCCGGATCTGGAGCAACTAAAGGCATACCCGTTGCCAACCCTACTCCAACCGCTGTGATAATTAATGCGACAAACGGATTTAACTTTGCAACAGTAATTAACAATAGTAACGCAACAATTGCAGCAAATACAATCAATAATAACATTGATGAACCCCCAAAATAATCTGACTTAATTTGTTTTTTCAAGCATATTTCTGAAAGCACTTTCATGTGTAAATTGATTATATGAAAAAAAATTTCTTAATGCAATATATTTTTTAAAAAAATATTTATTGAAATATTAGGAAACAAAAAGAGTTACTGTCATGATTAATCTGAGCAGTAACTCTTTTTTTATACTTTATTTTATAAATCGTATTTAGTTTATCTTAGTACTAAAGCTTCTATCCAGCCGATGAAAAGTTAATGGATAACCAAGTATGGTCGTTTCATGAAATAAAATTTCTTTCATCCTATTTATCATTATTAAAAATACTTCGCAATGTCTATTGCCAGCTTCTCATATTTCTCATAAACCTTTTTATAGATCTTACTGTTTTCCTTATTTGGAACAATTGCTTCTCCCATAGGGATATTCTTTTTAATCTCTTCAAAGGAACCAGCTTTACCAATGGCAACTAATGACGTCCATGCTGCACCCCAAGCAGCACTATGATGACTTTCTGAAACATAGATTTCAGCTTCAAATACATCAGCCATCATTTGCAGCCAAATCGGAGACCTTGATAAACCGCCGTTTACATAAATTTTTTGCGGCTCGCCAGCTAATCTTTCTAAAGCTTTCCCAATCTGATAGAGATTAAATGTAATTCCTTCTAACACTGCACGAATAAAATGTTCTTTATTGTGGGTAATCGAAACCCCATAAAAATTCCCTTTGGCCTGCTGATTCCAAATCGGCGCTCTTTCACCGTTTATATAGGGAAGAAAAATAATGCCATCGGCCCCAGGAGCAACCCGTTCTGCTTCTGTAAGGAATTCATCATAATTTCCTTCGTAGTTCAGAAGATCTTTTAACCATTGTAAGGCAATTCCGCCATTGTTCGTTGGCCCTCCAATGATGGAAGTGTCTGCTGTAAAGGAATAACAAAAGGTTTCTTGATTTTCACTTATTTTTACGCCTTTGGTAAATTGTCTAATTGCCCCGCTAGTCCCTACTGAAACGGCTGCTTCTCCAGGAAGAATAGCACCGATTCCAAGGTTTGCTAATTGTCCGTCAGCTGCTCCAATTACGAAAGGTGTACTAGGCTCGATACCGATTTCTTCCGCTATAATCGGGTGGATTCCTGTTAAAATCGCAGTCGGAGGTACGATGTTCGAAAGCTGTCCTTCGTTTATACCAGTTAACCCTAATAATTCCGAATCCCAGCTATGTGTCGCTGGATTAAATAGACCTGTGGCAGAGGCCATCGAATAGTCAATCACACGTTGATCAAACCATGATTGAAGCACAAACTCCTTAATTGACATATAGTAAGCCGCCAGATTATAGGATTCATAGTTTGTTTCCTTCATCCATAAAAGCTTGACGAACGGTGTCATTGGGTGAATAGGCGTGCCTGTGCTGGAATAATATTTGCTCCCCGTTGCTTCCAATACTTTCTCAGCCTGGTCAAAGCTTCTTCCATCAGCCCAAATAAGTGCTGGAGATATCGGCTTTTTGTTTTCATCAACACATATGAGTGAATGCATAGCAGCTGAAAATCCAATGGAAAGTAGTTCATTTTTTTCAATACCTGCTTTGTTAATCGCATTCCTTACCGCATTAATTGCTAATCTCTCGATTTCAATTGGATCCTGCTCTACCCATCCAGGCATTGGATAATAAGAGGTAATCATTTCTTCTGAATCAGCGATGAGTTTTCCAGTCAAGTTGAATACACATGCTTTGACGCTAGTTGTTCCAAAATCAATACCCATTACATACTCTTTATACATGTTTCCTCTTCCTTTTCAAATAAAACATAGTATATCTAAATTCCTAATATCGCTAAATGAAAAAGCCTTGGAGGATTCCAAAGCCTTTTCTTTTAACTGCTCCCTTTTAGGATAAAACTTTGTTCATACTGCCACTTTTGTAGCCAATTAAATCTAATGTAATATATTTGTATCCATAGGCTTGAAGTTCTTTGACTATAGAATCGTGGTTATCCAAAACTATTTTCATGTCGGTCGGTTCTACTTCAATTCTAGCAATCTCTTGATGAGTTCGAACCCGTACCTGCCGGATTTGTAAAGATTTTAAATAGCTTTCCGCTTTTTCAACCTTCGTCAACTTTTCTTTAGTAATATATTCACCATAAGCAATCCTTGAAGATAGACAAGCGAACGATGGTTTATTCCATGTTGGTAAATCGAAATTCCGTGAAAGTTCCCTTATTTCTTCTTTGAAAAGATTCGCTTCTTGCAGCGGTCCGCGGATTCCTTTTTCTTTTGCAGCCTGCATGCCTGGCCTGTATTCATTCATATCATCAGCAATCACACCATAAATCACATTCTGAAATCCCTTTTCTTCCATGACCGGAATTAAGTGATCAAATAGACTGCTTTTACAAAAATAGCATCGATTCTTATTGTTCTCCGCATAGCCAGGAATCGCTAACTCTGATGTTTCAATTACCTGATGTTTTACACCAATTTTTTCAGCGAGAACCTTTGCCTCATCAAGTTCGCTTGAAGGGTAGGTTTCGGAGTCAGCTGTTACCGCTAATACATGGTCATATCCTAATGTATCTACAGCTGCCTTTAAAAGAAACGTACTGTCCACCCCGCCTGAGAATGCGACAACCACTGATTTCAAATCCCGGAGAATTGACTGTAGGCTTTCATACTTCTCTGTATGCATGGTCCCCTCTCCCCTCTTTTAAAGCCATTCACTTTTAATATTTATGTGTCTTATTAAATTGTCATGCTTCCAAAGCCGCCATCTACTCGAATCAAGGCTCCCGTTACGAAGCTTGAAGCATTTTCTGATGCAAGCCAAACGGTTGCCCCTTGTAGTTCTTCCGCTTCGCCAAAGCGATTCATTGGAGTATGTCTCATGATTGATTCAATTCGTTCTTTATCTAAGATTTTTCGGTTTTGTTCCGCTGGGAAAAACCCTGGAATAATGGCATTCACACGAATTCCATTCGGTGCAAATTCACGTGCTAAGAACTGTGTAACACTGTTTAGTCCCGCTTTGGAAACGGAATACGTAAATACTCTTGAAAGTGGGGTTGTAGAAGAAACAGAAGAAATATTAATGATACTTCCCTTTCTCTCCTGCTCAATCATTCTTTTAGCAAAAATCTGACAGGTTAATACAATCCCTTTTAAGTTTATATCCATGATTTTGTCATATTCATCCATTCCAAGCTCAAAGAAAGGAGTTGCACTATTCGTACCCGGAGCATTTAAAAGGATGTCCCAGCCGCCGGACCATTGTTCGATTTCATTTGCTGCTTGAATTAATGATTCCTGTGAGCTGACATCCGCTGCAAATGCTTTTGCTTCTCCGCCATTTTGTTCAATTTCTTTGACAACTTCTTCAGCTTTTTCAAGGTTTCGTCCGACAATCGCCACTTTAGCGCCGTGTTCTGCCAGCCCTTTTGCCATTGCTGACCCTAATACACCATTTCCCCCAATGGCTACTGCGGTTTTCCCTGTCAAATCAAATAAATTTGTCATGTTTCTTCTCCCCCAATAATCTAGAATAAATTTCCGTTTTCATCAAAAGGAAACTCATAGACTTCTGATATTTGCTCCATATTTGGATGATTTTTTATATATTCAAGCAATGGTTCTGACACTTCAATTTCACTTAGCTTTAATGTATTTTTGATTCGAACGAGTTTGACTGTTCTAAAATCTAAGATATTGCAAGTTTTTATGGCCGCTTGAATGGTCTGTTTATCATTAGGTAAGGTAGTCGCTATTTTCGTTGGTGCGACAACCGTTGACGTCAACCCATTTGCATAGGTTCCTTCTAAATCCATTTTGTCAACAAGGCGCTGGCTGGTAAAATCTGCAGTTCCAACTCCATTGGCATTTCCTTCTGACTCTCGAGTGACATCAAGCACGACCATTTTGCTAACATCGGGACCTCCTGACGCATAAGGTGTTGGATAGCGGCCTGTGATATTTGGATCCATTCCATCACCCGAAATATTTTTACCAATTTCATCAATCACCAGGACATCTATTTGATCAAAAAACAACTTTGGCAATAAAGCTTTGGCTTGTTTCTGTAAATCAGGTTCTTTTTCAATAATCTCATCTGGAGTTAACACATCAACAATGGCTACCCTGTCAAATGCATTTTCAACCGAAGCAACTCCAAAAAGGAATGGTGTTTTTTCCATGATGATTTTTGCCATGGCTGGTACATTTTCTGCCATATACTTAAAACCCATTTGATGACATGCCTCTGCACCTTTTTGTTTCCCTAAACCAATACTAATCATCTTCATGATGCCGCTTTCAACTGATCCCCTAAAAGCCGTATGAGGTTTCACCCGATTGATCACCACGATTCCATCAGCTTCAGAAGCATATTTATCGACATACACTGGCAATCCATTTGGCAGTTCGCTAATCTTTACAACTTCCATAGATGAGCGAATCTCACAGCCTGCACTTTCCTCAGTAACACCTAGATGAGCTAACACTTCTCTCTGTCCTTCTGCAGTCGCACCGCCATGGCTTCCCATACTTGGCACAATGAAAGGTTTTGCACCTAATTCTTTTAAAAATTGCACTGTTACTGCAGTAAGTTCAACGAGGCGATCAAGCCCTCTGCTGCCGACAGCAATCGCAATTTCCATCCCAGGTTTAATTTGTTTTTTGATTTTTTCTCGTTTTATTTTTTCTTTTAATTCCTTTTCAAGGTTTTCAATTTTCGTCTCATCAAACTTTACTCTTACTTTGGCCATCTTCGGTATTGGAATATCTTTAACTAACTCTTGCAGAATTCCCATGGATATACTCACTCCTTTTCATTGTTTAAAGTGTTCCTCACGGGATTATATACCATGTACTTACTTTGTCAATTACTTGGCTATTTACAAATCAATTCATTTTAATTTGTTTACCAAACAAACTAATTAATTGTATAATATCATTATGCTTCCAAAACGTCAATAAATATGTAGTTAAAGGAGAAAATTATGCTTACTGGGGATGCCGCATACATTAAAAAAAATCAATCGTTCCTTAATCCTTTGCAAAACAAAAGCAGCTGCATCGCAGCTGCCTCATACATTTTTAAAACCAGTCTCCATAGCCTATTTTTCTTAAGTAGTCAGCTGAATCTTTAAGACAATCAAATGGATCGCGCCCATATGTGTCGTCTTGTTCAATTAAATAATATTGAACGCCAGCCTCGACACCGGCCTCAATAATCCCTTTGATATCAAGGTTCCCTTGGCCAAGCTCTGCAAATTCAATTATATTTGTGAATTTCTGCATGAATTTGCCCATATCCTTAAAGTCCGATTCCGTTAAATCCATATGGCCAATCCGATAATCCTTTAAGTGAATTAAGGAGACACGTCCTGCAAATCTCTTAATAACATTTATTGGATTCTCACCGCCTCTTTGAGCCCAGTGAACATCTAACTCAAATCCAAGTTTGGTTGTATTATTTTTCATAATATCTAGCAGACATTCATTATCATATTTCTCAAATTCAATATGATGGTTATGATAGTAGAGTTCAATACCATATTTCGCCAATCGTTCAGCCATTTCTTCTGCCGCGTGAATATATTCCATTGCTTTATCTTTTTGGCCCATTAAATTAATTGGCATCATCCCGATTCGGATGAAGTTGCAATCAAGGATTCTGCAATCATTGACGATTTTATCAAAATCCTTCGTCAAAGACTCCCCTGGCATTCCTGGCATAGTGTCTAATGGCGCTGAAATCGAAGCGATTTTAATATCATAATCTACACTTGCCCGTCTAAGGTCCGCGACATTTTCCTCCGTCATCTGTATTTGTGTAACCTCAACAGCATTGAATCCGAGCTCTTTTATTTTTCTTAACGTTTCATATGCGCCTAACTCAATAATTTTATTTTTAAGATTAAACATTTGCACGCCAATTTTTCCTTTTTGCATTGCTTATCCCTCCAATTTGATAGTTTTTTTCATATCCGAAGATTTACGAATCGCATCGATCATTTGAATGGATAGAAGTGCATCCTTTGCATGAACATAATTATCTGTACCTTGTTCAATACACTGATAGAATTGATGAATTAACTTTACATGGCTCGCACCATAATAAAATTTAGATCCAGGGAGTTTTGCATCCTCTATTAAATCTTCCTTTTTGCCATTTTCAGTAACTCGAGTTAAGATGTTGTCTTTAATCGTAAATTTTCCTTTTTCAAAAATTACCTCAAGTTCGACGCTTGAATTTTCTGCATTTGCATTTGTAGCAAAGAACAAGCCAGTAGCACCGTTTTCAAATTGAATGCGGGCTGATGCAGTGTCTTCGACTTCAATTCCATAATCAAGCAGTTGATCAAGATTTCCGCGAATGGATTCGATTTTACCGCCAAGTAATTGCATCAAGTCCAGCGTATGAAGTGCCTGATTTATCATGACACCGCCGCCGGCAAATTCCATTTGTCCACGCCATGAGTTTACGTCATAATAAGATTTCGGTCTATACCAAGCGACAAGCCCTTTAATTCCAACAATCTTTCCATATTCGCTGCTAAGAGCAATTTTTTGGAGCATTTCAAACGACTCATTATATCTGTTTTGGAAGCAGACACAGACTTTTACCTCCTGATGTGCTTCCTCCAGATAAACGATCTCGAGTGCCTCCTCCGTATTTAATCCAAGCGGCTTTTCAAGAAACACATGGACGCCCTTTTCTACACATGCCTTTGTGACTGGATTGTGCAGATAATGCGGCAGGCAAATATGGACGACATCAAGTGCTTCTGATTCCAGCATGTCTTGATAGTCAATATAAAAACGAGCTTCTGGAACAATATTTCTTAATTCTTCATCAACATCACAAACTGCAATAAGTTCTACATTTGGGTTTGCTTTAATTGCAGGCGAATGAATTTTAGAAATATCACCAAGCCCAATTAACGCTGCTTTTAGCATAACTATTCCCCTCTTTAAAACGAACTCAAAGCCTTTCAGCGATGAGTTCGTTTATTGTGATAGATTAGCCTCTTACAGGATATTTACCTTCTTCAGCAATTCTTTTATTTAATTCTTTCAGGAATAAATCTTCATCAAATGGTACTTCTACTTCTTTTCCTAACCAGCTTGAAAGATGAATTGCATTTGCAAGTCTAACACCATTTATGCCATCGCTGCCTGGAGCTAATAGTGGAGTACCCTCTACAATTGCCGAAGCAAAGTCTTCTAATACGGCAATGTGCTGTTCGCCCCATACGCTGCCAAACTCAAGCACTTCCTCGGTGAAAATATCATCTGCATTTCCGCCTATGAAAATTTTCATTACATCCTGCATGCTCATGGTAGCGCTCATTTCATTTTCCGGCTTAACAAGACGTTTAATTGTTACCTTTTTGCTGTCATCCACTACAATTTTCCCTTTATCTCCTAGGATCTCAAAACGGTCTGTCCCTACAATGTCATGTGTACAGGTAACAAATACACCTGTTGCACCATTGCCATAGTCAAGTACTGCTGTTACTTCATCTTCTACTACAATGTCTCTTTGGTAGCCATATTTTACATTGGAATAAACCTTTTTCGGCATTCCGCAAATCCATTGAAGCAAGTCGATTTGGTGTGGAGCTTGGTTAACAAGGACACCGCCGCCTTCGCCGCCCCATGTTGCTCTCCATTCACTTTGGTTATAATAACCTTGTGGTCTCCACCAAGTAGTAATGACCCAGTTTGTACGGCGGATATTACCAATTTCACCATTATCAATAATTTCTTTTACTTTTTGATAAAGTGGATTTGTCCGTTGGTTAAACATGATTCCAAACTTAACCTCTGGCTTAGTTGCAGCAAAATCATTTAACTCTTGAACCTGTTGTGTATAAACACCAGCTGGTTTTTCAACTAATGCATGGATGTCTCTCTTTAACGATTCAATTCCCATTTCTGGGTGTAAATAGTGAGGTACACATGTAACCACTGCATCAACAGTGCCACTTTCTAGCATATCAATATAGTTATCATAGAAAGGGACATCAGGATACTTTTCCTGAGCTAATTGCTTTTTAGCAGGATCAGCATCACAAATGGCACCGATTTCCATATTTTTCACTTTGCCTTCTGCAATGAAACCTGCATATGCACCGCCTTGAGCACCTAAACCAATAATCCCCAATCTAACATTAGCCATAATTACATTTCCCCGCTTTCAATTTTAGATAGAATTTCTATTAGTGCTTCATATTGAAGTTTATAACCGCCTGCACCATCAAGTCCCTTGTTATCCTTGATAATTTCAGAAGCATCTTCAAGCTCTAAATCTTTTAAAGAATCAAACAGAACCAAATGGGGCTCTAAAGTTAAGAAGCCTTTATAGCCTGATTTAATAAATTGGGAGAGCAGCTCTGGTATTTTCCCTTCTCCTGTTCCGCAGACAACATTTTCGTTATCAGATGATACAGCATCTTTAATGTGTATATAAACGACTTCATCTTTAAGTAAGTCGTAGCAAGCTTGAGTGTCCTCGCCACATTGAACAAAGTTAGCAAAATCGAAAATCGCCTTAAAATTTGGAGAGTCAACCGCTTTCAAAATCGAATGGCAGCGTCTTGCAATATCACCGAAAATATCTTTCTCATTTTCATGTAATAAAATGACATGATATTCAGCAGCAATTGATGCAAATTGCTTTAACTTGCTGATAACATGCTCTCGATAGAGATCAGCGTCCTCACCTTTTGGTATATAGAAACTGAATAATCGGATATACTTGCAATCTAGTAAAATACTAATTTTGCAAAGCTCTTCAAGCATCACCTTTTGTTTAGCAAAACCCTCTTCATCATTTATAAAGATCTTTCCAATCGGCGATCCGATAGAAGAAACGCCTATTCCGGCTTTTTGTAAACGAGGTTGCACATTTTCTTTGATTTCGGCAAAAGAAAAGTCGCCAATATTTTTCCCATCAATCCCACGCAGTGATAGATAACGCATGCCAAGGTTTGCAACAACCTCGAGCTGAGTATCAAAATCAGATGAGATTTCATCAGAAAAGCCGGAAATCATTAAATCCTTATTCATGAATATAAATCCTCCTTTTTTACAGTATTTCGTTTATTTTTCCGATAATTGGACGGCGTCACGCCCACCTTTTCTTTAAAGAAACGGCTGAAATGGGCCATACTTTCAAAGCCTGTTGCTCGAGCAACCTCAGATAACGTTCGATCTGGTTCCATTTCTAGTAAATACTTTACTTGATTAAGTCGGCAGCCCATCACATATTCCATAATCGTATATCCTGTTACTTCCTTAAAGACATGAGAAGTATAATATTTACTCAAATTTAGCTCAGCGGCAATTCGGTCCAATGTTATCTTTTCGGAATAATGATCATTTATCCAAGTTGCAATAGACTCGGCATGTTGTTCCTTCTCTGCCTTTTTGCCTGGGAGCTGAGCCAAATCCTTTTGACTCATTTTATAAATTCCTAACAATAATTGAACGAGCTCAAGCCTTACTTCTGCTTCTAATTGGTCATTTTTCTCGTGATTTCGCTGTTTTTCTTCATCCATTTCCGCGATTAGGCCGGCAATTTTCTTGATTCTCCCATCGACAAATTGCCCTGATTCATCATACCCGGTACGAAGCAAATAATTATTTAGCTTTTGAAATGGGTCTAATAAATAAGGCATTCCTAGGACTGACAAAATCTCATCTAACCAGGTAGGAGAAAAATGAAGCATGCTCCTAGTGTACGTGCTGCCCGGCCTTGGATTTGGTTTATGCAAGGTTAGGCCATCCAGAAGGATAATATCCCCCGGCTGCAACTCATAAATTCGATTGTTAATTAAATACTTACAATCTCCAGAATGAAAAAAGTAAATCTCATATTCCTGGTGTGAATGAAATTGAAAGCTATTAGATTCTACCCCTCGAACTCGATAAAAAGCATTTATCCACTCATTCATTAATTTCATGATCTCACACCCTTTTGAGTAAGCGCTAACAAATTTGTTTGTTAACTTAACATACTTTAATTTTATTAAAAATAAAGACAAAAATCATTCTCTAAAACTGCTTTGTTATTATATATTTTTGACTAAGATTGCTTTTTATATATTTATTTCAGAAAAAAGAGACAAAACCATTGGTAAGTTTTGTCCCTTTTTGCCGGTTAAGATTATTCCATCCAGTTTGTATGAAAAACGCCATCTTTATCGACACGTTGATACGTATGAGCACCAAAGTAGTCACGTTGTGCCTGAAGCAAGTTCGCTGGAAGAGTTTCAGTCCGATAGCTGTCATAGTATGCAATGGCACTCGCAAATGACGGCACAGGAATACCGCGTTCAATCGCCATAGCCAGAACTTGACGTAATTCCTTCTGATAGCTTTCTACGATTTCTTTAAAATAAGGATCTAATAAAAGATTTGCTAATTGTGGCTCACGGTCATAGGCATCCTTAATTTTTTGCAGGAATTGGGCACGAATGATACAACCGCCTCGGAAAATCATTGCGATATCGCCGTAACGAAGATTCCATTCGTATTCTTCCGATGCAGCCCGCATTTGGGCAAATCCTTGTGCATAAGAGCAAATTTTACTCATATATAAGGCTTTTCGAACCGCTTCAATCAGTTCTTCTTTATTACCTTCAAATGGTTTAACTGCTGGGCCATTCAGGATTTTACTTGCTTGAATACGCTCCTCTTTCATGGCTGAAATAAAGCGGGCAAAGACGGATTCAGTAATGATTGGCAGCGGTACTCCAAGATCTAAGGCATTTTGGCTTGTCCATTTTCCTGTGCCTTTTTGTCCGGCAGTATCTAAAATCATTTCTACAAGAGGTTTGCCAGTTTCTTCGTCAACCTTTGTAAAAATATCTGCTGTAATTTCGATTAAATAACTGTCTAATTCCCCTTTATTCCATTCTGCAAATACTTCATGAAGTTCTTCTGCATTCAAACCAAGGACATTTTTCAAGATAAAATATGCTTCACAAATTAATTGCATATCGCCGTATTCAATGCCATTATGAACCATTTTTACATAGTGACCTGCTCCATTTGGTCCAATATAAGTACAGCAGGGGTCTCCGTTAACTTTAGCAGAAATGGCTTCAAAAATAGGTTTGACCAGCTCATAAGCTTCTTCTTTACCGCCTGGCATGATGGCAGGACCTTTTAATGCACCTTCTTCCCCTCCGGAAACACCTGTGCCAATAAAATGGAAGCCTGCTGTTTCAAGCTCCTTATTTCGTCTAATTGTATCCTGGAAGAAGGTATTTCCGCCATCGATCAGGATATCGCCTTCTTCAAGGTAAGGTTTTAGCGAATTAATCGTAGCATCTGTTGCTGTGCCGGCTTTTACCATCAATAAGATTTTTCTTGGCTCTTCTAGTGAATTGACAAACTCTTTGACAGTGCGGGCTCCAACAAAGTTTTTACCTTCTGCTTCATTCTTTAAAAACTCTTCAGTTTTTTCGTATGAACGGTTAAAGACTGCAACAGAATAACCTCTGCTTTCAATATTTAAAGCCAGGTTTCTCCCCATTACAGCTAAACCAACAACACCAATTTGTTGTTTCGACATCTCATATCCCTCAACTTTCCTAGTTATGTTATCTTTTATAATTGTAAACCTTTTTAACGTTGTAAAAAATATTTTTCTGCATTGTAATAGCCGATATTCCTTACCATCTGCTCTAGGAATTCCATATTATTTGGAGCAAAGCCTTTTTCCACCCATTCTCCTAAAATGTTACAGAGAATTCGGCGGAAATAGTCGTGGCGGGCATATGAAAGGAAGCTCCGGGAGTCCGTCAACATGCCAATAAAATGGCTAAGTAGTCCAACGTTAGCAAAATCCTTCATTTGCTTTTCCATGCCATCAATATGGTCGAGGAACCACCAGCCGGAACCTAATTGAACTTTTCCAGGAATACCTTCTTCATAGAAGTTCCCCATCATTCCTGCAAGAACTACATTATCTTTAGCATTTAGATTAAACAAAACTGTCCTTGGTAAAGCATCCTCTTTGTCCAGAGCATCTAGGAATCGAGACAATCCTTCAGCAAAGTTCGCTTCACCAACAGAGTCAAAGCCTGTATCTGGACCTATAAGTTCTTTCATTTTAGAATTGTTATTTCTTAGTGCTCCCATATGAAGCTGCATAACCCATTGTTTTTCAGCATACATTTTTCCAAGCTCTTTCAATAAGAAAGCACGATAGGCCACTAATTCATTATTAGATAGTTGCTCTCCGCTTATACGCTTATTAAAGATCTTTTCAACCTCTTCTTTTGCCGTTTCTACATATTCCATTTTTTGAATATCATGGTCAGATGCCCGCCCGCCATTTTCATGAAAGAAATCAACACGGTGCTTTAATGCCTGTAAAAATGCATCCACAGAATTAACCTTAATTCCGGAAACTTCACTTAATTTTTCAATCCAAGGTTCAAATGTAGGACGCTCAATTAAAAGTGCCCCATCAGGTCGGAATGTCGGTGCAATAATTGCTTTAAAGGAATCATCATTTTTTAATAATTTGTGGTATTCAAGTGTTGAAACTGGGTCATCTGTTGTGCCGATAAATTTCACGTTCGAACGTTCGATAAAAGCTCTTGGTCTAAAATCCGGCTGCTTTAACTTTTCATTACATTCCTCGTAAATCTCACGGGCTGTTTCCGGACTAAGTGTTTTTTCAATACCAAAAAACATTTTCAATTCCATATGTGTCCAATGATAAAGCGGATTTCCAATAATATAAGGAACGGTTTCAGCCCAAGCAGCAAATTTCTCCCAATCACTTGCATCCCCAGTAATAAAACGTTCACTATTACCATGCATTCGCATTAATCGCCATTTGTAATGGTCCCCGCCTAGCCATACCTGTGTAATATTTTCATAAGGCTTGTTCTCCCAAACCTCTTGTGGATTTAAATGGCAGTGAAAATCAAAAATCGGCAGCCATGTAACAGCATTTTCATAAAGCTGAACGGCTGTGTCTGTGTTGAGTAAAAACTGTTTGTCTAAAAAGGCTTTCATAATGTCCCCTCCATATCTGTAAACCCTTACAATGTTTATAAAAAAAATAAAGTGTTTTATTTTTTAATTTGTTTAGTGAACAAATTAATTATACACCTAATTTAACATGATTATTTTGTTTAGTCAATTAACAGTTTATGAATAAATTGAAATAACCTGTTATAATAGTAATATATTTAATGATCTGCGTGAAATGGAGGATATTAATGATTACCGGCGATGCGGCTTATATAAAAAAAATCAACCGCTCCTTAATTATTCGAGAAATTGTCAAAGAAGGAATGATTTCGAGGGCAGATTTATCCAAAGTTACGGCCTTAACAAGAGCAACCATCTCAGCGCAGGTGGCTGATTTATTAGATGAGGGGCTTATTATCGAAACACAGCTTGAACACAATTCAGTCGGCAGGAAGCCAATTATGCTATCTTTAGATGGCCAAGCAGGGTATGCCCTAGGTATTGACCTTGATTATGGACAAATTTCTTTTACACTTTCGAATCTTGTTGGTCATCCTATCTCTTCAAATTTTATTGAAATAAATACAACTGAATACTCTGAGATTCTTCCCCTTTTAGTTAAACAAATTAAACAATATGAGACTGCGTACTCCGATAGTCGTTACGGTATAGTGGGGATTGTCATTGCGATCCATGGTCTTGTGGCAAAAGATGAGATAATTCATTATGTTCCACGCCTGCATTGGAACGATCTTGACCTTAAAGGTAATTTGGAAAGACAGATTAATATCCCTATCTATATTGAAAACAATGCAAATCTCTCTTCATTTGCAGAACGTGTATTTTTTCATCACGAAACAGAAAATCTTTTAAGTACATCCCTTTACTCCGGGATTGGCCTCGGAATGATGATGAAAAATGAGTTTTTTCGAGGTTATGACGGTTTTGCAGGTGAAGCAGGTCATATGATCATTGTGCCAGATGGCAGACCTTGTAATTGTGGAAATAAAGGTTGCTGGGAAAAATACTCTTCAGAATCAAGAATTTTTGAATTTCTTTCTGAAACAAGGAACATTAAGAATTTAACATATAATCAAATTCAGAAAATGCTTGATGAAGGTGATCAAGAAGTTCATGAAATGATGGAGCAATTCATATATTATCTCTCTATCGGTTTAAATAATTTGATTAATATGTATAACCCGGAAGTGCTTGTCCTTGATAGTGAATTACTGCGAATGTATCCAGACTCTTTAACAAAAATTAAGGAAAAACTAAATTCCTCCATCAGCCACTATCGGGAGTTAACATTATCCCATATCGGAAAAAAATCATGTGTTCTCGGAGCATGTGCCCTTGCAATCAAACATTTTTTAGATGTGCCTATGCTGAACTTATCCTATGACCAGCAAGCCACACGAAATGAAAGCGCACTCATTTAGGCGTTTTTACAATAGTAAAACCCCTTTTAGCAAGGAAGCTGAAAGGGGTTTTTTCTTATGCACTTTTTAATTTTCATTCGAATTTTTTATTTTTAATTCTTCTACAATATTTTTGTATTTTCATCAGATTAAGAATTTCTTTTTTCTGCTAAATCAATGGCAAGCTGTTTTGTTTTCACTTTATTTAATGGATATAAGAAGACAAGAATTAAGAAAATCACAAATAAGACAATGAATGGAACTAGTGTACCTAAAGTATGAATCCCATCTAGTGTGCTTTGAGCTTGGGCTTTTAGAGTTGGGTTATATCCAACTGCAGCAATCGCATAACCGCCAAGACCACCGGCAATTGCCTGACCCACTTTACGTGCAAAAGAATAGATTGAGTAAACGGTTCCATCTTCTCGTAATCCAGTTAAATATTCATGATAATCGATAACGTCAGTTACAAACGCCCAAACTACTAAATTAAAAATTCCATAGCCAAACATTGCGATTGATAAAATTCCAGTAAATTGATTTGCCGTTAAGTTAGGCATTAAATATAAAGCACCATAAACCACTGCGGCAAGTAGAATACCTGCAGATGCAATTTCTTTTTTACCGAATTTAGCAACTAACGGTTTAATTAAAGGCATACCCACAAATACTGCTACAGATTGAATAAGTCCTACCATACTTAGTGCTTTTGTGTTGCCAAAATAATCTTTAAATAGGTAGACGTTTACCGTACCAATTAACATGAAACATACCATAAAGGTTAAAGAAGCGATTAAAATCCATAATAATGGCTTATTTTTTACAAGACCTCTCATTGTTTGGCTTAATTTGACTTTTGGTTTTTCTGTTTCATCCATTACAATACGTTCAACTGACAATTTATAACATGCCATATAACATGCGATTGAAAGAACTCCAAAAATAATTGCACCTAATAAGAAGTGATTTGCATCTGCTTTATTGTTTACGAACAAAATCATCGGACCAACAACGTTAATGATTAAACCTGCCAAATTGCCACCTAATGTACGGAAGCTTGATAGGCTTGTACGCTCAACAGGATCACTTGTAATAACGGATGCCATTGAACCATAAGGAATGTTAACAGTACTATATAAGGTTCCCCACAAAATATAGGTTACAAATGCATAGGCTTCATAAAATCCTGTTGACATTCCTGGAATGTGAACAAACATTAAGACACCTGTAATAACAAGCGGAAAGGACATTCTAAAAATCCAAGGTCTAAACTTTCCATTTTTACCTGCTTTTCTTGTATCAATAAAACGTCCCCATGAAACGTCTGCTACAGCGTCCCATAATCGTGCAATTAAAAACAGTGTACCAACATATGCCGGATTAAGACCATAAACGTCTGTATAATAAACCATTAAGAACGCAGCCACTAAAATAAAGAAGAAATCATTCCCGAAATCCCCAAATAAATAACCTAGTTTATCTTTCATTCCAAATGGCTTTGTTTCAGCCATTGGTCCACTTGTTGTTACATCCACTTTAAGCTTAGCATTTTGACTCATCTTTACCCCTCCATAACTAGTTTGATTTTGTTTGGAAAATTTAATATAAATTCTACTAACTCTTTTTGATGAATGACTGACTTTTTAAAAATTTGAAATCCTTTTCATTGTCTTTTAAAAAAATTTAATCTCGAGATTTTATTAATTAGTTTAGTGAACTAATTAATGATATTTGTATCTTATCACCCACTGTTTGGTTCCGTCAATAATATTTTGAAAGCGCTATTAAAAAATTTTTTCCATTTTAAATATTCTGTATTTAATTGGAAATAGGATTTTACTAGACACTTATTGTTCAAGACTTCACCTATTGTTCAAAAATTTAGCTAAAAAAATTGGCAGTAAAGTCTACAAAAAAGAAACTTCCATTTTACTAGAAGTTTCTTTTTTTAATTGTTTATATCAAATTTTGTCGAAAATAGTTAATTTATTATATAATTGGAAGAATAAACCGAGGCAATCACTTTTACAGTCCAGGAGATATATTAATGTTAAAAGATTTTGTTACAAATACCGCTTTTTTAATAGCGGCCTTTTCTCTCATGGGACAAATTTTTAAAGACAGGCCCTTAACCTTCTCAGCCCCTTTATCTACAAAGCTTTATTGGGGACTATCCTTTGGATTTCTTGGAAATATATTAATGGTGTTCAGCATTCATATTAGCACGAATATTATCGCCGATTTAAGACACATCGCTATTGTTATTGCAGCAATTTTCGGCGGCTTTATTCCCGCGTTACTTGCTTCCCTGCTAATTGCAATTGGAAGAATCGTATTTTTTGGCTTTAATCAAGCAGCCCTGCTCCCTTCCTTTGGAGCGCTTTTAACAGGAATAGTCTGTGGAGTAATCTCCAAATTTAGATATCATCCATCGGCAAAAGCATTCGTCATGAATCTGATGGGATTATTGATCATATCATTTATTTTCTTTCTTAGAATTCATGACTTAAACGTCCTGAAGAATGTATTACTAGTTCATTATACATTTTCTTTAATCGGCGGATTTATTGCATACCATTTTTTAGAGTTTGTTGCAAAATCAAATCAGGCACAAAGGGAATTGTATGTAGGCGTCATTAAACTCAGGGAATCTGAGAAAAAATTGCATGAGGCAAATGAGCTTTTGAATCGTTTATCCTTTATGGACGGTTTAACCGGCATTGCCAATCGCAGATATTTTGACCAAACCCTGGAAACAGTGTGGTTCAATTCCATATCTACAAACTCACCTATTTCCTTACTCATGTTCGATATAGATTATTTTAAAAAATACAATGACACATATGGTCATTTATCAGGGGATTTTTGTTTACAAGCTATAGCCCAAGCCATTCAAGACTTGTTTCCATCTGATTCGAGCTATACATTCTGTCGATATGGCGGTGAAGAGTTTGTGCTTATCCTCCCTGCTGCCGTCGAGACGGAAGGCAGAAGAATTGCCCAGCATATTCAAGATACCGTTCAGTCACTCAAGATTCCTCATACAAGTTCGGAGATTGCAAATATTGTCACATTAAGTATTGGTATTGCCACAATGATTCCAGATCCTTCATCAAAGCCGCACCTACTAATTCAAAAGGCGGATACTGCTCTTTATTTATCCAAAACCAAAGGAA
The DNA here is from genome assembly GCF_050468025.1 of Neobacillus sp. NRS-1170. NCBI lineage: Bacteria > Bacillati > Bacillota > Bacilli > Caryophanales > Bacillaceae > Neobacillus > Neobacillus sp. NRS-1170. Next base: position 31,214 of record NZ_JBITPF010000023.1, on the reverse strand, counting down.
GAAACACCGTTTCATCTGTACGCTAGGGGGTTGGGTTAGAACAATCCCCTTTTTTAATAAAATTAATTCTTTTGTTGTGTTTTTTCGAAATATTATGCAAATTTTGTTGTATCTTGTGGGAAATACCTGTAAAATTTTCCTAAAGGCATTTTATGGACGGTGAAATAAATGGAAATTACGAAACACTTTTTCTTAAATCTCACCATTTTAATCATTCTTCTATTTTTTTGTGTCATTTTTTTCGAAAAAAGTAAAAGGACAAATATATCTAAACCTTTTATCATACTATTTTCTATTTTTATTCTTTGGATTTTTATTCAGTTTTCTTATAAACCTGTTTCCTTTGCCAGATATGATTTAAGAATCATACCTTTGGTAATTGGCGGACTTTACGCAGGAATAGGACCTATTCTGATAGCTGCCACAATCATTTTAAGGATTTTCTATGGGATTAATTTAGGTTTTTATCAAACATTACTACTTTATGTTCCACTTAGTATTTTTTTATGGAGACTTTATCCGTGGTTTTCAAGGCAGGTTTCTGCTCGTCGCATTTTCATATCAGTCGTTATGGGTATCATTCTTGGAGCCTTTACTGTTATTGGAATGGAATTTGAAAACACTCATTCTAACCTGTTCGATGCTTTGTTTGCCTACTTAGTGATTCCTCCTCTTGGTATTGGGATTATATCCTATTCTATTGAATTTGTAAGAAGAAATATTGAAATGAGACAGCAGCTCATAAAAGCGGAAAAATTAAAGGCAGTTGAGCAAATGGGAGCAGCAATATCTCATGAGATTCGAAATCCACTTACAGCAGCAAGCGGTTTTGTTCAATTGCTGCAGGATGATTATCTTTCCAGGCAAAAAAGAAAGGAATACCTCTCGATTGTAAAGGAAGAATTAATATCTGCAGAGAGAGTTATTCAGGATTATTTAACGTTTGCTAAGCCCTCATTAGAAACGTTTGAGGAACTTAATGTGAAAAGTGAACTAAGACAAATCATTAATATTCTCCAACCATTAGCTAATCAAAATTCTGTAGAAATTTTAACTGATTTTTCCGTTATAGGTTTCATCAAAGGTGATCAACAGAAATTTCGCCAATGCTTTGTAAATGTGCTTAAGAATGGAATAGAAGCGATGCCAAATGGGGGGTATTTATCTATTACTACTGAGTATACCCAAAACAATGTAACCATTCGAGTGAAAGACACCGGAATTGGCATGACGAGCGAACAACTTGAACGGTTAGGAGAACCGTTTTATTCGACAAAAGGTAAAAACGGCACCGGACTAGGAATGATGGTTGTCTATAGCATTGTTCGGGCAATGGACGGGAACATTTGGGTCGAAAGTGAACTTGGAGTAGGAACAACCTTTCATTTTGAATTTCCAACCATATCTTCTCTAATGAAAAATGAATAATTGTAAAACGACGGGCTAATCATATACCCGTCGTTTTTTTTGATTATTTCCCGATAAACATTTGTGACCAATGTTTACCAGTTCCTTCATAGCCCACTCCAATGTGAGTAAATTTGGAGCTTAAAATGTTTGCACGATGTCCTGGACTGTTCATCCAGGCAGTAACAACTTCCTGTGGTGTGCGCTGGCCTTGTGCAATATTTTCACCTGCTGCTCTATAGGTTACACCAAAATCTCTCATCATGTCGAATGGTGAACCATAAGTTGGGCTGGTATGAGAAAAATAATGATTTTGCTGCATATCGACAGCTTTCTTTTGGGCAACTCCACTTAGCTGTGTATCAGCTTTTAAAGCTGAAAGACCATTTTTACTTCTTTGTGCATTCGTTAAATCAATAACCTGCTGCGCATATTGGCTGACTGCCCCAGTGGTCGGAGCGGGAGCTTGGGTCTGAGCAGGCTGCTTTGGTGCTGGTACGGCCGGCTTTGGTGCTGGTGCGGCTGGCTTTGGTGCTGGCTGAGCCGGCTGTGTTTGATTTGGGGCCGGTGAAGTTACCTTCGGTGTAGGTGCTGTAACTCTCGGCGTTTGTTGTCCGGCTGGTGCTCCAGCATTTGGAGTTTGCTGCTGTAAATACGGCTGAAGTTGCTGCTGTAAATATGGCTGTATTTGCTGCATCATCCCCGACATATTGGCTTGGCTTGGATCAAGACGAACAAATTGGTATTTAGCATCCTTGATTAATACCGCTTGTGTATGCGGATATTGATCGCTGTCTAAGTTTGTTTGATATGCCGAAATCATATCATCTTTATTTCGTTTAATTTTACGATTATCATTAAACAGATTTAAGTCAAGATCCCGGTCATTGTTATTTCTATTAGTGTAATCCTCTGTAAGTGGTCCGTTGTGGTCGATGCCATCATCTCTGCCATTACGGACATCAATAATACGGTTATCCCTATCTGTTATATTCATCCCAGTTCGATCATTTAAATCATTTTTATTATTGTTATTACAAGCAGCAAGTCCCATAGTTAGGACCGCTGTTAAAACTAAACCCACTGGTTTTTTTATCAATTGAAATACCTCCTCCTTGCAAAAAAGAATCACTTGCCTTCTTATTTTTAATTTTTTTGGAGAAAGTATTAATGGTAATAAACGTCTTATTCACCAAGGAATGATAAACAGCAAATAAAATAAAAAAACAGATGCAAGAATGCAGCTGTTTAGCGTTTCATTTGAATCTTAAATTTATATCGGTCTGCTCTATAGACAGATTTAACATATTCAACAGGAGTGCCAGTTTGCAGGTAAGTATTTCGTTGAATCAACATCACCGGCGCCCCTTTGGAAATTTTTAAATGATTTGCTTCGGTTTGACTTGCAATAGAGGACTCGATAACTTGTGAAGCACTATCGATTCTTAGATTCAATTGCCCTTCAATGTAGGCGTATAAGGATTGATTCACAATTTCTTCCGTAAGTCCTTTTATAAGGTTTGCTGAAATATAATTGGTTTCTAAAGCCATGGGAACCCCATCAGCTAAACGAATCCGCTTTATTTCATATACCGGCCCATATTCTTGAATCGTTAACTGCCCGGCAATTTGACTAGTTGCAGGAATGATCTCGAAATGAATTAATTGACTCCCGGGGGAAAGTCCTCTTGAAATCATATCTTCCGTGAAGCTTGTCAGTCCCTGCAAAGGCTGTTCAATTTTCCGTTCGGCGACAAATGTTCCTTTCCCCTGCAAACGATTTAAATACCCCTCATTTACTAGCTGGGTAAAGGCTTGTCTGACTGTCATCCGGCTTATTTTGTACTTTTCAGCATATTCTCTTTCAGGAGGCAACGCATCTCCAGGCATTAATTCACCATTTTCAATTAATTCTTTTATATGTTCTTCCAGTTGATAATAAAGTGGAATGGGGGAGTTTTTATTAATCATCTCCTACATACACCTTTCTAATTTAACTAGGGCAGCCGCAGATTCGCACTTTATTTTATAACTTAACAATGAACCTTTAAACCCGCAACCGCCGCTTTATCTGCAATAATTGTAACACATGGATGATTTTTCAACACAGATGCAGGGAAACTTTCATTTATTTCACCATTTAAAAGCTTGAATAAAGCTTCTTTCTTGCTTTCTCCGGAAACCAAAAGAAGAATTTCTTTACTTTTTAAAATGGATGATATACCCATTGTAATCGCTTTTGTCGGAACTTCTTCTACTCGATTAAAAAATCTGGCGTTAGCATTTATGGTTGAGCGAGCTAATTTGACAATATGGGTAATCGAGTTAAATGAAGTTCCAGGCTCATTAAATCCTATATGCCCGTTACTGCCAATTCCAAGAATTTGCAGATCAATGCCACCATGATTACTAATTAAATCCTCATACCGAAGGCATTCTGCTTCAATATCCTTTATATCACCTTTGGGGATATTGGTTTTATTCATATTAATATCAATATGATTAAAAAGCTGCTCTTTCATGTAATACCGGTAGCTATTCTTATTATCAACTGAGAGACCAATGTATTCATCTAAATTAAAAGTCGTTACATTTTGATAAGAAGTTCCATTCTTTTTGTGGTCTTCAATTAAGTTTTTATAAGTTCCAATTGGTGTCCCGCCTGTGGCGAGTCCCAGCTTTATCCACGGATTTTGACAAACCTTTTGGATAATATAATCAGCGGCTTTTTGACTCATTTCGGCGTAATCTTTCACTTCAATGACTTTCATAGGATAAACCCTCCTTTTTATAGGCAAGTGTGCCGCGGCAAAATGTCATAAACACTTCCATTTTGTCATCCAGGATGACAATGTCAGCATCCTTACCTGCAGCGATACTTCCTTTGTGTTCGAATATATTTAATTGCTTAGCAGGATTTACAGACACCATTTCAACGGCTTCTTCAAGCGAACACCCCGTATAGGCTAAAATATTTTTAACGGCATGCCCTAATTTTAAAATGCTTCCTGCAAGAGTTCCGTCTGCAAGAACGGCTTTTCCATCCTTAACCGTTACCTCTTGTCCGCCAAGATCATACATCCCGTTTTTCAAGCATTTTGCCCTCATAGAATCAGTTATTAATATTAGCCCTTCACTTTGCTTTTCTTTGTAAGCAAGTTTGACCATTTCCGGCCGGACATGTACCCCATCAACTATTATTTCTGCTTTTAATTCATCACGTAAAAATGCGGCGCCTACAACGCCTGGTTCACGGTGATGAAGCCCCCTCATTTGATTGAAGAGGTGTGTGACGTGATTCGCACCAGCTTCGATTGCTTTGCCAACCTGTTCATAAGTTGCGTCCGTATGACCAATGGATGCAACAATTTGATGGTCTTTTAAGTAGCGAATCATTTCAAGTCCGCCAGGCTGCTCAGGCGCTAACGTAACTAGTTTGATCGTATTATTGGAAAGATTTTGCCAGTCCTTGAATAATGCGAGATTTGGGTCAACAATATGCTGAATTGGTTGTGCCCCAGCTCTTTTAGCATTTACAAAAGGGCCTTCAAGATGAATTCCTAGTACTTCAGCCAACCCTTGAAATTTCTGTTCTTTGATGTATCGTCCAGCATTAATTAAAGCATTTTCTATTTGTTTTCCCTCTTGTGTCATAGTTGTAGCTAAAAAGCTGGTAGTCCCTTCTTTTGGCAAGGCAGCCACCATTGTGTCCAGTGCTTCCTTGGTGGCATCCATTGTGTCTGCACCAGCCACTCCATGGATATGAACATCGATAAAGCCTGGAACTGCATTAAAATCGGCAGGTATTTCAATCACGTTATAGATTTCTTCATTACATAGATCTTCTGTAGATCCTATCTCAATAATTTTTTTGTCTTTTATTTTTATATATCCATTTACTATTATGCGGTCTTCTGTATAAACCCTTACGCCCTTCAGTAAAATATGATTAACTTTATGAATCATCTTCAAGACTTCCTTTCAGGTTATATCTAAATCTTAGCATCGCCATTATCTAGTTGTCTATACCAATTTTAGGTTTACGATTTAATTTCATTTAATTATTCCACTATTATATCCATTATTTATGCATATTGACTTAATTCTATAAAATGGGAATTTAAAAATCTAAAAATTGGTATAGACATCTATAATTATCAAGTGGTATAGTGAACTCGTGGAAAAACGCTTACACAAGGATTAACAAATAAAAGGAGTGAATAATTATGTTAGGCTTTTTACAACGAATTGGTAAAGCATTAATGCTTCCGATTGCTGTTTTGCCTGCTGCTGGGCTGCTGCTCCGTTTTGGACAGCCAGATTTATTAAATATTCCATTTATCGCTAACGCCGGAAATGCAATCTTTGCTAACTTAGCCTTAATTTTCGCAATTGGTGTGGCAATAGGTTTTTCAAAAGATAACAATGGTGCCGCTGCTTTATCAGGTGCAATCGGCTATTTGGTTTTAACAGAAGGAACGAAAGCAATCGATAAAAATATTAATATGGGAGTTCTTGGTGGGATTTTAGCCGGAATTATTGCGGGATTATTATACAATCGTTACCGTGATATTAAACTTCCGGAGTGGTTAGGCTTCTTCAGCGGCCGCCGTTTTGTTCCGATAATTACCTCTATCGCAATGGTTATTTTAGCTGGACTTTGTGGGTTTATTTGGCCGCCTATCCAGGATGCCATCAATGGACTCGGCAACTGGATTATCGGTTTAGGCGCAATCGGTTCAGGTATTTTCGGATTTTTAAACCGTCTGCTGATTCCTTTAGGCTTGCACCATGTATTAAACAGCTTGTTCTGGTTCCAATTTGGGGAATATGCCGGTAAAACCGGAGACATTGCTCGATTCTTTGCGGGTGATCCAAATGCTGGCGGCTATATGACTGGCTTCTTCCCGGTTATGATGTTTGGACTTCCTGCAGCTGGACTTGCTATGGTAGCTGCAGCCAAACCAGAAAAAAGAAAAGCTACTTTAGGGATGTTTATTGGGGTGGCATTGACCTCATTCCTAACAGGGATTACAGAACCTATTGAATTTTCCTTCATGTTTATTGCCCCATTATTATATGGAGTGCATGCTGTTTTAACAGGATTATCTTTCGTCATCACTTCGATGCTCGGAATCCGGGATGGTTTTACCTTTTCAGCAGGTGCAATTGATTATGCCTTAAACTTTAATATTGCTGAAAAACCATTATTACTATTAGTAGTAGGACTCGTTTACGCTGTTATTTATTTCGTTATTTTCTATAGTTTAATTAAAGCCTTTAATATTAAAACTCCTGGACGGGAAGATGATGAGGAAAGCTTGGAAAGCGTAACTCCTGAAACGGCTGTTGGCGCCAACAAATATGAAACAATGGCTTATCATTTTATTAATGACATTGGCGGCCGGGAGAATATTACAGCGATTGATAATTGTACAACACGACTTCGCTTAAATATTAAAGATATGGATCAAGTAAAGGATTCTGCTTTAAAAACTCACGGTGCAAAAGGTATTATGAAATTAAATAAAACCAATTTACAGATCGTTGTTGGTACGGAAGTAGAATTCGTTGCAGATGCAATGAAAAGAATTAATACAACTGAAATGAATCCGGATTTGGCTTATGAAACAGCCGAGCCGGTTGAATCAGATGGTCTTTCACCACTTTCTGATAAAGATTTTGTTATGCCAATCGAAGGAGAAATTATCCCGATTACTGAAGTGCCAGACCAAGTATTCTCACAAAAAATGATGGGTGACGGTTTTGGAATTGTTCCATCAAAAGGTACGGTTGTTTCACCAGTTGACGGTGAAATTATGAATGTTTTCCCTACGAAGCATGCCATTGGAATTAAATCTAATCAAGGATATGAAATCCTTATTCATATTGGCTTGGATACCGTCAATTTAAAAGGTGAAGGCTTTACTATACTTGTTGAAGAAGGACAAAAAGTTACGAAAGGTCAGGAAATCCAGAAATTTGATTTAGATTTCCTTAAGAAATCAGTTCCATCAGTTGTAACTCCAGTTATCTTCACAAACTTAACAAAATTAAACGTAAAGAAACAAGGACACTCAGCCCAAGGCCAGGACGGAATCCTCTCAATTGAATAGCAGCAAAAATCGACAGGTACCTGGCACCTGTCGATTTTTTGTTACGCATATTGTTTTGATTCTTCTTTTTGAAAGAAGCTTTTCATCGCATGGAATACATCTGCTTTTTGTTTTAGGATATAGTAGCGGAAATGCTCATCCTTGATGTTTTTGTAAGCGGACATTAAGGTCGAATGGCGATTGTATTGATTTACTTCCCCGTAACCAAACATGTTGGATACCTTCATCAATTCTTCAACCAACTTCACACAACGGGCGTTATCCGATGTGAGATTATCACCGTCTGAAAAGTGGAATGGGTAAATGTTGAATTTTCGTGGATTATATTTAGCGTCAATGATCTCCAGGGCTTTGCGGTATGCGGATGAACAAATCGTTCCACCGCTTTCTCCTTTAGAGAAGAAGTCTTCTTCAGAAACTACTTTTGCCTCAGTATGATGAGCAATAAACTCTATCTCTACCGTTTCATACTTTGTTCGTAAAAATCTTGTCATCCAGAAGAAAAAGCTGCGCGCCATGTATTTCTCCCAAATCCCCATAGATCCACTCGTATCCATCATCGCGATAACAACAGCCTTAGAATCTGGTTTAACTACTTCATTCCAGGTTTTAAATTTTAAATCATCCTTGTAAATCGGGTGGAATGCCGGGTTCCCACTCATGGCATTCCGCTTAAAAGCAGACATCATTGTCCGTTTCTTATCAATGTTCCCCATAAGTCCTGTTTTGCGGATATCATTGAATTCGATGTTTTCAACAAGATGCTCCTGCTCTTCTTTCTTTTTCAGATTTGGAAGCTCCAATTGTTTAAATAAAGCCTCCTCAAGCTCCATTAATGACACTTCGGCTTCAAAATAATCTTCGCCTGCCTGATCTCCTGCTCCCTGCCCTTTGCCTGGAGCTTTTTGCCCGCTGGAACCGTCACGTGCTACTACATCACCGACTTGACTGTCACCTTCACCTTGGCCCACGTGTTTGTTTTTGTCATAATTATAACGAATTTTATATTCGTCCAATGAACGAATTGGGATTTTTACCACATCTCGACCATTAGACATAATTATGCTTTCTTCTGTAATTAAGTCTGGAAGATTGTTGCGAATTGCCTCCTGGACTTTTTCCTGATGCCGCTGCTGGTCATCGTGGCCTTTACGGTGGAGGGACCAATCTTCTCTTGAAATGACAAATTGATGGTTATTATCTGACAATGTAAACCCCTCCTTATTAAATTATTCACTTTCAAAATGCACACTTTTTAATCACACACATACAATAACCCGAATGAAAAAATAGATAAAATATGGATTACTTTATCCTATGCAGAAACCGCGAATAATTTACAAATAATTTTGACAATTGGGTTATTGCCTACTAATTTGGACAAGATTTTTTTTACATGGGAAAAAAACAGACTGGCAGATTGCTTCTACCAGTCCCTTGGCTTTTATCGATTTAATAAACTTCCGACATAGCGCAGCAATTCATTCGCTGAAGTCGAATTATAGCCATGTTCATCAATTAAACGTGCTACTACATCATTAATCTTCTTTAGCTGCTGCTCATCTGGTGTTTTTGAAGACGTAGTTATCTTAACAACATCCTTTAGATCCGCAAATAATTTCTTTTGAATGGCTTCACGAAGTCTATCATGCGAATTATAATCAAACCGCTTGCCTTTTCTTGCAAAGGCTGAAATTCTTATCAATATTTCTTCTCTAAACGCCTTTTTCGCATTTTCAGAGATTCCAATTTGTTCTTCAATCGAACGCATTAATTTTTCATCAGGATTAATTTCTTCCCCTGTTAAAGGATCACGCAGTTTCGCTTTATTGCAGTAAGCTTCAACATTATCCAGATAATTATCCATTAATGTCTTGGCCGATTCTTCATAGGAGTAAACAAAGGCCTTTTGAACTTCATTTTTGGCAATATTATCATACTCTTTTCGAGCAATCGAGATATAATTCATATAACGTTCGCGCAGCTCAGGTGTAATAGATGGATGTTGATCCAGCCCATCTTTTAATGATCTTAATACATCTAAGGCATTAATGGAAGGTACTTCTTTTCTAATGATAGTCGATGAAATCCGGTTAATGACATAACGGGGGTCGATACCGCTCATGCCTTCATCTGGATACTCTTTCTTAAGTTCTTCCACATCAGCAGTATTAAATCCTTCTACATTTTCCCCGTCGTAGAGGCGCATTTTCTTCACTAAATCAATGTCACCTTTTTTAGGATCCTTCAAACGAGTAAGAATGGTAAACATGGCAGCCACTCTTAAGGTATGAGGTGCAATATGGACATCAGAAACATCGCTTTCTCTAATCATCTTTTCATAAATTCTTTCTTCTTGTGAAACCTTTAAATTATAAGGAATCGGCATGACAATAATCCTGGAGTGTAATGCCTCATTCTTCTTATTAGAAATAAAGGAACGATATTCTGTTTCGTTTGTATGCGCAACGATTAGCTCATCCGCGCTAATGAGCGCAAACCGTCCTGCTTTGAAATTTCCTTCTTGAGTTAACGAGAGTAAATGCCAAAGGAATTTCTCGTCACATTTTAGCATCTCCTGGAATTCCATCATCCCACGGTTTGCTTTATTAAGCTCACCATCAAAACGGTAAGCACGTGGATCTGATTCAGAACCAAATTCTGCAATCGTTGAAAAATCAATACTGCCTGTTAAATCTGCAATATCTTGTGATTTTGGATCCGATGGACTAAAGGTACCTATTCCTGTTCGTTTATCCTCTGAGAAAAAGATACGTTCGACTAACACGTCTTCAATTCTGCCGCCATAATCCTGTTCAAGCCGCATCATATTTAGCGGCGAAAGATTTCCTTCAATTCGAATTCCATACTCTTCATAAAAATCTGCCCGTAAATGATGTGGGATTAAATGAAGCGGATCTTCATGCATTGGACAGCCCTTAATGGCGAACACAGACCCTCTAGCAGTGTGAGAATAGCTCTCTAAACCTCTTTTAAGCATCGTTACTAGCGTAGATTTACCGCCGCTCACCGGCCCCATTAATAACAAAATACGTTTTCTTACGTCTAGCCTTTTAGCTGCTGGGTGGAAATATTCTTCAACTAGACGCTCCAGTGCTTCCTCTAAACCGAATAATTGATTGCTAAAAAAATTGTACTTCTTCGTCCCTTTTTCCTCTTCAATTCCTGCATCCTTAATCATATTATAAACTCGAGAATGTGCAGATTGTGCTACCCATGGCTTTTCCTTTAACAACAATAGATAATCAGCGAATGATCCTTCCCAACGCAGTTTTTCCTCTTCTTCTCGATACATCTCGATTTTTTTTAGAATATCCATAAGGCCCTCCCCCGAAAGCTTAATCAGAGACGATTAATATACTCTATGCACGTTGTCTATTGAACATGCGTAACCAATAAGAGATACTGTCTATCTTTTTTGTTTTAATAAAAGGAATATTTCACTTTTCATTTTTTAAAGTTAGGCTATAATAATGATATATATGTGTCTAAATTGAAAAATTGTTTAATGAGGGGGCATTACATAACATGAATACTTTCATCGTCATTTTAGTTTTTATCACGTTTTTAGCAGCAATCTTTACTTCAGGGTATAATGACAAACCAGGAACAAAATAATTCTTCCATACAAAAGGGCTGCTATTTTTTAGCAGCCCTTTTTCATATTAGCTTCGTTAATTGGCATGTTGATTTCCGCTCCAAGCGCTTCGCTTTCCGCGGGCGGTCCGGGGAGCCTCCTCGGCGCTTAGCGCCTCCGGGGTCTCCCCTGCCCCGTCCTCCCGCAGGAGTCTCGCGCCTTCCGCTCCAATCAACATAGTTTCAAGATAAAAAATAACCACAGCCTTCATGTTAAATCTAATTTATTTTTTTGGATAAATTCCTTCATGTACATTCTATTTTGCTTTTCAAGCATTTTTCCCATCTGCTCGGTCCAACGGTCGTTTCTCTTTCCTTCCGTTCTTTGAATATAATAGTTAGATATCAACTCATCATATTCCTCCAGCTGCCGGTTATACATTTCCGTATTTTGTTGATATTCGTCTTCATGGTAAATATGATCAAACGGCAGCCTTGGTTTACGGTCATTTTGTTTTACTGGATAGCCAACCGCTAATCCAAATAAAGGGATTACTCTTTCTGGTGTTTTTAAAACCTTTTGAACTTCCTCGAGTTGGTTGCGAATACCTCCTATGTAACAAATACCAAGTCCCAAAGACTCCGCAGCAATAGCCGCATTTTGTGCTGCTAATGCTGCATCGATGAGAGCAACCATAAATTTTTCCGTGCTTTCAATCGATAAATTGACGTTTTTCTGCTCTTTTTCACCAATAATCGTATGGCGGAAGAGATCTGCACAAAAAACAAAGAAATGGCCATTTTTTTCAACATATTCCTGTCCTCCTGCAAGCTCGGCTAATCTCCTCTTTTTCTCTCTATCCTTAACCCCAATAATTGAGTAGGCCTGGATAAAGCTTGAGGTTGATGCTGATTGAGCAGAACTGACAATCGTTCTTATTTGTTCTTCGGTTAAAGGTTTGTCCTCAAAGTGTCGAATAGAGCGATGATTAAGTATAGTTGCTATCGTTTCATTCATATCCTGTATCCTTTCTTGTTAGCAAAAAGAGGCCCAACCCTAGGACCTCCTTGCAATTATTTCAAATGAACATAGTTTTGCTGGCGAAGTGCTTCATAAATAAGAATCGCCGCTGTATTGGAGAGATTCAAAGAACGAATATTATCATTCATTGGAATCCGTAACGAAACCTCTTTATTTGTTTCAATAACGTCTTTTGGAAGACCTGTTGTTTCACGGCCAAATATAAAATAATAGTCCTTGTCTGGATTACTATAATCAAAGCTGCTATGCGGTTTTTGCCCAAATTTTGTTAAGTAAAAGAATTCCCCGCCCGCATTTTTTTCGTAAAAATCCTCTAATGAATCGTAATATGTGATATTTACATGTTCCCAATAATCTAATCCTGCTCTTTTTAACATCTTGTCATCGGTTGAAAAGCCAAGCGGGCGAATTAAATGTAAAGCGGTATCGGTACCTGCACAGGTTCTCGCTATATTCCCTGTATTTGAAGGAATTTGTGGTTGGTATAGTACTACATTTATGGACACGAATTTCACCTCAGATAAAAAACTCTATCTGAATTATACCACTATGACATTTGCTTTCAAGATAAGTGCCTTTAATCAAGAATATGGTAAAACCTATACTTAATATTTGGAGTATATGCGGAAGAATCTTCATACGCCCAGTATCTCATTCGGCTATTGTAGGTGTGGGCATTTACTAAAGGCATTCCGTTCGCGTCCTTAGCCGTGACAATGGTATTATGGTTGAACCATCCGTCCCCTTCAAAATCATAGCAAATCACATCACCTAATAATAATTGTTCGGGGCTGCTTACCTCTTTTGCCCTTAATCCAGCAGTAGATTTAGATAAATATAAGCGAAGGGAGTTGGCAATTGCCCAGCTATAACTCCAGTTATGATTTTGCATCCACCATCCTGTTCCGCGATTCGGATATCCTCTCATTGGTGCCCCAGCAACATGAAGACATTGGGAGATAAAGTTCGTACAATCATTTTCAAACTTTTTATAGGCTGGATTATAGCTGTTCCACCAGCGTTCCGCATACTGAATCGCTTTTAACCGATTATATTGATAGCTTAAGCGATCGAAGGTATCCGCCATGAAAGGCTCGAAATTCCCCACAGGCTGGGAGCCATTCTCTAAGGGCTTGATTTCCCCATCCATTATTAATGTTTCTTTATAAAATTTGGCTACTCTTTCTTCGACTTCTTCTTCCAAATAAAGATTGCCTTTTTGTTTAATTAAATATTGATAATGAGCATTGTATTTTATCGTTTGAAAATCATCTTCACATGTATTTTCAAGGATCTTCCCAGCTGCTTTCACCTTGACGATTTCTGCTGATCTTTTTGCTAAGGACTCAAGTTTCCTATCTGCTTTTGAAAAATTATCCTTGGAATTTCTGTGATTCTCTACAAATTGTTGAACTCTTTTTTCAAATAGTTCTTGAAGAACTTCACGCATTTTATTCCCTCCTTTCCCTTCATACTTATGAAAGAAATTGAAAAAAAAGAGCGGAACCGTTTTGGTTCGCTCCTAGAATTAGATATAAAAGTTTAAGCCTTTTTTAATTTCACGTTGGACTTCTTGATCTGTTTCTTGTCCTTCAGCCTTTTTTAATGCCGCAAATGCATTTTCTCCGCCAATTTTACCTAGTGCCCAAGCAGCCGTACCCTTTGCTATAGGACTTACTTCATTTTCTAATATGTCTACTAAATCGGGAACCGCAGATTCATCTTTAAAATGAGCAAGTGCGATAATGGCATTTCGCTGAATCGGCTTCTTCCCACGCCAAGATCCTGCCAATGAACCAAATTGCTTTTTAAATTCTCGGTTGCTTAATTTTAGAATCGGTCTTAGTAATGGTTTGGCGACTTCAGGATCAGGTTCCATTTCGTCATGAAAATGAAAGTTCTTCCCTTTATTATGCGGGCAAGCAGTTTGGCAGGAATCACAGCCATATATACGATTCCCGATTTTTTCTCGAAATTCATCCGGAATGAGTTCTTTTGTTTGAGTTAAAAATGAAATACAACGCTGGGCATTAATTTGACCGCCTTGAACTAATGCACCGGTTGGACAGGCCTCCAAACACTTTGTGCATGTTCCGCATTGGTCTTCTATTGGTGTATCCGGCACAAAAGGAATACTCGTAATCATTTCACCTAAATATACATATGAGCCAAATTCGGGAGTAATGATGGCACAGTTTTTTCCGCTCCAGCCAATTCCAGCTCTTTCTGCAGCTGCACGATCTGAAAGCTCTCCTGTATCGACCATTGATTTTAAGCGGGCATCTGGCACCTTTGTTAAAATAAACTCTTCCAGCTTTTTGAGCCTGTCTCTTAGAATATGATGATAGTCGAGCCCCCAGGAGGCTCGGCTGAAAATACCTCTTCTTTCTCCCTTTTTACTTTCAACCCGTTCGTTCATTTTGGAAGGATAGGCAAGAGCTATCGAAATGATTGATTTTGGTTCTTGCAAGAGTAGTGCCGGGTTCACTCGTTTCTCAATATCTAGCTCTTCAAAACCGGATTGGTATCTAAGTTCTTGTTGTGTTATTAGTCTGTTTTTTAGTTCTGTGAAAGGGTCGGCACTGGTGAATCCGATTTTATCGATTCCAATTTCTTTGCTGTAGGCAATAAGTTCTTCTTTTATTTTTTTTACGTTCACTTTAGCTACCTCCCTTCCTCGTGAATGATCTATTCCCCTAGGTTGTTTAATTGTTTATAGCACATCTATTTATGATAAACTATTTTCAATGAATTTTGGAGGTGTGATTGTTGGAAATTCAAGTTTCATCGGACCTTTTTAAAGAGATTCCTCATTTTAAATTAGGAGTCATTGAATACAAAGGTATTACCGTTGGGGATTCGCCGCAAATGCTTAAAGGAAGACTTCAGATGTTCCAGGAGTCTATATATTTTGATTTAGAGGATAAAAATGTTACGGATCTCTCTGGAATCCAGGAATGGCGTGCGATTTTTAAAAGGATTGGCAAGGACCCTAATCGGTACCGGCATTCCGCTGAGGCGCTTTACAGGAGGGTTCAAAAGCAAAATTATCTTTCGTCTGTTCAAAGTGCGATTGATATTAATAATTTTTTCTCGTTGCAATATCAAGTCCCCATCGGTATTTATGACCTAAATCGTTTAGAAGGGCATGTGGAGATTCGGCTAGGTGCAGAGGGAGAAGAGTACATTGGTTTAAATGGCCGTTCTAACTCTTTAGAGCGCCTTATTGTTGCCTCTGACAAAAAAGGACCGTTTGGCAGTCCGTTCGTTGATTCTGCCAGAACACCCGTCACGTTAGATACCATGAATGCACTGCAAATTGTTTATTTGAGACCATCAACGGATTGGGAAAATGCTAATAAGCTGACTGAATCTTTAATGAATATGTTTATTCAGGTACATGGCGGGGAAGGTTCTTACCGGATTTTGGGGAGCCAATAAGGCTGTTTTATTGCGAAAATGAAAAAACGCAACGCATCGTTCTCCTTTGTAACGATACACTGCGTTAGTTAATATGTATGGAGCGGGTGATGAGAATCGAACTCACAACATCAGCTTGGAAGGCTGAGGTTTTACCACTAAACTACACCCGCATATAATTTAATAATGTCAAGTTAGTGAACTAATTCGACTTTTTCATAATACACAGTTTTTTTATGGACGTCAAGTAATTATTGCACTTTTTGTCGAATTTTCTCCAAGAAATTAAAAAGCCTTCAATTAATTATCATTTTATTAATTGAAGGCTGAATAAATGACTAATTTTGTTGATGGTCTTCAAAAGAACATTCATTTAGTGGAACAACCTTTGTTTTATGGATGAATTTATAACCAATCCAAATCACCAAAAAAATGGGCAAACCAATATATGATACGGCTGCTCCATACCAATCAATGTTACCTGTCATAAAAGCTTGATAATTTTGGCCAAGAATGATAATAATGCACATTGCTAATGCAAGAATGGGGCCAAGAGGGAACCATTTCGCCTTGTATTTAAGTTCATTCAGGTCTCTTCCCTGGGCAATGTAGGCTTTTCTAAAACGGTAGTGGCTCAACGCAATCCCTACCCAGGCAATAAATCCGGTTAAACCTGATGCATTTAATAGCCAAGTATATACTTGATCTCCGAAAATGGACGTTAAAAAAGCAAGTCCTCCAATAATCGTTGTCATAACTAGCGCATTCATCGGAATTCCGCGCTGGTTTACTTGTTGTAAAAATTTCGGTGCCTGTCCGTCCTTTGCCATAGACCATAGCATTCGAGTTGAGGCATATAGGCCCGACGTTCCGCATGACAAAACAGAAGTTAAAATAACCGCGTTCATGACAGAGGCTGTAAAGGCAATACCCGCTTTTTCAAAAACGAGGGTAAATGGGCTTACGGCAATTTTGTCAACGTCCCCGCCTAACAGTTCAGGACTAGTATATGGGATTACTAGCCCAATGACTGCAATCGCCCCAATATAAAATAGAAGAATTCGCCAAAATACTTGCCGGATTGCTTTCGGTATGTTTATCTTTGGATTTTCACTTTCACCTGCTGCAATCCCTACAAGTTCAGTCCCTTGAAAGGAAAAACCAGCGATGAAAAATATACTTAACACAGACATAAAGCCTCCGCTTACCGGAGCATCTCCCAATGTAAAGTTTTTAAACCCGATATACTCACCTCCGAAAATCCCGAAGATGGTGAGCACACCTACGCCAATAAAAACAATGATAGTAATAACTTTTATTAATGCGAACCAATACTCTGATTCTCCGTAACTTTTAACCGACAAAGCATTCAATAAAAAGATTAGTCCTAAAAACAGGGCACTCCAAACGATGCTTGGCACATCCGGAAGCCAGAATTTCATAATGATAGCTGAGGCAACGATTTCAACTGCCAGGGTAACAGCCCAGTTAAACCAATAATTCCATCCGAGTGCAAAGCCTAATGCTGGGTCAACAAAACGGCTGGCATATGTGGCAAATGATCCGGAAACCGGTATAAAGGTAGCCATTTCACCGAGGCTTGTCATCAAAAAATAGACCATGATTCCAATCGCGCCATAAGCTATCATGGCACCACCGGGTCCAGCTGTTTGAATGGACGCACCAGTCGCTAAAAACAGCCCCGTACCAATTGATCCCCCAATCGCAATCATTGTCATGTGACGTGCCTTTAAATTGCGTTTAATTCCATCATTTGTTTCCTGATTATTCTGACTTTTTTCTTCGATTTTAATGGCTTCCATCCTTTTTCCACCTTCACAATTAGGATATTAACGAAATGGCAATGGATAATTTATCCCCCCCTTAGAAAGAGGGAGATAAATTATCCGATATTATTGATTTTTTTACTATCAGCCATAAGATGGATTACTTATTTAGAAAAATCAAAGTAGTTTCGCTTTAATAAGCGTGGAGCAGCCATAAGTGTGTCAAATGCCAAACTTTTTTCAAGCTTTGAAGTATCGATTAAAAATAGCTGATCTTCAATTTTCTGTACCATTTCATCAGTTTGGTAGGTAATACCACATTCTGAGCAATGGAAGGCTGGTGTGTCCTGAATTTCAATTGTTTTCGTACCGTCCGGTAATTCCCAATACACTGTGTTGCCCGTTTCAACTGCTGTGTCAGATCCGCACCATTGACAATTCAACATTATTCCTCCCTTGCTCCCACAGTCTCATACTTGCTCATTTGGGCATGGAATTTTTTCTCTTTCAATTCATCACGTTTCTCTCGTTTATCCTTTAAAGAGCTATGTTCTGGATTATCCTTATACGTTTTGCGGCGGTCCAATCGTTTTAAACCTTCTGGAATTAGGTTAAATTTCGTATCATCAATAATGGACAGTACACCATTGCTTTCAAAATTTTCAAATACTTCAGGATAAATCTTTTTGTAATAATCCTCTGCACTTCCTGGATGGTAATTTTCAGGTTCTGGATAAGATGTAATGACACCTTCAAAGTTACGCAAAACTACTTTATTGGAACTTTGAGAAATGATATAGTTCGGCTGCAATGGAATTTTGCCACCTCCTCCAGGAGCATCAACAATGAAGGTTGGAACGGCATAACCCGAGGTGTGACCTCGAAGCCCTTCCATGATTTCCAATCCTTTGCTGATTGGTGCACGGAAATGGCCGATCCCTTCTGATAAGTCACACTGGTAAATGTAATATGGACGCACGCGAATTTTAACGAGGTCATGCATAAGCTGTTTCATGATTGGAACGCTGTCGTTAATGCCTGCAAGAATAACTGCTTGGTTGCCTAGTGGTACACCCGCATTTGAAAGCATTTCACATGCTCGCTTCGAATCTTCCGTAATTTCCATCGATGTATTGAAATGCGTATTCAGCCATACTGGATGATACTTTTTCAAGATATTGCAAAGATTTTCAGTAATACGCTGTGGGAATACAACCGGTGCTCTTGTACCAATTCGAATAATTTCCACATGTGGAATTTCACGTAAATTCTTTAAAATATACTCTAAAATATTGTCATTGATAAGGAGTCCGTCTCCTCCAGAAATTAGCACATCACGGATTTGCGGAGTGGAAGCAATATAATTAATGGCATTGTCTAACTGTTTCTTAGGTACACCCATTCCAATTTGACCTGAGAAACGTCTTCTTGTGCAGTAACGGCAGTACATCGAGCACTGGTTCGTGACCAGGAACAATACACGGTCCGGATAACGATGCGTTAGCCCAGGTACCGGTGAATCCTCATCTTCATGGAGCGGATCCTCCAAGTCATATCTTGTTTTATACAATTCCTGAGAGATAGGAACAGACTGCATACGAATCGGACATCTTGGATCATCTTGGTCCATCAGCGATGCATAATATGGCGTAATGTTTAATGGAATGGTTTTGGTAGCAATTTTAACTCCTTCTTCTTCTAGTGGTGTTAAATTGATCACTTTCTTTAAGTCTTCAAGAGTTTTAATGGTGTTTGTCAATTGCCATACCCAGTCATTCCATTGCTCGTCAGTTACATCTTTCCAAAGCTCGATTTCTTTCCAATGTCTTTTTGGTTTAAATAAAGTGTTTCTCATTCTTTTCCCCTCCTGGAATTCGTTTTTTTAATAACCAATTTTTTAGAAAAATTTCTCCCTTGATTCTAACTATTTAAGAAAGGATGTACTCCATATAATAGCGGTTTTCCCCTTCGCCAAACTCATCGAATCTCGTTCCTTTAATGGCAAATCCCATTTTTTCATATAATTTAACAGCTGCCTTATTTTGTGTGCTGACTGTTAAGCAAACTTTGTGAAAACCATCCTGCTTTAAAATAGGATAAATTTCCTCTAAGAATAACTTTCCAATTCCTTTCCCCTGCTGGTCGGAACGAACATAAAAGCCGAATATGTAGGCTTTATGAATATCATTGTAATCTCTCATCATCTCGCAAATGGCGATCGGCCTTGCATCATCTTGTTGTCGGTATTGAATTAGTTTCCCGTATCTAACTAAAGGAATCAGGGTTTGTTCATCAACTGCTCCCATTCCCGGAAATGCATCTTTCTCGAGGTCCATCATTATGTGTAACTGTTCCGGGTTTAGGGAAGTCGGAACTTCGACATAATAGGATTTTTTTAATGTTTCCATGTTTCTTTCCTCCTTAGTTCCACCTTATATTGGATATCATCCAATGGCCAGATTGGCCTTGGGATGTGATGATACGTAAATGTTGTTAAACGGTTGGAAGCAACACCTGGTGCATCCACATAAATGATGTGTCCTACAATCGTCTCAAATGCAGCCCGGAAATGATTTTTAGCCTTAAGACAGAGAATTCTCTTTGTTGAGGGCTCAAGACCAATATGACGGAACATTTCCGGATCATTCGCTGACATCGGCCTTCCAATGAGGAGGATATCCATCTTACCAACGCGAATGTGTGCCGCACCCTTTAAATCGACCTTAAGATTCTGATTAAACGGCCCTGAATTATAAAATACACCGTCTGATAAGGCAATGATTGTTGCTTCAACTTGGACAGGTTCTCCGAATTCAGGAGATACCTTGCCGCCAAGTAACAACGTTACCTTATTTCCGACTCCTGACTTCCGACATGCTTCAATCGATTCCGGATCATAAAGTCCTCCAAACAGTGTTTCAGCGAGGTTCAGGTTCACCACTTCCCTAAGCAGTTCGGTTGTATCTCCGCTTCCGCAGCTTAAAGGATTATCCGAGATGTCAGCCAACACTATCGGTTTGTTATCTTCAATCGACAGCGCCATATCCAGCCCTTGTTTTACATTGGGAAGATCCATGATGAACTCTTCTCTTACACTCCAAAACAAGGAAGCTAGTTTTTGAGCTGCTTCTTTACCTTTTTGTGGATTGAGCGCAACAACCAGTACACTAGCTCCTGCCATGGGAATATCCGAATAAGGGAACCCTCCAAAGATGGATACATTGTATACTTCTTCTTCATCTTCCACTTGTTTTGCCCATTCAATCATTTTGTACATTGGCCCCTCTGCTGTTCTCATATTGATAGAGGGGGGCATCATCGGCAATTTTTCAAACGCAGCGTAGTATGTAACGCCATTCTTTAATTGTTTTAATAAAGCTTTTGCTGCCTGAAGGCCTTGTTCATACATATCAACATGCGGATATGTTTTAAATCCAAAATGAAGCGGAGTATATTCAATCATCTTTTCGCTCAAATTGGCGTGCATATCAAGAGTTGTAGCGATTGGAACATCAGATCCAAGAATGCCGCGGATTTTTCCCAGTAAATGCTCTTCCGGATCAAACAGGTGCTCCACAACCATCGCTCCATGGAGTGCCAGCAATAATCCATCCAGCCTTCCTGCATTCATGAGCGACTCCAGCATTTGCTTTTCAATAAAGGAGTAAGCTTCTGTCGTTACAACACCTGATGGAACCGCGGCCGAACAAAGCAGCGGCACGGTTTCAACATTCTCTACCTGCCTCAAAACATCCAGAAACCCGCCAACTTCAGTCTTCGTTCCACTATAGGCATCATAAATTTCATCCCCTATAAAATAACCTTCATTTCGAAACTGTTCCATTTCGGTTTTCATTGGACTGAAACTATGGGATTCATGGTAGAAGAAGGCAATGCCAATACGATGTTTTCTCATAATCTCCCACCTTTATAAAGACTTGTATCGTTTATTAATAATTTGTATAAATAGACTTCCACTCTGTCATGACATCGAATGCATGATGGGAGACTTCACGGTGTCCGTTACCAGACATTTTCATGCCTCCAAATGCAACCCCCATTTCAGCATTAGAGGTTCCATTATTAATATAGACAAGTCCGCTTACCGCTTCCGATGCCCCCCGATTCGCATAATGAAGACTATTGGTATAGATGGAAGTAGACAATCCATAAATCGTGCCGTTATTTACCTCCATTGCTTCCTCATATGAATCTACTTCAATGATGGCAAGGACAGGCCCAAATATTTCCTCCTGGGCGATGGAGTCATTCGGCCGGACGTTTTCAATAATCGTTGGCTCATAGTAAAAGGAACCTAATTCATTCACGCGCTGTCCGCCTGATACAATATTTCCGCCTTCTTCAATTGCTTTTTGTACATACCTCTCAACTGTATGAAGCTGATCTTCATTTACAAGAGGCCCAATCTGGCTGCCTTCTTCAAGCCCATTTCCTATTTTCATAGATTTTGTTAATTGTACAATTTTTTTGACCAGCTGCTCTTTAACCGGACGCTCAACAATTACCCGGCTTGCTGCTGTACAGCGCTGACCAGTTGTTGTAAATGCTGATTTGACAATTCCATCTGCCGCTTTGTCAAGGTCCGCATCCTTCAAGACGATAACTGCATTTTTTCCTCCTAGTTCCAAGGAAATTCGTTTTAACGTTTTGCAGCTCATTTCAGCCAGCTGCTGTCCAACTTCCGTTGAGCCGGTAAACGAAATAACTTTGACAGCCTGATGCTCTGCAAGTTTTCGTCCAACCTTACTTCCTGAACCGGTAATCAAGTTCACTACCCCTTCAGGCAAGCCGGTTTCAGCTAATATTTCAACAAAAATCTTTGCCGACAATGCCACCTCTGATGCTGGTTTCCAAACAACCGTATTGCCAGCAATCAAAGCAGAAAATATTTTATAGGAAGCAAGTGCAACAGGAAAATTCCAAGGAGTAATGCATGCTGCAACTCCAAGCGGCTCACGAACCATTCTCACATTCCGCCCCGAGAACCCGGCAGGAACCGTTTCTCCAAAAAGACGACGGCCTTCCCCTGCCATATATTGAGCGGTCGCACTGACCACTCCAACTTCTCCTAATGACTCGGTTAGAACTTTGCCCATTTCCATAGTCATAACACGAGCCAGTTCTTCTCTCCGTAATTCAAACAATTGGGCTGCTTTTGTCAGATAAGATGCCCTTTCCGGAATAGGAGTGTTCTTCCAGCTTGAATAGGCTTTTTCTGCCGCTGCTACTGCCGTGTCAACCTGAGCAGGAGAAGCTGCTGCACAAACACCGACAAGCTCCCCGGTAGCGGGATTTAAACTTTCAAAGTAGGATTGGTCTGGTTCATTTACCCATTTCCCATTTATATAAAGATCTCCCTTAAGGATCTCAGTTTTGATTTGATTTGACATAATCGTGACCTCCTTTTCTGAATTACTGCTTAGAGAAATGATATTTTAGCTTCCTAAGATGGTTTCTGACACAGCCTCCTCTAAAATGATCAATCCTTTGTCGAGCACATCTTCCTGAATGTTAAGCGGAAGCATTAACCTGATGGTTTGACCGCTTACACCGCAGTTCATGATGAGCAATCCATTTTCTAATGCTTTCGCTTTAATTTGAGGTACTAATGTTGCTGCAGACTGCTGATCAAATTCAATGCCAATCATCATACCCAAACCGCGGACTTCAACAATACCAGGTAAATGACCGATTGATTTTTGGAGCCTTTCTACAATCTCTGCCCCTAAATCTGCGCTCCTTTCCACTAACTTTTCTTCTTCAATGACCTCAATGTTTGCCAGTGCTGCAGCACAAGAAATCGGATTTCCTCCAAATGTTGAACCATGTCCAGCTGTTGGCCATTTTTCATGGAGCTCACGATTTGCTACTATCGCACCCAAAGGCATTCCACCGGAAAGGGCTTTTGCCAAGACTAAAATATCAGGGGTAACTTTTGCATGCTCTGCTGCGAACATTTTACCTGTACGGCCAAAGCCGGTCTGTACTTCGTCAAAAATCAGCAGAATTCCATGCTCTTCCGTAATCCTTCTTAACTCCTGTAAAAAGCTTGGCGGTGCTGGATAATAGCCCCCCTCACCCATTACCGGTTCAATAATAATCGTAGCAACGCGGGAAGGATCGACGCGTAAATCGAATAATTTTTGCAGCTGGTTCAAGCAATACTCTTCTGTTTCTTCTTTATTAATGTTTTTCAGCTGGCTTGGGTAAGGATAAGGGATATGGTACACTTCCCCTAAAATCGGTTCATAATAACGGCGGTATTTAGAGCTTGATGCCGTAATGGCTGTTGCCCCTAAAGTGCGGCCATGAAACGATCCTTCAAAAGCAATAATTGCAGGTCTGCCTGTAGCAGCTTTTGCTAATTTTAGCGCTCCATCAATTGCTTCCGCACCAGAATTAGAGAAAAAGATGGTATCAAGGTTTCCAGGAGTAATTTGAGCAAGCTTTTCTGCCAGATTTGCAGCCGTTTCATAATACCCATAGTTCAAGCCAAGATGGATTAAGTTGTCTGCTTGCTTTTTAATCGCATCAACCATTTTCCTGTTGGTATGCCCGACTGCATTAACAGCAACACCTGAAACGAAATCGATATATTCTTCCCCATCTGTTGTCCAAAATTTAGCTCCATGTGCCTTATCGATAACAAGCTCTGTCACTCTAGTCATAACCGGAGATAAATGTTTACGTGCTTTTTCTTGAATTTCATTCGTTTTACTTTGCAATTTCAACTGTCTCATCCTTTCGTAATTGGCTTTTGAATATCGATAATGATTCGTCTAGTATTCTCACAATTTCATCTATATCTGTTTTCTTAACATTTAGTGGGGGGCTAATAATGAGATGCTCCCCATTTATGCTATCAATTGAACCTGTCCCCGGATAAAAAACCGCACCTAGTTCCATCGCAATACTATTGATTGTTTCAGCTGCTTTCTCAGATGGTTTAAATAAAAGATCCTGCTCACGGTCCTTCACAAGCTCGATTCCAATTAAAAGTCCTCGGCCCCTTACGTCGGATATACAAGTATGCTTTTGCTTCAATTCCAAAAGGAGCCCGACAAGATAATTCCCTTGCTCGTTCACATTTTCCAATACATTATCACTTTCATAGACTTCTAAGGCTGCAAGGCCGGCTGCAACTGCAACAGGATGACCGCTATAGGTATAGCCGTGAATAAATTTCCCGTCGCTATTTTGAATCAGCCCATCAATTAACCGCTCATGAACAATCATGCCAGCAAGTGGAGCATAACCCGCGGAAACCCCTTTTCCAAATGTGATAATATCAGGCTCGATTCCAAGCTGTTCTGTCGCGAAATGGGTTCCGGTCCGACCAAAGCCTGTCATCACTTCATCGAGGATTAAGATTATTTGGTATCGGTCACAAAGCTCACGGATTTTCTCAAAATAACCAGGCGGTGGCGGCACAGCTCCTTGCTGGCTCCCTACTATAGCTTCGGCGATAAATGCCGACACGTTCTCAGGGCCAAGCTCTAAAATCGTTCTTTCAATATCCGCTACACATGTCCAGTTTTGTTTTGTGAGACAATCATCTTGTTCTCGTCCGTATGGACATCGATGGCAGTACGGAGAGTAAACATGTGCATAGTTTAAAAGATTTGGAGTGTATGCGTGCCTTCTTTTTACGTCACCGCCCGCTGATAATGAACCAATCGTGTTACCGTGGTACGATTGCCAACGACCAATGACAATGTGCTTTTGCGGTCTGCCTGCATCTCTGTGATATTGCCTCGCCAGTTTCATGGCACTTTCATTTGCCTCAGATCCTCCGGTGGTAAAATAAACCTTGTTTAAATAACCAGGAGCCATTATTCCAATTTTTTCAGCCAATTCATGTAAAGCCTTCGTTTCAAAACGCATCGTATGTACAAACGCTGCTTTTTTTGCTTGCTCTGCCATGGCGTCACCTATTGAAGCAATCCCATGTCCCAGGTTAGCAGCAACTGCTCCAGAACAAGCGTCCAAAAATTTTTTTCCAGTATCATCAAAGAGATAAACTCCTTCACCGTGGGTAATGATGGGGTATTCCTTTTTAAAATCACGGTGAAATACAAAATCTTGTTTTACTCTGCCCATCTTTCCACCACCATTGCCATTCCTAATCCCCCTGCTACACAAATTGTCGCCAGACCATATTGACGTTTTTGTTTTTCAAGCTCATGACATATTGTCGTGACAATCCTTGCACCGGAGCATCCGAGCGGATGACCCAAGGCAATTGCACCTCCGTTTACATTCACGTTATCTCCCTTAATCCCCCATTCCTTTAAGCAGGCAAGACTTTGGGCTGCAAACGCTTCATTCAATTCAATTAAATCGATATCTTCTAAACGGAGACCTGCTTTTTTAAGGGCGATTTCAGAGGCAGGTACTGGACCGATGCCCATTTCCTTTGGTGATACACCTGTTGCGGCAAAGGAACGAATCCTTGCCAGGGGAATGACTCCAAGCTGTTTCGCTTTTTCCTCTGACATCAACAGCAGCATCGAGGCACCATCATTTCTGCCGGAGGAGTTTCCCGCTGTTACGGTTCCATCTTTGTCAAAGACAGGATTTAGGGTTGCTAACTTTTCGATGTTCGTCAATCTAGGATGCTCATCGATTGCAAAGTGCCTTGTCCCCCTTTTCCCCTCTTTAACTGGAATAGGAATGATTTCTTCTTCAAATAGACCTAGTTCAATAGCACGCTTCGCTTTCTGCTGGCTCTTAAAAGCAAATTCATCTTGCTCTTCCCGACTAATATTATATTTTTTTGCAAGCCATTCGGCGGTTTGCCCCATCGTAAAATGGCCATAAACTTCCTCAGGCTGCGATTTGGGTTGACTCTCTGTATTCGAGTCGTAAAGCATCACATTACCCATCTTAAGACCAAATCTTGTTCCCACCATATAATGTGGAGCCTGAGACATGCTCTCTACGCCTCCTGCCAAAACAACCTCCGCCTGCCCCGATAAAATGGACATTGCTCCGTTCATGACCGCCTGCATACCCGAACCGCACTGGCGATGGACTGTATAAGCGGGAATTGTTTCTGGGAAACGTGCCTTTAAAGATGCAACGCGGGCAATATTTGGAGCATGGGCGCTTTGCTTTGTTTGGCCAACTATTATTTCATCGACGATATTTGCTCTGTAACCGGAGGCAGAAAGATTATTTTTCATAATCGTACATACGAGCTCTTCTGGGAGCGTGTCGGCCAGTGAACCGCCGAACTTTCCTATGGCGGTTCTAAATGCGTTGACGATTACAACCATTACACTGTCACCTCGGTGCCATTAATAATTGAGTCAGCAATATGAAAAGGGGCCTCAGTTTTTTCTTGTACTTCCTTGAGAGAAATTCCGGGCGCCAGCTCAATCAGATGCAGCCCATCGTGCTTTACTGAGAAAACTGCTAAATCCGTAATAATTAAATCCACTGCACGTTCTGATGTAATTGGATAGGTTGATTCCTTAACGATTTTTGACTCTCCTTTATCCGTCGTGTGCATGGTTGTCACGATCACTTTTTTTGATCCTTCCAATAAATCCATCGCACCACCTACACCAAGAACGCTTTTTCCTGGTACAGCCCAGTTGGCAATTCGACCCTTTTCATCGATTTGGAGCACACCAAGAATTGAGACAGTCACATGGCCTCCACGAATCATGGCAAAGGAGGAAGCGCTATCAAAAAAGGACGATCCTTCTACCACCGTGACAGGAAGTTTACCAGCATTAACTAGATCTTTTTCAACATGCTCCTGTTCTGGAGTCGGACCTACTCCAAGAATGCCATTCTCTGAATGTAGAAAAACTTGGATATTTTCTGGAATATGATCAGCTACGAGCGTAGGAATCCCAATACCTAAATTAACAATATCCCCATCCTTTAGTTCCTTTGCCGCTCTTTCAGCAATAAAATGTTTCACATTCATACTAGTTTCCTCCCGACAAGACGATAAAATCAACGTATAAATGAGGGGTCACGATTTCTTCAGGAGAAATTTGACCTGTCTCAACAATTTCATCTACTTCTGCAATGACGATATCTGCAGCTGTTGCCATCATTGGATTGAAGTTTCTGGCCGATTTGTTATAGATGAGGTTCCCTAATGTATCTGCTTTTTTTGCTTTTATTAAGGCAAAATCGGCTTTAATCGGTTCCTGAAACACATATTTTTTACCATTAAGGATGCGCTCTTCTTTGTTTTCTGCGATTTTCGTTCCGACACTTACTGGCGTATAAAAACCACCCAATCCGGCACCACCTGCCCGAATGGCTTCTGACATTGTTCCCTGTGGAACAAGCTCGACTTCCAATTCTTTATCTTGAAAAGCTTTGACTACCTCAGGGTTGGAGGTAAAATAAGAACCTATTGCTTTTTTTACTCGTTTTTGACGTACTAAAACGCCTAGACCTTTGCCTGGCTCTCCAAGGTTATTACTAATAATCTCTAAATCTTTTATTTCTGAATCTACCAAAGCATCTACTAAACTAAGCGGACATCCTACTAGCCCAAATCCACCTACCATAATTCTTGAGCTGCTTTTAATCTTTTTTACAGCTTCTTCACATGAAATTAACTTTCTCATCCCCTTTTTCCATCCCCTCTATTAATTTTTATGGATTAACAGTTCGGATATAGAAAAAAACCGGACAAGACATAGATCCCCCATAAAGACTGTCATCTAAAAAGAAAACATTCCTTATAAAGTGTCTATACCTGCCCGGTTTTAATAAGACCATGGAGAGAGGTCGTCTCCCCACTTTATTATAACCAAACGTTATGTATTCTTTTGCTTCACATTATCCCAGTAACGTTGAACTGCAGCCTGAAGGGCTACAATGATCGCTTGCTGGGATGGAGCAAAATAAAATTTTTGAATTCGTTCAATCAAGTACTCAATTCCGCTCTCGAGGCAATAGCCTATCAGCAGTTTTTGAAAATGTTTTTTTGTCAATTCTGTTACGAATGTGAATTCTGCTCCCACAATCTTATGCTCTTTTGGGTCCACTTCTAGTACGATTCCTGCGTGCTTAAACATTTCATACATGGAAGTTCCCTGAGGAGCTTTGGCATAGCCTGTCACGATTACTGTATCTAATGTTTGCATGTTCTGTATCGCTCCCTTCAAAATCATATATCTAATTGCTTTCTTGCATCTGGGATCTTAGGATGAAATTGAAGATAGGAAGACTACCTAATAAATTGATTAAGGAACCAACAACTCCACAAAAAAAGGAGGCTATATTTCTAATCTAGGCAAAACCTAGACGAAATAAATAGCTCTCCATACATAACATATGACAGTGAATGGGATCCTGCTCCCATTCCCCTAGCTTGATTCCAACCAGCGGCGATAAAATCTTCACCCTGGAATCAAACTATCGGCGATAAAAACCTTCATCCTTTAAAGGACTACCCTTTTAACGCTCCTCTATTTAAATATTCAGTTTTTAAATTGTATGTGTTACTCTTGATATCATTGTATTTATGGTATAGTCGAAAGTCAATGCTTTTTTCTTTGTTAAGCTTTATTTTCTGAAAGTTTAAAAGTAGGTGTCTTCAATTTCTAAATATTATATTAACTATTTGAAATACTAAAGTCAATATATTTTTAATCTTGAAAATATATTCAAATATCCTCTAGTACCAACTTTCTTCAATGAGTGTTATCGTGCAATGAGACTTATTTATAGCCTATATTTAAATGTGCACGTTTATCCATCTAATAATATCTTCTTGAACTTCTTCCCTATTTGTTTCATTTAACAATTCATGGCGTGCATCTTCATATAGCTTATAGCTTACTTCTATAATTCCGACTTGTTTATAGACTTTATAGGTTTTCAAAACTCCTTTTGAGTCATTTCCAACTGGATCCTTGGCGCCCGAAATTAGAAATATAGGCAGATTGACGGGAATCATCCTTAGATTTTCAGGTTTGTTAATGATTGCTATTCCTCCTAATAAATCATAAAAAAATCCTGCAGAGAAAATCCCCCCACACATTGGATCTTCAATATATTTATCTACTTCCCTTTCTTCTCTGCTTAACCAATCAAATTCAGTACGAGCTGGTTTAAAACTTTTATTGTAACTTCCAAAGGTCAAGTTATTTAGCAGCGGGCTTGGCGTCTGGGCACCTTTACGTTTTATTTCTCTTGATGCTATCCACTTTCCGATTTTCCCCATGATTCCAGGGTCTCCGCCAGTACCGCATAAAATCACACCAGCTAGTTGATTACCGTACAATTGAATATATCTTCTTGATAAAAATGATCCCATACTATGCCCAAATAATATGATTGGGATATCAGGAAACTCTTTTTCGATTATTGTTGTTAGCTCATGCATATCTTCCACCACTTTTTTAAAACCCTGTTTGTCAGCAAAATAACCGCTGCTATTATTTAACTTCGCAGTTTCGCCATGCCCTCGATGATCATTGCCATAGACAATGAAATTGTGGGAAATTAACTCTTTTGCAAAAGCATCATACCGCTCAATATGTTCTGCCATTCCGTGAGCAATTTGAACAATGGCTTTTGGTCTAATTTCATTTTCTGAGGCCCATTTTTTAGCAAATATTTCAACGCCATCTTCTGTTTGAAAGGTGAAAGATGATTGTTGTTGGCTCATTCAAACCACTCCTATATGCAGGTTATTTTAATAAAAAAAGACTCACCCAATTACTCCTAAAATAGGACATTGTGTGAGTCTCGTAACTCCGTCACTTTTGTTAACTTAACATGAATATAGATGAGTCCTTAAAAATTGTCAACCAATTTTGAGTATAGCATGCAGCTCCGCTCTTATTGACCATCACGACTATTTTTTGGGGTTGACTGGCATTATGAAGCTCTCTTATTGACCGTGACAGCTTTTTTTCGGGTCTGACGGGCCATTATGATCTGCTCTTATAATTAATGAATTTAGGATAGTTAATATTGATTATTTACATAACTTTAGAATAAAATAAAAACGTTTCTCATTCAAAATGAGAAACGTTTTTGTGATACCGGTGGTCGGGGTCGAACCGACACTCCAGAGGAACACGATTTTGAGTCGTGCGCGTCTGCCAATTCCGCCACACCGGCGTGACAATATTTTTTTGAAGATAATGCCGAGGACCGGAATCGAACCGGTACGGTAGTCACCTACCGCAGGATTTTAAGTCCTGTGCGTCTGCCAGTTCCGCCACCCCGGCGAAATAAAATAACCTGTTCGTATCCATACTCAACGTAAGTTTTATGGAGGCGGCAACCGGATTCGAACCGGTGGTAAAGGTTTTGCAGACCTCTGCCTTACCACTTGGCTATGCCGCCATAAAAATTTGGAGCGGAAGACGGGATTCGAACCCGCGACCCCCACCTTGGCAAGGTGGTGTTCTACCACTGAACTACTTCCGCAAAATGGCTGGGCTAGCTGGATTTGAACCAACGCATGTCGCAGTCAAAGTGCGATGCCTTACCGCTTGGCTATAGCCCAATGTCATTAATAACTAAACAATAATTTATTTAAAATATTATGGGGCGACTGATGGGAATCGAACCCACGAATGTCGGAACCACAATCCGATGCGTTAACCACTTCGCCACAATCGCCACAATATAATGGCAGGGGTAGTAGGAATCGAACCCACACCAAAGGTTTTGGAGACCTTCGTTCTACCTTTAAACTATACCCCTAAAATGGTGGAGGGGGACGGATTCGAACCGCCGAACCCTGAGGGAGCGGATTTACAGTCCGCCGCGTTTAGCCACTTCGCTACCCCTCCACATATAAACATTTGATAATAAATGGTGGCTCAGGAC
>NZ_JBITPF010000022.1:0-52724 GCF_050468025.1 Neobacillus sp. NRS-1170 | reverse complement strand
TTGACGGGGTTAAGTCCAATTTTTAGCACGTCTTTATTTCTATTCAAACTTAAATAAATCACCAGATAAGTATCTTTCCCCTGTATCACAAGCAATACATACTACGACCTCATCAGGTGATAATTTCTTTGCGACTTGTAATGCAGCAAAGCAGGCAGCACCTGATGATGGCCCAACAAGTATGCCTTCTTCACTAGCTAATCTGCGCGAGATTTCATAAGCATCTTCATCCGAGATTTTTTGAATTTCGTCATATACATCTTGGTTAAGGATATCAGGAATAAATCCTGGGCTGGTCCCGACGAGCTTATGTTTGCCGGGTTTCCCGCCAGATAAAACAGGTGACCCTTTTGGTTCCACGACATGGATTAATAGATTTTCATAATGTTTTCTTAAGGCTTCTCCTGTTCCTGTAATGGTCCCGCCCGTTCCGGCTGTGGCAACAAAAGCCGATAACGGCTTGCCAATTTCCTCCATTGCTTTGATGATCTCAACAGCGGTGGTGAAACGGTGGGCATCAGGATTTGCAGCATTCTCAAACTGCATCGGAATAAAACTATTTGGAATAGCCGTTGCTAATTCTTGTGCTTTTTTTATCGCACCCGGCATTTTTTCCTCCCCTGGAGTAAGAACAACTTCCGCACCATAGGCTTTTAAAATATTAATTCGTTCCTGTGTCATCGTATCAGGCATCACGATAACTGAGCGATAGCCTCGAGCTGCAGCATTCATTGCTAATCCGATACCTGTATTACCGCTAGTTGGCTCAATGATGGTGGAGCCATTGGTTAATTTTCCTGCTTTTTCTGCTTCGATTATCATATTAAAAGCAGCCCGATCTTTTACACTTTTACTGGGGTTAAAAAACTCAAGCTTTAAATATACAGAGGCCCCATCTTTAGGAGCAAGGCGATTTAGTTTGACAAGTGGTGTGTCTCCGATTAGTTCGGCTATATTATTTACGACTTTCATTTGGGCCCTTCCTTTCTGTACCTTCTATCCTAATGATAAATAATTTTTTCTGCAATGTAAAAAATATCGGATAATGTACTTCGTTAAGTAGATACAATTATGTCAAAATAGACTAAAATTTAATAAAGGATGAACAATCATGGAACATCGAAACCATTTTTTCTTTGCAGTTAAAATCCCTGATGAAACGAAAATAGTCCTAAAGGACCGGATGGACAAATTAAAAGAAAGCCTCCCTTTTAATCGCTGGGTTCATTATCAGGATTTGCATATTACCTTGGCTTTTCTAGGGGGTGCAGCTTCTGAAAATCTAGCAGAAGCAGAAAAAAAGGTGAGAGAAGACATAAAGAATGAAAAAGCATTCAATTTGAAAATAAACAAACTTGGAATATTCGGTAATCAAGATTCACCCAGGATATTTTGGGCGGATACGGTTGAGAGCCGGGAGCTAAATGAACTAAGAGGTAAAGTCTTTTCTGCTTGTGAAAAGGCTGGCTTCCAGCTAGAAACTCGTCCATTTCGTCCCCATATTACACTAGCTAGAAAGTGGAATGGGGAACAAGCTTTTCAAAGAGAGCAGCTTGAAGTGTGGCAGGAGCTCCAGGCAGAACCACTGACCTTTCAAGCTCAAGAAGTGGTGCTTTACCAAACACATCTTCAGAAAACACCTAAATATGAGGCCAAAACGATATATCCTTTAAAATAAATAGAGTAAGGGTTGGCGAAATGAAACAAATATATTTTATTATCAATCCAAAAGCAGGTAACGGCCGCTGCTTTAAAATTTGGAGAAATATCGAAGCCTTATTAAAGGCAGAACAAATCTCCTACCTGGCATTTTTTACAGAGTTCCCAGGTCACGCCAAAATTCTCGCCAGCCAAATTGCTGCCAGCAACAATGATCAAAAGTTAATGATAGCTGTTGGCGGAGACGGAACTATGCATGAAGTTATGAATGGAATTGTGAATAACCATAAAATTACTTTAGGATTTATCCCTGGGGGGTCAGGAAACGATTTTTCACGAGGGTTTCAAATCCCTTCAGATCCATTAGAAGCCCTTAAGGTGATAATCAGTTTGATGAAGCAGGAATCGCACTCAATTGATACAGGAAAAATAATGCTGGGAGACCATTCCGAGCACTATTTTATAAACAATATGGGTGCGGGATTTGATGCCCTCATTTCCTATGAAGTGAATCAATCTCCTATAAAGGCCTTGTTTAATAAGCTTTTAATGGGCCGCTTGGTTTATGTGTATTTTCTCTTAAAAAAGGTTTTTACTTTTAAAACATCCACAATTGATTTATCAATTGACGGGAAAAAGCATATATTTGAACAAACATGGTTTGTTACCGTTTCCAATCAACCTTATTATGGAGGCGGTATGAAAATTGCTCCTGAAGCCAAACCAGATGATGGACTCTTCGATATAACGGTTGTTCATGAGTTATCTAGAATTAAGTTGTTACTAGTTTTTATAAGTGTTTTTTGGGGAAAACATATCTATTTTAAAGAAGTGAAGACCTTTAAAGGGAAGGTTGTCTCCATGCATTCACATGACTCTCTCTATGTTCATGGGGATGGAGAGCATCTTGGATTTACACCCTTGACCATTAACCTGCAGCAGAAAGCCCTGTCAGTGTTAACAAGGAGGGCAAGTAAAGAGATAGTTGATTTGAAAGAGAGGGATTCTAATGATTGCCACTGAACGAAATTTTCTTGCCTACTTAGATGAGATGAAGATCATTACGATTCTTCTGCCACTTTCATATCAGCATGGTTTATCCTCTTCATTCATTGTTTCCGATGACTTTCAACAATTCCCTTTGACAATCTTGGAAAAGCGGCAAATAGAAAACAAGATGAAGTATATTTGCAAGCTTTCAGAGGAAATTTTGTTTGGAAGACAGTATTGGATATTGGATGAACATGGAGGAAAAACAGATCTTCAGATAGGCGCAGTCATCCGAACGGATTCATTTGATGATAAATTTTATTATGACGGTAACGATCTAGGGCTGACCTATGGTGAAAAGCAAACTCAGCTAAAAATTTGGGCTCCGACAGCAACTGGAGTCAAATTAAAATTACGTCCTCCTGACAGTCAATTTTCAGAAATTCTAAAAATGAAGCGGGAAGATCGTGGGATTTGGTCCGTTATAGTAAATGGTGATTTAGAATACTATCATTATAGTTTTCTTGTTCACGTTAACCTGGAATGGCGTGAGGTAATTGATCCTTATGTGAAGGCTTTGACGGCAAATGGTGAACATGGTGTTATTGTAAACCTTGCAAAAACAAATCGGCCCAAAGTCAATCTCCCTTGTATCTCAAACCCTGTTGATGCGATTATTTATGAAACACATATCAGAGATTTTACTATTCATCCGGGCAGCGGAGTAAACCATAAAGGTCTTTATCTTGGCGCTGGTGAGTTAGACACAAAAGGAAGAGATAGTGGGCCCACAGGATTGTCATATTTAAAAGCTTTGGGGATTACCCACATTGAATTTCTTCCTGTACATGATTTTGCAGGTGTTAATGAACTGGAACCAAACAAGGATTATAACTGGGGGTATAACCCGCTCCATTTTAATGCTCCAGAAGGCAGTTATTCTACAGATCCCTCTAATCCCTATTCCAGAATTATGGAATTAAAGCAATTAATTGATCAAATTCATCGTGCTGGTCTCAGGGTCATTATGGATGTCGTTTATAATCATATTTATATCCGTGAAAATTCCTCTTTTGAAAAAGTGGTTCCTGGTTATTATTTCCGTCATAACGAGATAGGACTTCCTTCAAACGGGACTGGTGTTGGCAATGATATTGCATCTGAGCGGAAGATGGTTAGAAAGTTTATATTAGACTCGATTCAATACTGGATGGAAGAATACCATATTGATGGCTTTCGATTTGATTTAATGGGTATTTTGGATGTTGAGACAATGAATTTAGTCAGAACTCTCTGTGACAGCATAGCAAGTGACACGATTATTCTGGGTGAGGGCTGGAATCTTAACACGCCTCTTCCTCATGACAAAAAGGCGATTATAGCGAATCAGGCGAAGATGCCGGGAATTGCCCAGTTTAATGATAAGTTTCGCGACAGCATTAAAGGCAGTACTTTTAATTTATTTGATAAAGGCTACGCTTTAGGAAATGAGCATTATCTTGAGGCAGCAATTGAGTTAATGACGGGAAGCATCGGTTTCAATAAAAAAGGAAATGGAATGTTTAATGAACCATCCCAATCAGTAAATTATGTTGAATGTCATGATAATCATACCATGTGGGATAAACTTCTGGCCTGTCATAAAAATATAGATGAATCTTCCCGAATGAAATATCACCGTCTCGCGACTGGGTTAGTCTTATTGGCACAAGGGATTCCTTTTCTGCATAGCGGACAGGAGTTTTTTCGAACGAAACAAGGGGATGGAAACAGTTATCGTTCGCCAGATTCCATTAATCAACTCGATTGGGAGCGGAAAAGCACATATAAAGAAAATGTGGAGTATATGAAAGGCCTTATTCAAATCAGAAAAACATACTCCTGCTTTCGCATGAGAACCCAAGCTGAAATTCGCTCGAATATTCGAATTTTACCGTTTAACTCCCCTGTTTTAGGAATTTATTATGAAAAGGCCAAAGTAATCTTAATCATTAATTCGTCATCCCGTGAGCAGCAGATCACACTGCCTGAAGGGGAATGGTCTGTTATAGCAAATCATGAATTTGCAGGGATTTCTACATCTAAAGCCTTTCAGCTTGAGGAAATAATTGTTGAACCAATCTCATTAAATGTTTTAGTGAAAAAATAGTTTCCCAAGATTACTTGACGAAAAAAGGCAATTGGAGATAAAATTTATTAAGATGGCTATTGTGTGCTATGGTTTCAATAGCCTTTTTTTATTTATTGAATGAAGGTAAAAAGGCGCATTGCTTTTTATCTAAAAGCTCCCATTAGAACGGCATAATTGAAGGTGAACAATTTTGGAACATATATTAGGACAAGAGTGGGAAATTATCCCTGCTGGAGGCGCGACAGGAGAAGCCTTTTATGCAAGATATGAAGATCAAAGGCTTTTTTTAAAGCGGAATTCTTCTCCTTTCCTTGCGGTACTATCGGCAGAAGGTATCGTCCCAAAGCTTGTTTGGACGAAACGGTTGGAAAACGGAGATGTCATAACAGCACAGCAATGGCTTGAAGGCCGGGAACTGAAACCATCTGAGATGAATCAGGAGCTTGTTGCCAGGCTGTTGAAAAAAATTCACCAATCAGAGCCGATGCTGGGTATGCTTAGCCGGTTAGAAAAATCACCATTGGATCCCGAGACCCTTTTTCAAACAGTGATAGATGACTTGGATGAACAAATCCTTGAATTTCCTGAAGTACAAAAAACATTGAACTTCTTAAAGAAGGAAGCGAAAAATGTTTATAGTGAAGAAAAAGTGGTATGTCATGGTGATGTGAATCATAACAACTGGCTGCTTGCGGAAGACAACCAGTTGTATTTAATTGATTGGGACGGGGCGATGATAGCCGACCCTGCGATAGACCTTGGACTGCTTCTTTATTGGTATATTCCAGAAGAAAATTGGCAGGATTGGCTAAGCATGTACGGGAAAACGCTGACCGATCATTTAAGGCTTAGAATGAAATGGTATACGGCTTTACAGACCTTATCTTCAATCCAGTGGTATAAAAATAAAAACCGCATCGAAGAAAGGGATAAGTGGATAAAGTTTTTAGCGGAAATCCTCTAATTAAGAAAACTGACCAATATCGTTTACCCATTGTGATAGGTTTTCTTGGTTAGATTGGATATGTTCATCCAAATTGGCCGTCCCAGCACCATACTGGCTGTATTGATAAACCTCCTGCAAAATGTTTTTAACATTTTTATCAACCTGTGTGTTAACCATGAGGGATTTCACTAATCGTTCTAGTTGTTCACATTCTGCTACAGACCCGCAGCAATCCGTTTGATGATTGCTTAATATATCCGTAAGTAAGGCAACCTGGTCACTATGACTTAATGGCATGACACAACACCCTTTCAAGTGGGATTTTTATAAAAAGAATTCACAGTTAGGTTGTGAATTCTTTTTTTGTTTATGCATTTTGCTTTTTTCCAACAAGATTGGCTTGCAAGTGAAAGGGCCGCGTGTTATGGTTTGAACGAAATTATTTTTTAGGAGTGCGAAAATGAGACTTAGAAATAAACCTTGGGCAAAGGATAAAATAGAGCAGCATCCTCAATATATTGTAGCGAATCCAGAATTGTGTAAAGGTAAATGGCATGAGGTATTTGGAAATGAACAACCGCTTCATATCGAGGTTGGAACTGGAAAAGGCCGATTCATGACCGAAATGGCTAAGGCAAATCCAGAAATTAATTATATGGGCATTGAATTGTATGACAGTGTCATCGTTGCGGCTTTAGACCGTTTAATCGAAGCGGATTTGCCAAACCTTAGGCTGCTTAATGTGAATGCAGCTGATTTAGAGAAATATTTTGCGAAAAATGATGTTGACCGTGTTTATTTGAATTTCTCAGATCCATGGCCAAAAGTACGTCATGAAAAAAGAAGATTGACCTATAAAGATTTCTTAAAGCTTTATGAGGATATTTTGGTTGATGGCGGGGAAATTCATTTTAAAACAGACAATCAAGGACTGTTTGAATATTCGCTAATGAGCTTTTCAGAGTACGGCTTATTATTAAAATATCTTAGCTTAGATTTCCATAAGAGTGGTTACGAAGGTAACATCATGACGGAATACGAAGAGAAATTCTCCGAAATGGGGAATCGTATTTACCGCTGTGAAGTAAAATATCAAAACTAATAATCAGGACAGTTCCTTTTAGGGACTGTTCTTTTTATTTTTCCTAAATATGGGACAATGCTAAAATAGAAAAAAGGGGGTTGCAATAATGCAAACATTAAAGATTGGAAACGTAACACTGACCTGGTTATCTGGAGGAGTGACAAATTTAGATGGCGGTGCCATGTTTGGCGTGGTTCCCAAAGGATTATGGTCGAAGAAATATCCACCCAATGGGAAAAACCAAATTGAATTGCCAACCGACCCAATTCTGATTCAAATGAATGGTAAAAATTTATTAGTTGAATCCGGGATTGGTAATGGAAAGTTAACGGAGAAACAACTAAGAAATTATGGGGTTACTAAGGAATCTGAGGTTGACTCTTCATTGGCCAAACTGGGATTAAATGCAGGGGACATAGATTATGTGTTAATGACACATTTACATTTTGACCATGCATGTGGATTAACGAAGCTTGAAGATGGCGGGTATACTTCTTCCTTTCCAAATGCCAAAATCATCACTTCAAATGTAGAATGGGAAGAGATGCGAAACCCGAATATCCGGTCCAAGAATACATATTGGAAAGAAAACTGGGAAGCCATTGAAACACAGGTTGAGACGTTCGACGAATCGTGGAGTTTCGGAGCGATTAGAATGACCCATACAGGCGGGCATAGCGACGGACATTCGATCCTTATTATTGAGGATGAAGGAGAAATGGCCATCCATATGGCCGACCT
Organism: Neobacillus sp. NRS-1170; assembly: GCF_050468025.1. Taxonomy (NCBI): domain Bacteria; kingdom Bacillati; phylum Bacillota; class Bacilli; order Caryophanales; family Bacillaceae; genus Neobacillus; species Neobacillus sp. NRS-1170. Next base: position 45,173 of record NZ_JBITPF010000022.1, on the reverse strand, counting down.
CATGGCGACACATGCCCATCAAAATGTTTTATGGGTTATGGCCTATGATGATTATCCAATGGACTCCATTGCCGCAAAAGAAAAATGGGTATCCTATGCAATCGAGAGAAAGGCATGGTTTACGTTTTACCATGATGCCTTTTACCGCGCAGTAAAATTGGAAATTGATGGAAAAGTAATCGAAGGCATAAAACGGTCTTAATAAAACAAACAGCCGCATCGTGTAGGATGCGGCTGTTTTTAATTACTGGTTAAAGGTTGAATATCTATGATGGTACCAGTTTGAGCATCGGCGATAAACTCAAATTGTTCATTTAATCCGTTGTTATTTTTGGAGATGCCGCCTTTGTAAACCCGATATTTTATTTGCTGCTTTTCGTACGGCTCGACAGCCATGTGAATCCATGAACCACTAATAGATCCATTATGTTTAAATTGTTTCTTGACGTGCTCCAAAACTTTTTCAGGTGTGACAGTTGTCTTTTGGCTTAGGATTTCCTTTGCCGCATACCCGCTAATGGCACCTAAAGCAGCACCAATGAGAAATGATTTCCAGTTCAAAAAAAGCACCCCCATCTATTCAGAAAATATCATGATCAAACAATCCCAACCTCAGTATATCTTATTTGGATTGTAGAAGATAATATAACAGTCGAATTAGAAATAGTGGTAAGGGGTTCGAAATTTCTGTAAAATAAAAGGATACATATTAATATCGAGAAAAACTAAAGGAGTCTGACTATGAACGAACAAACCTTAAAGCTTTTTCAAACGCTAACAGAGCTCCCTGGAGCCCCAGGGAATGAACATTTAGTTAGAAATTTCATGAGGGAACAATTATCACAGTACGCGGATGAAATCGTTCAAGATAAATTAGGCAGCATTTTTGGTGTAAAAAAAGGGGCAGGACCTACCGTAATGGTGGCAGGGCATATGGATGAAGTAGGTTTCATGGTTACCGCCATTACAGATAATGGAATGCTTCGTTTTCAGCCGCTTGGCGGATGGTGGAGTCAGGTGATACTAGCCCAGCGTGTACAAATCATGACAAAGAATGGACCTATTATTGGAGTGGTCGGTTCTATCCCTCCCCATCTTTTAGACGAAGCGAAACGAAATAAGCCAATGGAAATTCAAAATATGCTGATCGACATCGGTGCCGATGATCGTGAGGATGCTGAAAAGATTGGTATAAAGCCAGGTCAGGTGATCCTTCCGATTTGTCCGTTTACGCCAATGGCAAACGAAAAAAAGATATTAGCAAAAGCATGGGACAATCGCTATGGCTGCGGCCTCGCGATCGAATTGCTTCAAGAATTAAAAGATGAGACCTTGCCAAACACCCTTTATTCTGGTGCAACTGTCCAGGAGGAAGTAGGCTTGCGTGGAGCACAAACGGCTGCCAATATGATTAATCCTGACATATTTTTTGCGCTTGATGCGAGTCCTGCCAATGATATGACCGGAAACAAATTAGAATTTGGCCATTTAGGAAAAGGAGCCTTGCTTCGCATCCTGGATAAATCGATGGTGACACATCGTGGAATGAGGGAATTTGTCCTCGATATGGCTGAAACGCACAATATTCCTTATCAATATTTTGTTTCACAAGGCGGCACAGATGCCGGCCGTGTGCATCAATCCAATCAAGGTGTTCCAAGTGCGGTTATTGGTATTTGTTCTCGTTATATTCATACACATGCCTCCATCGTTCATGTAGATGATTATTCCGCCGCTAAAGAATTGTTAATTAAATTAGTGAAGTCTTGTGATCAAACGACAGTGGATACGATTAAAGCAAACAGTTAATTTTAGGGGGGCATTCTTCATGCCTCCTTTTCATATGCAAAAGGAGATGCTTACATGAAAATCATAATTGGATCAAAAAACCTGGCAAAAATTACAGCAGTAAAAAATAGCTTCCTAAATCAAGACGCAGAGTATATTTCTATGGATATTCCGTCCGGAGTAAATGCTCAGCCCTTTTCAGATGAAGAAACAATTCGTGGAGCGGTTAACCGGGCAGTTGAAGCGTTAAATCAAGGTAATGGTGATATTGGGATTGGCCTTGAAGGAGGCGTACAGGAAACAAGCCAGGGCTTGCTGATTTGTAACTGGGGGGCACTGGCATCAAAAGATAAGGCACCGATTATTGCCGGTGGTGCCCGGGTTTTACTGCCTGAAGAAATAGCAGTAAGACTTCGTGCGGGAGAAGAGCTCGGACCAGTCATGGATGATTACGCTAATAAGAAAAATGTCAGAAAACACGAAGGGGCAATTGGAATCTTCACAAATGGTCTCGTTAACCGAGTGGAAATGTTTACCCATGTCATGAATCTCCTGATTGGACAATATACCTATCAAAAAACGCATTTAGAAGATTAATCTCTCTTTTTCGACGGCGATTTTCGACAAAAAGTCTTGTCTTTTGAATATTCTGGAAGGTATGATGTAGATAGGACTATTGTCGTGAATTGGGGGAGTGCATCCTGAAACTTTATAAAACTATTACCATATTGAGCTTATTACTTTTTGTATTAGGAGCCTGCAGCCATGCTTCACTTAATGATGAAAGTAAAAACACAATTAAAACTGTGAAATCAGCCTTACAGGAAAAAGCGGAACAGCCAAATGAAAAGAGTGGAAAAATTCATTTTTATTTACCCAATGGTTATAAAATAAAAGATGAAAAACCCAATAACATCATTTTAAAAAATGGCTCTAAAATCTATATACTTTTCGTAAATCCTCAGGAAGACAGTTTAAGTGAAGTGGTTTATAAAGGAACAGTTAATCAGTATAAGAGGCTTAATATAAATGAAAAGTTTACCTCAGACAGTAAATTTGGCTTTTTAACGATAAAGGAATTAGATGATGATCAAAACGAACTGACAGTCGGAATTGGCGGCACAAAAATAACGACACAGACGGAGACCAGTGACTTGGTTGAAGATGGTAAAGCGATGATGCAAATTGTTAATTCAGTTAAGTTTGGTAAATAATAGGCAAGTCAGTGTACATTTTCGAAATGCAAATCGATAGACTAATCGGCAGGATGGCTGATATGATTTGAGAAGATCGAGATAATTCAAACGGAGGCGTTGAATTTGAAACATTTAGAATCAATCGAGGAATTTGAGCAGCTAAGAGATAATGGGAAAACGATTTTTATGTTTTCAGCAAAGTGGTGTGGAGATTGCCGTTTTATTGAACCAGCGCTGCCTGAAATTGAAGCGAAATTTACGGAATATACCTTTATCCATATTGACCGCGATCAATTTATTGATTTATGCCAGCAAGTAGATGTGTTTGGGATTCCAAGCTTTATTGCTTATGAAAACGGGAAAGAGCTTGGCCGTTTTGTAAGTAAGGATCGCAAAACGCAAGAAGAAATTGAAGGATTTATAACGGGGTTGAAATCATAATACCAACTAGCTCCCTCTCCTTTTGAGATGGGAGTTTTTTAATGTACAATAAGAGAAAAACCCTTTTAGGGAGGGATGCATGTTGAAAATGGATAGTAACAAAATGCGTAAAGAATTAGAAGCACGGTTAGCTGCCAAGGATCGACTTATAACTTATGACCGTGAAAAAGATCAGCTTCGAATCGAGAGTGAAGTAGTCAAGAAAGGGATTACCATTTCCTTGCCTGGGATTGTGGCCAAATGGAATGTAGAAAAAGAAAAGGCTATCGATGAAGTTGTTTATTATGTTGAAGAAGGCCTGCGTGCTATGGAGGACACGGTCCAATTAACGGATCACGAAAAAAGGATTTTCCCTGTCATTCGCTCCTCATCCTTTCCAAAGGAAGCAGAGGAGGGGGTCCCGTTTTTAATCGATGAACATACAGCTGAAACAAAAATTTATTATGCCTATGATATGGGTAAAACCTACCGATTAATTGACGCACGTGTGATGAAAAAAGAGGGGTGGGTCCATTCCCGAATAAAGGAGATTGCCCTATTTAATGTAAGATCGCTGACAACGCCGCTAAAAGAGGATCAGGTTGCCGGTAATACGTTTTATTTTCTTAACACCAATGATGGGTATGATGCCAGCAGGATATTAAATAAAGGCTTCCTAAATGATATTGAGAAACAAATTACCGGGACGATGGTGGTTGCCGTGCCGCATCAAGATGTATTAATAATTGGTGATATCCGAAATGACCGGGGATACGATGTATTAGCGCAAATGGCTATGAGCTTTTTTGCTAATGGCCGTGTTCCGATTACAGCGTTATCCTTTTTATATGAAAATGGGGAATTAGAGCCTATTTTTATTTTAGGGAAAAATAAATAAAATAGAATTCAAAGAGATCACATTCTAGGTGGTCTTTTTTCATTCATTCGAATATATTTCGGCTAATTCAGTGAAATTTTGTCGAAAAAATATCAATTACTGATAAAATAGAATGATAGATGAAAGAGAAAGAGTGATAGTTTTGAGTTGGATCCAAGACTTTTTTCAAAGGTTTAAAAAAGATGAGGAAGAGGAATTTGCCCATTTAACAATAAATAATAAAAAAAACGATGGCCATCCATTTCTGAACAATGATGATAACATTAAGGATTTAGAGCTTAGAATTTCTTATCAATATCCCAAAGGTGAAATTAAATCTTCTCACAGTCCAATCAGCAAAAGACGGATAATTGAAGAAACCCCTGCAATAAAAAGAAGATCGGCTGTAATTCCGGAAAAAAGGGTAAGGAAAGAGAAAACTGATAGACAAACGGTAAAAAAGGGAACGCCAAAAGAAAATATTAAAGTACCTATTCCAAAGAAAGAACAGCCAATGCGCGGTCCCTTTCATCCAACAGAAATCCCCTCACCTGTTTTTGGATTTAATAGGCCTAAAAAAATGGATTCTATCATCGAGCATGAATTAAGTCATTTTTTAGAAGAAGAAATTGAAAGCAAGCTAGATTCAATTGCTGCAACTGTAGAGACAGTCTATGAAACAGAAGAGATTGTTTCGGTTATGGACGATAATAAGATGCAGATAGATGTTAAGGAAGAAGAGATGGCCGAAGTTGTTCCTTTACCAGTTGAACCAGAGCAGAGCACAAAACTATATGAAAATAATGATGTTGAAGAAGAGATTATTGTTGAGGAACCAAATGAGCAGCCAGAAACATCAAGGCCTATGCGCTCAAAATTACCTTTTAATGTAATGATGCTCAAACAAGATAAAGAAAAATGGGAAGAAAGAAAAAGAACTAGAAGAGAAGATCGAGAGCAAAGGCCGATAAAAGAGTCAATAAATATTGAAATCGTTCAAGCAAGCGCTCCTGAACCTGAAAAGAAGGATGAAAGCTATCAACCCCCAGCCTCTCGAGACGGATATAGGTTTCCAGATTCCGGCTTATTAAGCCCGCCAATATCGGAAGAAAAGGATAATGACTGGATTTTCTATCAACAGGACCTATTAAATCAAACCCTACAAAACTTTAATGTAGGGGCAAGTGTCGTCAATGTTACACAGGGGCCGTCTGTCACTCGTTTTGAGGTCCAGCCGGAGCCAGGAGTAAAGGTAAATAAAATAACTAATTTAAGCGATGATATAAAGCTTAGTCTTGCAGCAAGGGATATTCGAATCGAAGCGCCGATCCCAGGAAAACATACGATTGGTATTGAAGTACCTAATCAAAAATCAAGACCCGTGATGATAAACGAAATTATCGGGAACCGTGTTTTTCTAGAATCAGCTTCACCACTAACGGCTGTGCTGGGGCTTGATATTGGCGGCAACCCGATTGTAACCGACCTTAAGAAAATGCCACATGGCTTAATTGCGGGAGCAACTGGCTCTGGCAAAAGTGTTTGCATTAACACAATTTTGGTAAGTCTGTTATTTAAAGCTAGTCCTGATGATTTAAAGCTTTTGCTCATTGACCCGAAAATGGTCGAGCTTGCACCATACAATCGGATTCCACACCTAGTCAGCCCTGTTATTACGGATGTGAAAGCAGCAACCGCAGCATTAAAATGGGCTGTAGATGAAATGGAAAGACGCTATGAACTGTTTGCTCACACGGGTGTTCGTGACATAGGCCGATTTAATGAATTAGCGATCCAGCATAAAAGATATTCAGATAAGCTTCCGTTTATCGTGATTATCATTGATGAGCTGGCTGATTTAATGATGATGTCTCCTGCGGATGTCGAAGAAGCCATTTGCCGGATTGCCCAAAAAGCAAGGGCTTGCGGGATACACCTTATCGTTGCAACCCAAAGGCCTTCAGTGGACGTTATTACCGGATTAATAAAGGCAAATATCCCAACAAGAATTGCATTTTCTGTTTCCTCACAGGTCGATTCCCGTACCATAATTGACATTAGCGGGGCGGAAAAACTGCTCGGCCGCGGTGATATGTTATTTTTAGAAAATGGCTCGTCAAAGCCAGTCCGCCTGCAGGGCACATTTGTATCTGATGAAGAAATTGATATTGTTGTGGCACATGTCAGGGAGCAGCGGGAGCCTGACTATTTGTTCGAGCAGGAGGAGCTTCTAAAAAAAGCACAAGTCGCAGAAGGAGAAGATGAACTGTTTTTTGAAGCCTGTGAATTCATTGTCGATCAAGGCGGTGCGTCTACTTCGAGCTTGCAGCGGCGCTTTAAGATTGGCTATAACCGCGCGGCAAGATTGATGGATATGCTCGAGCAGAATGGATATATAACAAGTGCCAATGGCAGCAAAGCTCGAGATGTATTGATTACCGAGGCTGATTTAGAGTCAATTCAAGATTCTAGTATTATTAGTTAATCTATAGTATTCTTTATTAACGTGAACAAATAATATATAAAGCAAAGTTAAACAGAATAAAGCTTCTATGATGCAAATAGTTTTTATGAATAAACAATGTTATAATAATGAAATGAATTTATTTAGAAAGTAATTTGGACGATTGATGTGCATAAGCACATCCACTTTTCTTGTTAGCAAATACAGACAGATGTCATATACTGTTTTACAGATAGACGTTGGTTGGAGGTTCTTCTATGACTATTTACCATTTTGTAGGTATAAAGGGGTCTGGAATGAGTGCACTGGCACAAGTTCTTCATGATATGAAATTTCAAGTGCAGGGCTCCGATGTCGAAAAGCACTTTTTTACTCAGGTCTCCCTTGAAAAATCAGGGATCAAGATCCTTCCCTTTCAAAAGGAAAATATCAAGCCAGGAATGACGATTATTGCTGGGAATGCTTTTCCCGATACCCATGAGGAAATTCAAAGGGCTATGGAGCTCGGACTTCCTATAGTACGTTACCATCGCTTTTTAGGCGATTTTATGCAAAATTTTACGAGTGTCGCCATTACTGGTGCACACGGGAAAACTTCAACAACAGGGCTGATGTCTCATGTTATCGCTGGTGCCAAGCCAACATCCTTTTTAATTGGTGATGGGACAGGTAAAGGGGAGGAAGGGGCAGAATACTTTGTTTTTGAAGCTTGTGAATATAGAAGGCATTTCTTATCCTATTTCCCTGACTATGCCATCATGACCAATATTGACTTTGATCATCCTGATTATTTTGCCAATATTGATGATGTATTTTCTGCTTTTCAGGAGATGGCTGTCCAAGTAAAAAAAGGGATATTTGCTTTTGGAGATGACGAACAACTGCAAAAAATCCAGGCAAAAGTTCCTGTCTTGTTCTACGGATTTGCGGACGAAAATGACTATCAGGCTAAAAATCTCGTGAAGACGACGAATGGGACTACCTTTGATGTCTTTATACGAAATACTTTTTATGATACCTTTTCCATTCCAACCTTCGGTGACCACAGTGTATTAAATGCATTAGCGGTCATTGGTTTATGCCATTATGAAGAAATCAATGCAGAAACGGTCAAGGAAAGATTAATGACCTTCCAAGGTGTGAAAAGAAGATTTTCCGAAAAAAATATGGGTTCCCAAATCTTAATTGATGATTATGCCCACCATCCGACTGAAATTAAAGCAACCATTGAGGCAGCTAAGCAAAAATATCCTGACCGTGAAATTGTAGCAGTATTCCAGCCGCATACGTTCACACGTACGCAGGCATTCTTAGATGATTTTGCGGAAAGCCTGCGAGGGGCCGACAAAGCCTATTTGTGTGAAATTTTTGGTTCTGCCCGTGAAAAGCACGGCAAGCTGTCCATAAAGGATTTACAAGAAAAAATTCCTGGGGCTGAATTGCTTTCTGAAGAAACAACTTCAGTGTTAAAAGATTTTAACAACAGCGTCATTATTTTTATGGGTGCCGGAGACATTCAAAAATTCCAGGAATCCTATGAAAAACAAATTGTACAATAAAGAAGAAAGGATGCCGTCACATAAGGCATCCTTTTTCTTCTTACTTCAATTTATCAGGATTTAATAACTCTAACTCCGGAAGGACAAATAGACCATCTTTTCGGATTAGGACATCATCAAAATACATTTCGCCGCCTCCATATTCAGGCCGCTGGATATTGACCATATCCCAATGAATGTTTGAATGATTGTCATTAAAAGCATCATCATAGCATTGGCCAGGGGTAAAATGGAAGCTCCCGGCTATTTTTTCATCGAACAAAATATCCTGCATTGGATTGAGGATATATGGATTGACCCCAATTGCAAACTCCCCGATATAGCGCGCTCCTTCATCGGTGTCAAAGATTTTATTTATCCTTGAACTATCATTTGCTTCTGCTTCAACTATTTTTCCATCCTTAAAGGTTAGCTTCACATTTTCAAAGGTAAAGCCTTGGTATGGTGATGGAGTATTATAAGTAATGGACCCGTTTACTGAATTCCGGACAGGAGCGGTGTATACTTCCCCATCTGGAATATTTAATCTTCCAGCACATTTAATGGCTGGAATATCTTTAATAGAGAAAGTTAGGTCTGTACCAGGGCCGGTAATGCGGACTTTATCTGTACGGTTCATCAAGTCTACCAGACTATCCATGGCTTTATCCATTTTTCCGTAATCCAGGTTACAAACATCAAAATAAAAGTCTTCAAATGCTTCGGTACTCATTTTTGCTAGTTGTGCCATGTTTGAAGTCGGGTAGCGGAGAACAACCCATTTTGTTTTAGGGACACGGATATCGCGGTGTACCTTTTTGCCAATGGAATTACCATGGATTTTCATTTTGTCATCTGGAACATCCGCTTGTTCATTGATGTTGCTGCCTGAACGCAGCCCTATGTATGCATCCATTTTACTCATAACATTCGCTTCAAACTCAGCCATCATATTAAACTGTTCTTCCTGGGCACCTAATAATAAAGAACGATCAACTTGATGATCTTTGATTAAAACAAATGGGTAACCGCCAGCCTCATAGGCTTCTTTCACAAGGGCTGTGACAAGCTCCCGCTGCAGCCCAAAGTTTTCAATCAGCACTTTTTCTCCTTTTTGAAGCTGCACAGAATAATTAATTAAATTTTTAGCTAGTTTCTCAATACGAGGATCCTTCATCATAACGCCTCCAACAGAAAAAATGACATACAAGTATTATTGTAACCGAAACGAGAAGGAAAGTTCATAGATAAAGTTTCAACTGCTGATTTACGGATGAATTATTTCAAACAAATGGCAGGAATTGAAGACAAAAATATTGAAGTAGTATAAGATTATTAGCGAGGTTTATATCCATCACTGATGGGTAATACATAATGATAGAGTTAAGGCGGAGGTATCACAATGCAAATTATTTTATACTTAAGCGTAGCCTTGATCGCGATTGCGTTTCTTGTGCTTGTCATCTACTTATCGAAAACGCTTAAATCGCTTCAAGAGACATTGACAGGCGTTTCCGGCACGTTAAAGGGATTAGAAAAACAGCTTGATGGGGTTATGGGTGAAACTCATCTGCTGTTACAAAAAACGAATGCATTGGCGGAGGATATTCATCAAAAATCCAAGGACCTAAATAGTGTGGTATCAGCGGTAAAGGATGTTGGTACAACTATTTCAGGATTTAACGGAACGCTTAAAAGCATCACAACCTCGGTTGACCAAACAGTGGAGGAGAGCAAGGAAAAGGTTGCGCAAATCATTCAATGGAGCAATATTCTCCTCGAATTAAAGGAAAAATGGCAGGCAAGAAAGCACGTAAATAATGAAGTTAATTCTGAAGTTAAACCGAGAATCAGAGCACATTAAATAAATTAAGGGAGGTAATATAAATGTCAAATAGAGATTATGAATCTCGAGAAACAAACCAAACCCGAAATGAAGGAGCATCATCCGGCTTCTTATTAGGAGCGTTAATCGGAGGGGCAGTCGGTGCTGCCGCGGCACTGCTTTTGGCTCCAAAAACTGGGAAAGAACTGCGCATTACTTTAAGTAATCAAGCGGGTTCCATTATGGAAAAAACAGCCGATTTACGAGAAAATGTAGTGAGTAAAAGCAATGATTTAGCATCAAAAACCTCTTCAGTTTCGCAAGGTTTAATCCAGCAATCCTCAGGGCTGTTAAACAAGGCGAAGAACAAAGCAGCAAATAAGGCTGAAGCTGGCGAAGAATCAGCTCCCGCTTATATTTCGATAGGGAAACCAAAACCAACTTTTTCGAAAGAAACAGATGTTGAGTCAACATTAGACAGTGATGAAATACGGAAAAGAATAGCGGAAGCTGAAAGGGCTTTGGAAGAAGAAGAAAGTAAGGTCAAGCTTTAAATCGGTTTATTTGTTATAGGTACGGTGAAGTGATAAAATTACTTCACCGTTTATTTATTTTAGGGAGGTTTTTTTTATGTTAGAAAAAATTGATACAGTCGAACAACTTGAGGATTTGCTCCAAAAAGAAAGTAAATTTTATTTGTTAAAGCATAGTTTAACTTGTCCAATCAGTCATGCGGCGTATAAGGAATATGAAAAATATGCAGATGAAAACCAGGATATCCCAACGTATTTCTTAGCTGTTCAGGATTCACGCCCACTTTCTAATGATATTGCGGAAAAATTTCAAATTAAACATGAATCCCCGCAAGCTATTCTGTTTTCAAACGGAGAAGCTAGGTGGAATGCTTCCCATTGGAAAATAACCAACCGCTCTTTGGCAAATGCTATGAATGAAAATCTATAAAAAATAACTTGAAATTTATTCACATTTTCATAATGGAAAACATAAATTGCTTAAATATATACAAATATACACAAAACACTTTAGCGCTTAAAAGCGTCTAACTATTAAAGAAAAAAGAAGTGACAAAAAAATTAATTTCCGCTATAATAAAGCCTAATTAAAAAAATGTTTTAAAATTTCAAACTTTTAACCTTGTGAACCAGTAAACAAATAATACTGATTTGCAAAAGAAAGGACGGGGATGCGTAATGGGTACAAATCAATTGGATCAATTGAGAGCGCGTGTAGATGAAGTAAACTTGGAGTTGTTGAGGCTGATTAATGAAAGAGCTCACCTCGTCCAAGAGATTGGACAGGTAAAAGGTAATCAAGGAGTATACCGTTACGATCCAGTTCGCGAAAGAAAAATGCTTGAGGTTATCAAGGAGCACAACGATGGTCCGTTTGAAGATGCAACCATCGATCATATCTTCAAAGAAATCTTTAAAGCTGGCTTAAATCTACAAAAAGATGATCATGAAAAAGCATTACTTGTCTCAAGAAAGAAAAAGCCTGAGGACACCATTGTAACCTTAAAGGGTGAAAAGGTCGGCGATGGTAAGCCGCATTTTGTCTTTGGTCCATGTGCTGTTGAATCCTATGAGCAAGTAGCGACTGTGGCAAAGGCAATGAAAGAGAAAGGTCTAAAGCTTCTTCGTGGTGGAGCGTATAAGCCTAGAACTTCTCCATATGATTTCCAAGGCTTAGGGGTAGAAGGATTAAAAATTTTAAAACGTGTTGCAGATGAATTTGATATGGCTGTTATTAGTGAAATCGTAAACCCTGCTGATATTGAAATGGCGATTGATTACATAGATGTCATTCAAATCGGCGCTCGAAATATGCAAAACTTTGAACTATTAAAAGCGGCTGGTGCTGTAAAGAAGCCAGTATTATTAAAAAGAGGTATTGCAGCAACAATAGAAGAGTTTATTAATGCGGCAGAATACATTATGTCACAAGGAAATGGCCAAATCATCCTTTGTGAACGCGGGATCAGAACTTATGAAAGAGCAACAAGAAACACGCTTGATATTTCAGCAGTTCCTATTTTGAAACAAGAAACGCATTTGCCGGTAATGGTCGATGTAACACATTCCACGGGAAGAAGAGACTTGCTTCTTCCAGCTGCTAAGGCTGCACTTGCTATTGGTGCAGACGGCGTGATGGCTGAAGTTCATCCAGACCCTGCTGTTGCCCTATCAGACGCACAGCAGCAAATGAATCTTGAGCAGTTTGATCAATTCTATAAAGAATTACTTGCATCAAACTTTGTCCAGATTTAATATTGCTATCTTTTAGAAAAAACCTTCTGCATTTGCCTGCAGAAGGTTTTTTGATTGGGCTATGTTAAAACACATTTTTATTTTTATCACTTGTTGAATGGAGCGGAAGGCGTTCGACTCCTGCGGGGGTACGGGGCAGGGGAGACCCCGCAGGCGCGATAGCGCCGAGCAGGCTCCACGGACCGCCCGCGGAAAGCGGGCGCCTGGAGCGGAAATCAACAAGCCCTATTTAAAAACAGAAAATATATAGAAAATGTGACCAATGCAATTGCAGGTTTAATCTTCTTATCGTATAGTTAAAGACATATATCAATTTGTATATTTTCTCACAAAGCGGATAGGTTTTTACTAGCTGCTGTAAAATAAGAGAAATAAGGATCGTTTTAGGAGAGTGTTTAAACGTGAATATTACTATTTATGATGTTGCCCGTGAAGCTAACGTTTCCATGGCAACGGTCTCACGCGTAGTGAATGGAAATCCAAATGTAAAACCAGTAACCCGCAAAAAAGTATTAGAAGTGATTGAACGACTAGGCTATCGTCCAAATGCGGTTGCTAGAGGATTGGCAAGTAAAAAGACAACAACAGTCGGAGTCATTATCCCTGATATCTCCAATATCTTTTTTGCTGAATTAGCACGAGGTATTGAAGATATTGCAACGATGTATAAATACAATATCATTTTAAGTAATTCCGACCAAAACAAAGAGAAAGAATTACATTTATTAGGCACAATGCTAGGGAAACAGGTGGATGGCATCGTTTTCATGGGAGGGAATATTACCGCTGATCATGTTGAGGAATTTGAAAAATCACCTGTTCCAATTGTCCTTGCCGGCTCAATAGAAGAATCAGACAAGATTCCTTCTGTCAACATTGATTACGAAGAAGCGGTTTATGATTCAGTAAAGGAATTCATTGAAAAAGGACATAAAAACATCGCTTTCGTAATTGGTCCGCTTCATGAACCTAAAAATGCCCAAAAGAAATTAAAAGGCTATGAGCGTGCTCTTCAAGAAGCTGGAATTCCTAATAATGAAGATCTTGTCGTTGAAGGTGACTATACGTATGATTCTGGTATTGAAGCATTTGAAAAATTGCTTGAAGCCGAGACGCGTCCTACAGCTATCCTTGTCGGTTCTGATGAAATGGCATTAGGTGTGGTTCATGGTGCAGAGGATAAAGGCTATAAAATTCCTGAGGATTTTGAGGTTATTACCTCGGATAACACAAGACTTTCACTCATGGTTCGTCCTCAGCTGACAACCATTGTCCAGCCGTTATATGATATCGGAGCCGTTGCCATGCGTCTTTTAACTAAGCTGATGAATAAAGAGAAAACGACAGAGAACATTGTCATTCTCCCACATCGGATTGAACACCGCCAATCCACAAAATAAACATAAAAAAACACAAGAGAAAATAAATTCTCTTGTGTTTTTTTGATATTTTAGTCCTCTAGTGTGGAAAGGTCGCCTGCAGGCAAATTCAGTTCCCAAGCTTTTAAAACACGGCGCATAATTTTTCCGCTTCGTGTTTTTGGCAGCTTGTCACGGAAATCAATTTCTCTTGGGGCAGCATGGGCGGCAAGGCCTTTTTTCACAAATTGCCTGATTTCTTCTTTCAGCTCATCTGAAGCCGTATAGCCATCCCTTAAAGCGATGAATGCTTTAATAATTTCTCCGCGGACAGGGTCTGGTTTACCAATGACTCCTGCTTCTGCAACCGCTGGATGCTCGACAAGCTTGCTTTCTACTTCAAATGGTCCTACCCGTTCACCAGATGTCATAATTACATCATCAATTCGACCTTGGAACCAGAAATAACCATCCTCATCCATATATGCAGAGTCACCAGAGAAATACCAGCCGCTCGGCATAAAATAGGATTCATATTTCTCAGGATTATTCCAAATTGCATGCATCATGGAAGGCCATCCTTTTTTAATAGCAAGATTCCCCATTCGATATGGCGGAAGTTCATTCCCTTGGTCGTCCACAATAGCGGCCGTAACACCTGGAATTGGTTTGCCCATTGAACCCGGCTTAATCGTCATGCAAGGGTAATTGCTTATCAGCTGGGCTCCAGTTTCTGTCATCCACCAGTTATCATGGATTCGGTGATTAAATACTTTCACACCCCATTTAACGACTTCAGGATTTAACGGTTCACCCACACTTAAAACATGGCGAAGACTGCTTAGGTTGAATTTTTTTACTAATTCATCACCAGCACCCATTAGCATGCGGAAGGCAGTTGGGGCGCTATACCAAACGGTAACGCCAAAATCCTCAATCATTTGATACCAGGATTCAGGACTAAAGCGTCCGCCGATAATGACATTTGATGTTCCGGTTAACCATGGTCCAAAAATGCCGTAAGAAGTTCCGGTAACCCAGCCAGGGTCGGCAGTACACCAGTATACATCGTCCTCTTTTAAATCTAGCACCCATTTTGCTGTTTGATAGTGCTGGATCATTGCATTATGTACATGCAATACCCCTTTAGGTTTTCCCGTAGATCCGGATGTATAATGCAGGATTAGACCGTCTGTTCTTTCAACCCATTCAATATTAAGTTCTTTGCTTGCAGATTCAAATTTTTCTATAAAATTAATATATGGATCTTGTTCCTCTACATTTTTGCCGACAAGGAAAATATGCTTCAATGCAGGCAATTCGTTGACAGGAACTCTTTCTAATAACTCAGGTGTTGTAACCAATACCTTAGCTTCACTGTCCTGCAGGCGATCCTTGACTGCACCTTCCATAAATGCTTCAAATAATGGGCCGACAATGGCGCCAAGTTTAATCGCACCTAAAACAGTAAAGTAAAGCTCAGGTGATCGAGGCATAAAAATGAATACACGGTCGCCTTTTTCAACATCACCGTAATTTTTTAGAACATTCCCAGCCTTATTGGAAAGCTCCTTCATCTCTTTAAAGGTATACTTTTCGTTCCTTGACCCGTCACGATAATAAAGGGCAACCTTATTTTTACGGAAGGTTTCTGTATGGCGGTCAATCGCTTCATAGGCCAAATTCACAAGACCTGTTTCACTCCAAGAGAATTGCTTTTCAGTTTCTTTCCAGTCAAAATTCTTATACATTTCCTCATAATTTTGTAAATTATGATCTCCTTGAACAACTGGTAACGCTTCCACTTTCATTTGATCTCCCCCTTGTAGCGTATATTAAGATAATTATAGTACAATTAGTTACTATTCACAATTTTTTAAATATTACCTGCTATTATTTTATTATAATACTAATAGTATTTGTCAACCTGTTTTATAAATCTGAAAATTTTGTTAAGTCGACTTTACTTACAAGTTTTTATGTATAATAGAATTGAAATTGAAAACGAATGATTTTTTTAGGTAGGTGACCGTATGGAACATAAAAAAACATATAATGCCAAACAACTTAAAACACCACATGGGACCCTGATTATTGAAGGGCCTATTTCGTCAGATAAACTAGCAGGACTTGATTTTCATGAAGACCTGATTGCCTTTCGCCCTCCCGAGCAGCAGCATACAGCTTTAATTGGGATTGCTGATCTTTCAGAAGGCAGAATTATTATTGCCAGATACCGGAATACCATTGTTGGTTATGTCACTTTCCTTTACCCAGACCCGCTTGAAAGATGGTCGGAAGGAAAAATGGATAATTTAATTGAGCTGGGTGCCATTGAAGTCATTCCCCAATTTAGAGGCAGTCAGGTCGGTAAAAACCTTCTAATTGTTTCGATGATGGATGATGCAATGGAAGACTATTTAACCATAACAACCGAGTATTATTGGCACTGGGATTTAAAAGGAACAAAATTAAATGTGTGGGAATATCGAAAAATAATGGAAAAGATGATGAATGCCGGCGGCCTTGAGTGGTATGCAACAGATGACCCTGAAATCTGTTCCCATCCCGCCAATTGCCTTATGGCGAGAATTGGTAAACGTGTCGACAGTGAAACGGTCCAAAAGTTTGACCGCCTGCGCTTTTTGAATAGATTTATGTATTAGAGTATTGCTGATATTGCCTGCACTCGAGGGGGAATTGTTAATGATCGTTGAAGAAATCATGAAAACAGATGTCGCAACACTGTATCCAACCAATACAATTGCCGATGCAATGGATTTAATGGAATCTAGAAAAATTCGCCATATTCCGATTATCACTTCAGAAAAACAATTGGTAGGTCTTGTTACCATTGCCGAAATTAGGGAGGCAACACCCTCTATTTTTCATGCAAATGAGCATCCGGAGGATTTAAAAAAGCCGCTTGAGACAATCATGGAAAAAAACGTTATTACTGGTCATCCTCTCGACTTTGTAGAAGAGGTTGCAGGCCTCTTTTATGAGCATAAAATTAGTTGTATTCCCATCATAAATGATCAAAAGTTGGTTGGGATTGTTACTGAAACTGATTTACTGCGAACCATGGTTGAGTTGACCGGTGCCCATCAGCCCGGGTCACAAATTGAAATAAGGGTTCCTAATCTAGCAGGCAAACTTAGTGATATTACTACTGTTATTAAAAACCGGAAAGCAAATATTCTTAGTGTACTAGTATATCCTGACAAATCGGATGATCAATTTAAAATTCTCGTCATCAGGGTGCAAACGATGAACCCAACGGCGCTTATTCAAGATCTTAAAGAAGCTGGCCACCAAGTTTTATGGCCAAATCTACCGGGGATTTCCCTATGAAAGATCAATGCTCCTTTGTTTTCTCAGAAGAACAGCTAAATTATAAATTTAGCAGTCATCATCCGTTTAACCAATTCCGGCTTAAATTAACAGTAGACCTATTAAATAAAATGAATGCATTAAATCCTGAACACATCATTCCTCCAAGAATGGCGACCGACGAAGAATTAGCCCTTATCCATGATCAAAGCTACATAGAGGCAGTAAAAAAAGCTGGATATGGGCAGCTTCCGAACGAAATCGCTGAAAATTATGGACTTGGTACAGAAGATACACCTATTTTTCCTAATATGCATGAAGCAAGTGCCTTATTAGTTGGCGGCACTTTAACAGCTGTAGACGAAGTAATGTCCGGCCGTGCCCGCCATGCAGTTAATCTTGGAGGAGGCTTGCACCATGGCTTCCGTGGCAAAGCCTCTGGATTTTGCATTTACAATGATAGTTCAGTAGCCATCAAATATCTTCAGGAAAAGTATAATGCCAGAGTATTATACGTTGATACAGATGCTCACCATGGGGATGGAGTCCAGTGGTCCTTTTATGATGATCCGAAAGTGTGCACCCTTTCGATTCATGAAACAGGAAGATATTTATTTCCTGGTACAGGGAATATCAATGAAAGAGGACAAGGGTTAGGTTATGGATATTCCTTTAATATCCCAGTCGATGCTTTTACCGAAGATGAATCATGGCTGCATGCCTATTCCCAGGCAATTAAAGAAGTGGCTGAGTTTTTTAAACCCGATGTAATTCTCACGCAAAATGGGGCTGATTCCCATTATTATGATCCTTTAACACATTTATCAGCAACGATGAAAATCTATAGGGAAATTCCAAAGCTTGCCCATGAAATTGCTCATCAATATTGCAATGGAAGATGGATTGCGGTAGGGGGAGGGGGCTATGATATTTGGCGCGTGGTACCAAGAGCCTGGGCACTCATTTGGCTTGAAATGACTGAAAACTCGAATTGTTATGGCAGCTTGCCTAAGGAGTGGGTGGAGCGCTGGCAAAAAGATGCGCCTGTCCAATTGCCAAGGGAATGGGATGACCCGGAAAATTTATATACACCTATCCCAAGAAAAG
This sequence comes from Neobacillus sp. NRS-1170, assembly GCF_050468025.1. Taxonomy (NCBI): domain Bacteria; kingdom Bacillati; phylum Bacillota; class Bacilli; order Caryophanales; family Bacillaceae; genus Neobacillus; species Neobacillus sp. NRS-1170. The sequence goes on along the minus strand of NZ_JBITPF010000022.1, from coordinate 26,979 downwards.
CAGAAATTACCGAAAAAAATTTACTTACACTCGAAAAGGCACTTTATCCGATTCGGAATCATCAAAAAAGTGAATCTGTATAATTTAACGTATGGCTGTGTTAAAGGCCTCTGTTGATTTTTTAATCCTGTTGATTGGAGCGGAAATCAACAAGCTAGTTTAACACAGCCTAACATAAAAAACACAAGAGATTTTAGTCTCTTGTGTTTTTTATTACGGTGCAGGAGTTGTTGCAGCAGCAACAGTAACTTGATTAGACGGGGCAGATTCCTTGCCTGCAATATCAACAGCCGTTACATAGTAATTCCCGTTTCCTGCCGTATAAGAAAGCTTAGAACCGCTAATGATGCTGGCTACTATACTGCCATTTTGATAAACTCGGTACCCGACAACATCATTATCACCAGGCGATGACCATGTTATTGTACTGCCTGAAACTGATAACCCTACACCATTAGGACTCTTTCCGTTATCAACCATCTTTGCACTTGATACAAGAACTTTTCCCCAACGGTCCTTATTTGGAATGAGCTGGCTATAATTTTTAAAGCTCTTTCCTACCATCCTAGTAATGAAGTCCGGATTTAGGATTAAACCAAACTGAGCAAACTCTTTTGGGGTAGAATCTAGGGCTAAATATCTTCTGTCGCCAATCGTGACAAATTTACCTTCAATTAAGCTGTCATCAACTTTAGAAGGTACGTTATTAACATTAAAGTAATCACTCTCAATTAATCCTGCTTTTGAACATGCACTAGATGGCAGCATTCCGGAAACAGCACAATATGAGCGTTTTACAATTCCTTCTGGCATTTGAAACGATTCTTTAGGATCGATTAAATCCGGCTTAAGGTTATAGGCAGAATTGATTAATTCAGCCCATAAATTATTCGTCCGCTGGCTGTATGACATCCCTCTAGACTGCAATGATTTTGGTGTATCATAACCGGTCCAAATACCAAAAGTGACATTTGGGTTGGTTGCAACGAACCAGGAATCAACATATTCATTACCAGTACCTGTTTTCCCAGCCCAATCGGCACGGAATTTTAATTTACTATTAATCCCTGCTGCAGTCCCCATTTTAATAACATCCCGCATCATATCGAGAGTTAAATAGGCTGTCTGCGGTTTGAAAACGTCAACAGGCTTCACCTCGTGTTGATAAATTACTTTACCACTTTTATCAACAATTTTATCAATCATATAGGCATCGATAAATTTCCCGCCGTTGGCAAAAGTACTGAACGCATTTGTGTTTTCTTCAACAGTGACTCCCGATATAGAACCGATGGCAGCTGAAAGGTTTGTATGGTCCTCTTTACTCAACGAGGTAATTCCCATCTTTTCCAAATACTTAGCAGGATGCTGGTTGACGATTTCTGAGTAAAGTTTCACAGCCGGAACGTTATAAGATTTTGCAAGTGCATACCTCGCTGAAACTAAGCCGCTATAGCGGTAGTCGTAGTTTTGCGGCCATGGCTTGCTTCTGCCAGGAATAAAATTTAAGGCAACGTTAGGAAGCGGTGTGCCAGGAGATGCTTTTCCTAACTCTATTGCAGGGCCGTAGACAAGAAGAGGCTTCATCGTAGAAGCATTTGGCCTAAGAGCACTGGTAGCATGATTCATCTGTTGTTTGCCATAGTCTCTTCCGCCAACAAAGCTGATAATTTTCCCTGTCTTGTTTTCAATAAGCTCCGCCCCGACTTCAACGGGTTCCATTACTGTTCTCTTTTCACCTGTTTCAGGATCCTTTTTTTCCTGGGATTTATCTGGGCCGTAATATTTGTAATTATCCTTTACCTTTTGCATCGCTTCGTAAATTTCTTTGTCGATGGTGGTATGAATTTGATAACCATTTTGATGTAAAGCATGGTCGGCCATTGTTTGATATTTGTAGTTAAGATTATCATCATTTTTTAAATCTTTGTCTGTATAGCCATCTTTTTTGGCTAAAACTGTTGTTAAAACACCAACAGCACGCTTTTCAATTTCTGTAGGCAGACCTGGGTAATTTTCACTTGGAGTACTGATAGGCTTAATAAAATCTTTAGTAATATCGTAGGAAGATGCTTCTGCATATTGCTTTTGATTGATATAACCGCCATCGAACATCCTTTTTAAAACTGTTTTCATCCGTGTAAGTCCTGGTTCAAGATTGTTCTTGACCTTACCTTCTCTCGTAAAAGGCGTATATCCAAAAGGGCTCTGAGGCAATCCTGCGATAAATGCTGCCTGCGGAAGGGTTAATTCACTTGCTTTTTTTCCAAAAATCCCTTTTGCGGCTGCCTCAACTCCAGCAATGTTTCGGCCTGATGAGTTTCTGCCAAAGGTGGATACGTTTAAATAAGCTTCAAGGATTTCTTTTTTATCGAAAAATTTCTCTAAACGAAGGGCAAGTAAAATTTCATTGGCCTTCCTTTGAAAGGAAACCTCATTGGTTAAGAGTTGGTTTTTAATTAATTGTTGTGTTAATGTGCTGCCGCCAGATTGGACGGAAGAATTGGTCACTTCTTGAAAGAGGGCGCGGAAAACTGCCTTTGGCACTACGCCTTGATGCTTATAAAAATATTCGTCTTCAGTAGCAACGACTGCATTGACTAGGTAGTCTGATACTTGATCTAGCCTTACTTCTTCACGTTCAAGATCGGAGCGCATTTTTCCTAAATAAACATTATTAGCAAAATATAATTCCGATGGTTCTGTATAATTATAAATATCTTTTTTCATACTTTCATATGAACGGACAGGTTCGTCCTTTACTAGTGAGGCAAAATAACCAGCTCCAACACCTGTGGCAAATGAACCTCCAAGGATGACAACTGTTAAAACCAACAGGAATAGGTTCCAAAAAACAGAATATGTAATTCGTGCCCCTTTTACCGCCTTTTTATGGGTTATTAAGTTAAGCATGGATTTTGTTTTTTCCAGCCATGCTTGAATTTTTTCATTCATTAATAGCATCACCTCATCTAAAATCACATACATTATAGCATATAGAAGGTATAAAAACTGACAACGTTCTACATTTTTCTGAAATTTCCATATCGCATTTGACATGGGAAGTAAGATATGGTAAAAATGCAATAAGCTAATTTTATAAAAAGCGTTGAAGGGAACCAATGGTAGTTCTTCTATCCCTGTAAATTAGAGAGTCAGCGGCCGGTGAAAGCTGTCACAAATAGAAGAATGAATTACATCCTCGAGCTTTCTCTGTGAAAAGAGCAGTAGCAGAGAACGGTTAAACCGTTATATTTTTTGAGTTGGAGGAATTTTCCTCAAGCTGGGTGGTACCGCGATTATCTCGTCCCTGCAATTTTGCAGGGGCGTTTTTTATTTTTGATTGGAGGGATTTAGAATGGATTTATTACAGGATTTAGCGTGGAGAGGGATTATTTATCAGCAAACGGATGAAGAAGGCTTAAAGGATACAGTTAGCAAGGAAAAAATTTCTTTATACTGCGGCGTGGATCCTACTGCAGACAGTATGCATATTGGACACTTACTTCCATTTTTAACACTCAGAAGATTCCAGCAGCACGGCCACCGTCCCATCGTATTAGTCGGTGGTGCAACTGGGCTAATCGGAGACCCAAGTGGAAAAAGTGAAGAGCGAAAGCTTTTGACTCTCGAAACAGTACAGAGCAATGTCAACGGAATCAAAAAACAATTACAATCCATTTTTGAATTTGAAGGAGAAAATGGTGCCATAATGGTTAACAACTATGACTGGGCCGGATCGATGGATATCGTGACGTTCTTGCGTGACATTGGAAAGCATATTGGCGTGAATTACATGCTGGCTAAGGACACAATTGCCTCTCGCCTTGAAACAGGAATTTCGTTTACAGAATTTACGTACACAATCCTACAGGCAATGGATTTCCTTCATTTGTACCAGAATCATAATTGTAAATTACAAATTGGCGGCAGCGACCAATGGGGGAACATTACATCTGGTCTCGAACTAATCCGCAAAATCGAGTCGGAAGGCTCTAAGGCATATGGTTTAACTATTCCGCTCGTAACTAAAGCAGATGGAACAAAATTCGGAAAAACAGAAAGCGGTGCAATCTGGCTTGATCCGGAAAAAACAACTCCATACGAGTTCTACCAATTCTGGATTAACACTGCTGACGCTGATGTAGTGAAGTACTTAAAGATTTTCACATTCCTTTCTCATGAGGAAATTGAACAATTAGAAAAAGCTGTCCAGGAAGAGCCGCATCTTCGTAAAGCTCAAAAGGTTTTGGCGGAAGAAATGACACGCCTCATTCACGGTGATTCTGCACTAGAGCAGGCGATAAAAATTTCTCAGGCTCTGTTTAGCGGCGATGTGAAAAGCTTAACCGCTGCCGAGATTGCACAAGGCTTTAAGGATGTGCCTGCCTATGAGTCAGCAAATGAAGTAAATTTAGTTGATCTTTTGGTTGCAGCGAAGATTTCACCTTCTAAGCGACAGGCTCGCGAAGATATTTCAAATGGAGCAGTTACCATTAATGGTGAAAAAATAACAGATACTGCTTACGTCCTCGCGGATACAGATCGGATTGAAGGACAGTTTACAATTATCAGAAGAGGCAAAAAGAAATACACTCTAATCAATTATTAAGAAAAGTAAAGAAGGACCTTGGTGAATCCAAGGTCCTTTTTTTTCGTCTATATAAATAAGAAGAGAAAATGGGGGTGACGTAAATGAAATATGTATTGCATGCATTCTTTATCATTCTCATTGCACTTGTCACATTTTTCGGGCTTGGACCCGTTATATTTGCAGATGGAGCAGTCCGTGAAAGGGTATTAACATCCATTGTACTTGTATTAATCTATGCTCTACTTGGATTTGGATATTGGATGTCCATTAAATTAAACAATAGAAAATAGAAAAAAACCCCGAGCCATAAAAAGTGGCTTGGGGTTCATTGTTATTAACGAGAGTAATGCTCAATGGTTGTAAAAACCCTAGTATTATTAGGGGGTGAAGGTGGTATTTTGAAAACCTCCCCCAAAACTTCCCCCAGTTTATAAATTTAGTGCCTCGGAAAAAGCGTTAACCGATTCTTCCTCCAGGGCTTTGTAGTTATGACCGTAGGTATCCCATATCATTTGGGGAGTGTTTCCTAGTCGTTCAGCAATCACAGTAACTGGCTGTTTTTGACCAATTAGAATCGTTGCATGGGTATGACGTAAGCCATGCGGAGTGATTGTTTTTAGACCAGTTTTTTTTATGATTCGGTCAAAGCAATATTTTAGCGTGTTTTCTCCCATTGGTGTTCCTGATTGATATGAGATAAAAATAAAGTCATCGTCAGATAAGTGCTTTCCAAATGTCAGCATTGTTTGTTTGCACCAGGTGAGGTATAGTTTTAATTGATGAATGAGAGAATCATCGATTCTAATGGTCCTGTAGCTGTTTTTCGTTTTTGGCGTACGGACCCCTTTTTTATCTCTCGTCCGATTAACAGTCACAGTTTTTCCTTTAAAATCCACGTCATTCCACTTTAGCCCCAATGCCTCACCTCTCCGTACTCCTGTATAAGCTAGTAATAGGATCATTGTATAATTTGTAATATTCTCCAGATTTTTAGCGGCTACCAAAAAAACTTTCAGTTCCTCAGCAGTTAGAAAGTTATCATTAGCATCCTCACTACCTTTAATGGTTATCTTAATGAATCGATTTCGCGGGATAATTTCACTATCTACAGCAGCATTAACAGCCACTTTAAAAAGCCGATGAAATAAGCGGACCGTGCTGGGCTCGTATTTTTTCATGAGCTCATTAATGAAAACTCGCTTATAAGTGGTCTTGTCCAATTCAGCCAGCTTATATTTTCCGAGAAGCGGCTTCATTTGGTATTTTATTGCGTTCTTCCTCTGCAGCTGGGATGTAATCTTCCAGTCATTTTTATGTGTTTCGAACCAAATATCTAACCACTCAGAAACAGTCAGATTTGAGTTTTCCACTTGTTTTATGTTCCCATTTACAATACCAGTCTTTACTTCTAGAAGTGCCTTGTAGGCTTCTTTTTCACTTGTGAAATTCTGCTGGTATTTCTCTTTACGAGTTCCTAGTTCATCATAGTAACGGTATCGATAGCACCACCTTTTTTCTCCTTTGGTGTTAAAGTAATAATAAAGGTCCTTATCCTTTTTAGTTTTTAAGAGTTTCATTAAAATCTTCCCTTTCTTGCGTGGACAGACGCCTTTGGGGGAATATAAGAATGTAAACAACGCTTCGTTAAATATAGATAACGTTGTACATATATTACCATATCATTTTTGGGAATATTTGCAATCCAGTGCATGATTTCACCACTCGTCCATAATTTCTCTGATTACGCGCTTAGATTCTTCATAAAACCAATACCTTTTGCCCTTTTCTTTTCGCCTTTCAAGTAACCTCATCCGTGGGTCTCGCAGGATTTCATTTTCAAGAAACGACTTGCTCATACAAGTTCGTTTCGACATCTGATCAATATCCCAAGTAAATAAAGCCTCATTGATGGACTCATCAAGCTTTCCATTGATGTACTTCCTTACTTCTTCACTATTCACGTTCACGCTGATTTCTGCAATAGGCATATTATTCACCTCATATTTCCATTAACTTCGGATTATAAATTTTTTGTCGTTCAGCAAACATCTTTGAGGTGTGGTAGCCGTAGTAGGCTCTAAAGAAAAATTTATTTTAATATATTTATATTTTCTTATAGAGAAATATATAAGAGAGACTACTACGATTACTACAGCTTAGAACCGTAAGGATTAGAGCTTACTACTATATGTCTGCCACAGGTTTACTACGCATTAATTTAAACGTATTCCAATATACACTTTTTTAGGTTGCGTTTTGCCATTAAAATTCACTCGTTTACTCTTAAATGGAAATCTTTCTTTTATTTCTAACCCGAAATTATTCAAATTAAGAGGTATATAACCGCCGGCAGCGCACCATGATTTATAATCTTGATATAAGCGGTCGGGGGCTTCCCAACAATCCTCATTTGCTGGTTCTATATAGCAAGAGTCTAGGATGAATTGACCGATAATATCTTGTTCTTTTTCGTACTGTTTTACCGCATCCCGAACTTCTTGCGGAGGGGTCAATCCTTGACTTTGCCATTCCATGCAGCCTTCCAATGCCCAACGAAGAATACCTTCCAATTCAGCCTCTAGCTTTGCATCCAAATCTTTATCCCGCTCATGGTCTTCAAAATATCTATTGAATGGAATCAAGTGTATCCTTTCCCAAATAGCCTTCCTGCGCTCATAAATACCAGGTTTATTATTAGTAAGCATAAATATCTTATAAGTCGGTAAATATGTGAAGGGATTTTCATATTTTCTTTCGGCTTCGACCGGGTCACGTCCGGTTATTTGCTTTATTAATTGAACAGCTAATTCTTCTCCACGCTCAACTTCAGATGTTGACAGGAATCGTACACCCACAAGCTCCGCAAGAGTATGCCTTGCCGTTTTACCGCTTTTCATAAATGTCGATGGGTCAGTTGTGGCAGCATAGTTATTTAGCAGCCTTTGAATTACTTTTACTAGTGTCGATTTCCCATTACGACCCTTTGGACCGTAAAAGATAAACATTGCTTCTTCTTTGTTGCTTCCCGTTAGTGCATATCCAATGACTCTTTGAATATACCTGATCATTTCATGGTTCCCCATAAATATGTCGTCTAAAAATTTATCCCATGTTGGGCATTTTGCAATAGGATTAAAGGGAATGTCAATATAGTGGGTAATATAGTTTGCGCGATCATGCCCGCCTAACACCATTTTATTAACCCCTCCTAACTTGAGTTTCTTAAGATCAAGGGTCCCATTTGCTACATTAAGTAAGTAATCATCTTTATCGAACATAGATTGTGTAACTGTAATACCCTCTGAAACTGAATCAGCTAATTGAACCATTGCCTGGATTCTTGGGGCGGCTTGAGAGCGAACGATATGTTTTGAAAATGCCTCCTTTTCTGCCTTGCCATCAATGTAGTTAATTTCATCTTTTAACTCTCTAACAATTTCAACTGCTTTCATATTTAACAGATTGCTAGAATCCACATCCCAAAACTTTCCGGTCCAGTTCATCCATTTTTTACGTTCAATGTGATAGCGAAAATCAGCCCCGTATACATGAATTAATCGTTCGGCATTTCCCAAATCTGATAAGTCCATTTGTGATCTTGCCTGGAGACTTCGATGTTTCTCGTAGTCAAAAAGATTTTCATCCTCGAAGTCCTTGTCAATGTTGTACTGTTTTAACGTTTCTGCAAGAGTTTTTTCCATTTTGTTAACACTCCTTTTGCTTCAATAAAAACTTCAATTTGCTTGTTGAAATTAATTTTTTCAAACAATCCTTCTTGTAGCCGTTCTAATATTTCTTCATAGTGCTCTTTATCTTGGTAATACTTAATTACTAATTCATCATCCACCAATAGCTCTATAAACTCATATTGCTTTATTAAATTGTTTACCGAATCACGAATAGTGCATAAATCGTAAAAAACTTGTTTATAATTGATAAGAAAGTTTCTCTCCACGGACCTATCCCGTTTGTTTCTTGCATATTCACGAACTATTGGCTCCGGCAATGGCTGTTCCTGCGATAGTCCGTAACGGTTCGCTAAATAATTGATAGCTTCTCTATTTGACATGGGACTTAAGCTAGCAAACAAATTAATTTGGTCTCCGCCAGCTTCACAACCGAAGCAGTAGAAATAGTCTTTAGTAGAATCTGAATTTGGTACGAGTGAACAGGAAGCAGTTTGTTCCACATGCATAGGACACAAAGTGAAATATGATTTACCAGACCGTTTTAGTTTCAAACCAAATTCATTTGCCACATCCAAGATTGACATGTTTTTTTTTATTTCCTGTATGTTATAATCACGTTGTATATTTTTAATTTTGTTCACCAGCTTTCATGGTGGAATTAAATGTCCATTTAAACCGTACTAGCTGCAACTAGGCGGTTATTTTTTTGAGAGTACAATACGTTCCCTGACATCGCAGGCCAGGGACGGCTTATGAAATGAATATTAAACAATCAATTTAACTATTTGTTGTGTTATCTACTGCAGTAACACTTATTTAAGTCTCCTTCCAGAATAAAATTGAAAGTCTTTTTGCAACTGGGTAATAGAAAATTCAATTGCCTCTTCAGATAATCCGGACTCTTTAGCAATCGTTTTGGCATATTCCAAGCTTTCTTCGATAGTAAGAAAATCATTTGAAACTGCTAATTCCTCACACTTTCTCCACATGCTGATATAAAATAGGCCAGTGTATTCACTTACCCTAATATAAATTTTGCGAACTCCGTACGGCACAAAAATAACCCTCTCAATCCCTATCGCCTCAAAGAAGTCTCTTAATTTCTCTGTATAAACTGATGATTCATCCGACAATGATTTGAGTATCACTGCATTCACTCCTAATTAATTAATCCTTCGCTATCGCTAGCACACTTAACTTCAGTAAATGACAAATTATTTATTTCAATGATAGTTCTCAAGTAATCCCAGAAATCACCCAAATTATTAAAAAACTCAAACGTCTTCTCCTATATATTGATTCAACGCAAGATAACATATGGGTGTCCAAGAACACATTCAGCAATAATAATCATTGCAACATCTATAGGTACATCAGCTGTAGCTCTTTTGCTGATGCGTCAAGTATGTCTTTAAAATTGTTTCCAAAATGAGATATGGAATTAATAATCTTATAAATCGCTCCTTATTAGTTCTTAAAAATAGTTTGTTGGAAAATTTATGGGCATCTAACCCGTCCTCACTCCATACTTTTGACATTGTTGTCTAAGGTACATCAAAAAGCTTACCTACAGCATGGTCGAGTGCCTCCCTGGATAACGGACAGTAGACATCGCCGGCCAGAATCGTTCTGGCAAGAGTATTTAGTTTTGAACGTCTATCGCTTGTTCCACTATGGATTTTCAGTGATTTAATTTCTTGATTCATTCATTAACTTTTCAATTATTTCTAAAAAAGAACGCTTTTCCTCACTATTTAGCTCTTTACGAAGTTTGCGAAAGAATCCCTAATACATCTGCAACCTAGAGTTCTAATTCCTAATTTGCTTTCATCCCATCACCCCCTACAGCCACACCATAAATATATAACAAATTAGTCACTAAAATTTGTCATCTTTCAGTCATGTTTCACACGCATGTGTGTTGTATATAGTGGGGAAGTTAACATTAAAAATAGAAACAGGGTGCTGATATGTTAACAACAAAAAAAGTTAGTGAAATGTTTAATGTAAGTGAAGAGACAGTGCGTAGATGGATCAGAAGTGGAGAATTAGAAGCTGTACAAGATGGAAAAATCTATAAAATTGACCAGGCATCCCTAATAAAATTTATTGATAAAAAGGTTAAAGAACCCGGTAATTCTATTTCAAAAATGGGTTTTATTACTGGTATTGCAGATAAGGAAGAGGATTCCACAACCGTGGCTTCAAAATTAATTGAATTTGGTGCAGCAGTGGTAGCTAAAAACATAAAAATGTGGCTTCCTTTTGATCAAGTCCCTGAGGATCCTGAAGAATTATCGATTTATTATTTAAAAAACCTCATTTATTTTAGGAAACTGGACATGGAAAGGCTGGAACATGAACATAAAATTAAGTCACTCGATATTAAAGAGGAAATTGCTAAATATGAATTAATATTACAAATGAAGCTAAACGACAAAAAGGAAGGAGAAAAAATGGATTAATAAACACACCTTTTTTATAGTTTCAGTTATGGCTAACTACTTTATGGTTATAAAATATGTTAAAATTAAATAGAACATTTGTTCTTTTTATAAATGGGAAGAAGGTGATTTCATTGGGCGAATTAAATATTCGACAAAAGAAATTTGCTGATTTTTATATCGAGACTGGAAATGCATCGGCGAGCTATCTAAGAGCAAGTTACGAAGCCGAAGGGAATGCTGCCGAGGTAAACGCCAGCCGCCTGCTCAGGAATCCTAAGGTCCAAGATTACATCAAGGAGCGGAATGCTCAATTGGATGTGGAATTAATTGCGGATATAACGGAAACAAAGCGGTTTTGGACGGAGATTATGAGGGATGAAAATGCGGAGATGAAAGATCGTTTAAAGGCATCGGAATTTATAGCCAAAACCAATGGTGCATTTGTGGAAAAGAAGGAATTGCAGGGTGCCTTTAACAATAAGATCGAGTTTGGATTTGTTGATCCAGGTGCTGCTGATGCATAATGTTTTGTTAATACTGCACTAATTAATGAGAGAGGTACAGTCATAATGATTATATTTCTCTCTATTTTTTTAGCAATAATTATTGGAGATAAGGTCTTATGCCATGATACAAACATAGTTGGAAAATTAAGGAGAGTAAGTTACCATTGCAACTAAATGGACAGCATAAGGATTGTCTCCTACAGGCGAATATTTCACCCGCTTGTAATTCATTCTTCCCAGCCTCAAATCATCAAGTAATCATTAGGCACGTGTTTACCATATTGATTAAAGAGTGATATTAATAAAACACAATGGGAATTTTCTGTGATTTTAACATTCAATAGTTTGATAAATGCATAGTAACTGATATATTTAAATTAAGGGATTTTTTCAATATTATGGAATGAGTGTGGTAAATATGGCATTTAAAAGAAGAGTGAAAAGTGGTGGAACCGTAACCAGCCCGGTGACTTTATTTCGTGATATAAAAAATCGCGAAGTAAAAGGTTTGCTTGATCATCAGAATGAGATGATTGAAAAATATATGAATGAAGGCTTGGGTTTACCTGACGTCGCTATGGAGTTGCCAACAGGCAGCGGTAAAACTTTAGTTGGATTGTTAATTGGTGAATATCGGCGAAGAGTGAATAAGGAAAAGGTGGTATATCTTTGTCCCACTAAACAATTGGTTAATCAAGTGGTTGAGGATTCCGAAAAGAAGTATGGTATTAAAACTGTTGCATTTACTGGCAAACAGTCAGAATACGATCCCAGAATGAAATCACAATACACTCAGGCTGATGTTATAGCTGTAACAACCTATAGTGGTTTATTTAATACAAATACATATTTCAATGATGCAGATGTAATTATCTTAGATGATGCTCATACGTCAGAAAACTACATCCCTTCATTGTGGTCATTAACAATAAACCGCTTTGATAATAGTACATTATATAATCAGATTATAGAATTATTAAAGCCTGTTTTGAGCCATAGCCACTATGAGACTATGAAAGCAAGAGACCCTTTTAGTCAAGAAAAATTATGGGTTGAAAAATTACCGACACTTAATTTTTACGAGTACATCAATGATATTGTTCCCTTAATTGATGGCAATGTGCAAGGTACAAGCCTACAATACACGTGGAGTATGATACGAAATAATTTGCATGCCTGTCACTTCTATATGAGTTGGAATGATTTATTAATAAGGCCTCTAATTCCTCCATCTTTACTTCATCTCCCTTTTGCAGGGGCTAAACAAAGGATTTATATGTCGGCAACATTGGGTGTAAATGGGGATTTGGAGAGGATAATTGGAATTCCTGATATATATAGACTTGCAGCACCAGAAGGTTGGGACAAACAAGGTTTAGGGCGAAGATTTTTCTTGTTTCCAGAAGCAATTATGAATGAAGAAGAAGCATTAAATTTTACCGCACAATTGATTACAAAAGTAGACCGAAGCCTTATCCTGGTTCCAGATGAAAAGAATGTAACAAATTTAGAGCAACTTATCACTCAAGAAACAACAAATACGGTTATTAAGGCGAAGGAGATTGAAGGCTCGAAGGACATTTTTACTAAAGGATCGGGAGTAGTTGCGGTAATGGCTAATCGATTTGATGGAATTGATTTAGCAGACGATGACTGTAGGTTGCTAATATTGAAGGGGATACCCCGTGCTACCCATCTTCAGGAAAAGTTTCTTATGTCGCGTATGGCTGCTTCAGTAATTTTTAATGATAGAGTAAGAACAAGGCTTGTACAGGCGGTGGGTAGATGCACCCGTCACCCTGTTGATTATGCTGCTGTTTGTGTACTTGGACAAGAGTTAATAGATGAATTGGTTTCCAGTAAAAAGTTGGAACTATTTCATCCTGAGTTACAAGCTGAAATAAAATATGGGTACGACCAGTCGGTAAGTGCAACAGATCGGGATGAATTATTGGAGAATTTTCAAATATTCTTAGACCATGGTGAAGATTGGAATGCTGCTGATCAGGATATATTGGATGAAAGAAATGAACGTGAACAATCAATATTACCAGCTTCTAACAAGTTATTTGCCGCGGCTAAATACGAAGTTAATTTTATTTACGCTTTGTGGAATCAAGATTTTGATAAAGCGATTTCAATGGTTCAAGAGATTTTGGTTAAATTAGGTGGGGATGATGTAAAAGGTTATAGGAGCTTTTGGTATTATATTGGTGGGAGTACCGCGTGGGTAGCATCAAAGAAGGGTATAGACACTTATGCAGCACAAGTATACGATTATTATAAAAGAGCTGCTGCTTGTACAAATACGATACCATGGCTAAATAAACTCGCTACTCTCCAGAATATTGTCCAAGATGAGGAACAAGTCGATCCGTTTATTCCTAGTGTGATTGAAGGGTTAGAGAACCAGTTAAATAGGTTAGGTTTAGCCAGTAACAGGCGGTTTGAAAAAGAGTTAAATGGGATTCTTGAGAATTTAATTTCAGAAGATGGTACAAAATTCGAAAAAGGACATGAGAAATTAGGAAATCTTTTAGGATATGATGCTAAAAATTCCGAGGAAACTTCAGCTCCTGACCCTTGGTGGATAGTTAATAATGAGATTTGCTTGGTTTTTGAAGACAAGATTTATGAATCGCCCGAGAAAAGGATTCCTGCGAAGGATGTAAAACAGGCTGCTAACCATCCTATCTGGATTAAAGAAAAATTGCATAACCTAAATAAAGATGCAGAGATTGTACCATTAATGATCACAACAGCAAAATATATTGAAATTGATGCTGCCGTTTTTGCACAAAATGTAATGTGCTGGAACAGAGATGACTTTTTAGAATGGGCACACCAGGCAGTTGCAACAGTCAGGAAACTTAGGCAAAGATATAATGGATCAGGAGACCCGATATGGAGGGCCGAAGCAATATTGGAATATAAACAAAACAAGCTTGGGCCGCTACAAATAATGGGTTTATTGAAAGATAAGTACCTAAAGAACTTACCTAACTAATGAAATCATTTGATGGTTATTTCTACGGTTGTCTCTTACTTTAGCGAGTTTTAATAATTCCTTAACATCCTCTGTAGAGGGTGTTTTTTGTATTTTTGACTTACGCGAATCTCACACCTATGGTTGGGGGACTAGTACGCTGGGGTTTGTGGCATTCACGCTCAAATTAATCTACTTATACACAAAAACACAATCCTATAAAACTATTTACATGAGAAATAGACAAAAAATGATAAATTCTTTGTGGCAAATTTTCGAATTAAACTAATCCTGATTTTAGAAGCGTAGTTCGTTTTACTATTATTTCTGTCGAAAAATGTCTAAATATTTTAATTCAATATCTATTCCTTTGATAGAGAAATAGTGTTATAGTTTCCTAGGGAAAAAATCCCAAAAAATGGGGGCGATACATATGAAAAAAACTTTTGTTTTAGTAACTGTGCTGCTTGCAGCAATACTATTGGGGAACCAGCCAAAAGCTTTGGCATTCACCGATATGGATTGTAAAGATTTTTCAAGTAAACAAGCTGTAATGGATTTTTGGTATAGCAATGGATATAGTGCAAGTAATGATCCTCACCGCCTCGATGGTGATAATGATGGGTATCCATGTGAAGTGACTGCTGGTGATTATAGTAGTTTTATATCGAGCAAGTCAACTAGTGGCACCAAGACAACAACAAGTACTGGTTGGAAAAATATAAATGGAAAGTGGTATTACTATTCCAGCGGTGTTAAACGTACTGGTTGGCTTTCTTATAGTGGATCATGGTATTATCTTGATTCAACAGGTGTCATGAAAACAGGATGGGTGAAAGTGGGAACTAACTGGTACTTCTTTAATTCATCAGGGACCATGAAAACTGGCTGGTTACTTTCAGGTGGCAAATGGTATTTTCTAGATACGAGCGGTACCATGAAAACTGGATGGGTAAAAGTTTCTAATCTATGGTATTTCTTTGATAGCTCAGGCGTGATGAAGACAGGCTGGGTAAAATCTGGTTCAGACTGGTACTATTTAAATGCAAACGGAACAATGAAAACAGGCTGGCTTCAATCAGGCGGCAAGTGGTACTACCTAAATCCAACTTCCGGTAAAATGGCGCTTGGCTGGAATAACATTACCGGAAAAACTTATTATTTCTACAGCACTGGAATCATGGCAGTCAATACAACGATTGAAGGTAAACAAATTGGAGCTGACGGTGCTGTTGTAGCCGTTGACCCAACATTAAATAAAATTAAAGAAGTTGCTACTCCATACGGCGTAACTGTTGAATATGACGCAGAAAATGCTGTTTATGATTTATACGATGGGGATGAATACATCGCTAGTGTTGTGGCAGATGGAATAGTATATGCTGATGCTGCACACGAAGAATTGTTTAAAAAGCTTGCTCTTGCTCTAGGTGCGCCAGTAACTGAGGCAGAACTAAATGATTTAATTGCACAGGCTAAGGCTAGTGAAACATCTGACATCGATACTGGATCTATCTACATTGCTGCAGATGAAACAGGTTTTGTAATCGTTTGGGGAACTGCTTATTCAGCAGAGTAATAATTTTATTAAGCGAAGCCCCAAAGTGTTCGGGGCATTATCGATTAAAAAAATTGATTCACACTAAAGGGATGCAATAGTTAAAGATGGGATCGCTACGGCGATCTTTTTTTATTGAACTAATGATGCAGTTTTGTTGAAAAAAGGGAATATCTTCTAAGTACTATCTATGTAATCCCAAGGTGGTATTACATAGATAGTACAATTATCCTTTCATTACCATTATCGAGAAGGTTCATTGTGGATTAATTGAAACTATAGAGATCGCGGTGTTATTCAATAAATGGATGCAGGTTAGTTTAATTAGCCGTTGATTTATTTAAATATTTAAAACTTTTATATGGTAAAATTGGGTTGGCTTTTTATGATATTGGAGGGGATTTTTTATGGACGAATATAAAATAATTTTATTTGATCTAGACGGCACGTTATCTGACCCGAAAGTAGGTATAACTAAATCAGTTCAATATGCTTTAGAGAAATTGGACATTATTGAACCGAATCTTGATAAACTTGAATGTTTTATTGGACCACCACTTCAAGTTTCATTTGCCGAATATTACGGTTTTATTGAGGAAAAATCACAAAAAGCAATTGATTTTTATAGAGAACGATTTAAGCAAAGGGGTATGTTCGAAAATGAATTATATCCCAATATACCACCACTTTTAAAATCATTAAAGGAACAAGAATATACCTTAATCGTAGCAACCTCCAAACCTACGGTATTCTCAGAACAAATTCTTAAATATTTTAATATTGATCATTATTTTGATCTCGTTGTCGGAAGTAATCTTGATGGTACAAGAACATCTAAAACTGAAATTATCCAATACATACTTGAAAAGTATAAAGATTATATACTTGATAACTTTATTATGGTGGGAGATCGTAAGCACGATATTATTGGTGCAAAAAACCTTGGTATCGATTCAATTGGAGTAACTTATGGATACGGTTCTTTTGAAGAAATAAGTCAATCTAATCCTACTCATATTGTTCGTAGTGTTGACCAGATAAGAGATATTTTAATGACGAACAAAGTAAAATAATAATCTAAAGGTAAGATTGTGAAAAACTATACTTAAGCTAACGGGTGCTTTTATTCAGGAGGAGATTGCCACGGCGATCCCCTCAATGTTCAGTTTGGTGAAAGAGGCATGATTGACCTAAACTAGAAAGGCAATAAGGGCGAGGATTATAGAGTCATTTATGAATAAAAACATTCGTACCAATTGGAACTAAAGATGATAATTCTAGAACATCATGATTAAACATTCTTATACAACCATGCGAAACATTCTTACCTATAGAAGATGGATTATTTGTTCCATGTATACCGTAATGAGGTCTTGACAGTCCCATCCAAAGCACTCCGAAGGGTCCGCCAGGATTGGGGTCCTTGTTGATAATCGTGTATGTTCCTGTAGGTGTTGCTGACAATATTTTTCCAACTGCAATGGGGTAAGTTTTTAAAAGCCTGTGACGATCAAAAAGTTTTAATTGGTGTTTTGCTGTTGATACATCAATCCATTTCGCCATGAGATCAACTCCATTTTTTGAATATGGTATGAAGTAAAGCAGGCGTATGTTAATTAACAAGAATTGGTGGGCATTTAATTATCCATTACCAAAGTAAGTATGTGAAAAAATGTACTTAAGCTAAAGGGTGCTTGAGTTTAAGATTGGGGTTGCGGCGGCAGCTCTTTTTTTTGTTGCTAAACTAAGGGGCAAGTTACTTGACGAAGGGTTATTTATTTGTAGTTTTTTGAAACTTTTCCATTTTTCCAATCGTATTAATTGACTGTGTACTAGCTAAAAAAAATAAGGGGGAAAAAAGCATGGATGTATTTCTTGGAGTTATGGGTTTTTTAGGTCTTATTGTATTTATTATTATGGCTATTGTAAGTGCATTTAGGAAAACAGGAAAAGGTAAGAAGTGGATGTTATTTGCCGCTGGTTGTTTTGTATTAATGATCATAGGTGGAGCCATTAGTCCAGACTCAAAAGAATCAGCTGGTTCCACTAAAGTTGAAGATAAAAAAGACAAATCAGACAAAGAACAAAAAGCTGTTGTTGAGGATAAAAAGAAAGAAGAAGCTGAATTAAAAGCAAAACAAGAAGCAGAACAAAAGGCAAAAGAGAAAGCTGAGGCAGAATTAAAAGCTAAACAAGAAGCAGAAGCTAAAGCAAAAGAACAGGCTGAGGCAAAAGCGAAGCAAGAGGCTGAAGCTAAAGCACAGGCAGAAGCTGCTTCTAAGGCTAAGGCGGAAGCCGAGGCAGCAGCAAAAGCGCAGGCACAAGCTGAGGCACAAAAGAAGCAGCAACAGGCGGCTACAACAAAGCCTGTCCAAACCACGCAAACTTCATTTGCAAACTGTACGGAACTTAGAAAAGTTTATCCTGACGGAGTTCCTTCTTCCCACCCTGCATATCAGGCAAAAATGGACCGCGACCATGACAATTATGCATGCGAACAATAAACAAGTATATTAAGATTTCCTTTTAAATGGACAAAAAATGCAGGAAGTGATTTCCTGCATTTTATTGTTTCTATTGGCTTCAATCTTAAATCATCACTATTTTATCAACAGGGGCGAATCCTTTAGTCTTCCGGAAATTCATGCGGTACTCAAAATTAGCCAAGGCGTCAGACGGGTCGATTGCGTTGAAATTGAGGAGGTTCAAGGTGTTTCGGTATATTCGGACAGATAATATAACCATCTCTTCCTCGTACCCCGTCACTGTGTTGAATTGTTGGTCCATTGCATGAATCAGGACCGAATCGACCGGAAGAAGGGCAAACAAATCACGGGCAATTCGAATCACACAGCTCGCAACATAGTCCTGCTGAATGTCGTAAAACTGGGACACCGGCATTTTTTTTACGGATAGCTTTCCGGTCGACGTCAGACTCTTTATTTCCGCAGGCACCACGCTCTTCGATCGGACATCGAACTCGACTTCCATGGAAGACGCATCCTCCGCAAAAAACTCAAAACCGCTGCCAAATTCGCTTAAATCATCCAGCGGAGCAAAATCCGCGATGATTTCAAAGTAGGCATCGATGTCTCCATCAACAATCCTTTTTGCTGTCTCCACCATGTGTTCCCAAGCGGTATATGTTTCTTCATCACGCTTTCTCGCTTCCAGCACTTCTTTCCTCAGAAACTCCATTTTCTTTTCTTCCTGTTTAAGCAACCTAGCGAAAAAACCTGGCTGATATTTTTTGATTTTCTCCAAAGCTGCCCCTTCTTCTGGTCCAGGATTTTCTTTGGCATATGGTGGCTTCGTGTGCTGGATATCGGTCCAGTTGACCTCTTCATCGCATTCTTTATGGATGGATCGGATCATGTCCAGTCTATTTTGAAAGAGATCCACCTCAAGCCGGTTCCGTTCTATTTCCTGCAGCTTTTCCCTTTCTTTTTGAATACGGTCAAGTTCCCGCTGCCGTTGGTAGGCGGAAGATTTATAGCTTTTCTTACTGCCACTTGAGGAAGTAGAATACGAGATTCCAGTCCCAGGAATACTGGCGGTCATTCTTCTTTGGCCTCTCGAGTTTACCGAGTAGCGAAGCCCTTTTCCTCCGAAACTGGCCCCTACTCCTCTGGAACTTACATTCATTCGTACACCTGGTGCGATTTTAAAACTTTTACGGAAACTCAGCCCCATTTCAATTCCCCCAACTATTTTCTTTTTATTTTACAGGATTTGGTTAAATCATGAAATATTATTTGCCCCATTCATTGAAGTATCTTGAAGCATCCTTTACAAACGACTATTTCATCTGTTTTCTACATAAATAAATAGGTTGCGTTATTTGGCAATATAAAAGGACAACTGAGTCCTTTTTCAGCGTGGTGGTTAAGTTGAGGATTGATTTAAAACTATTATTTTCCGAAAGATTGAGTATAAAATTTTGAAATGATAAAATATTATATGGGCAATAATGTTTATTTATATAAATTTTTACATATATTTTATTAATCTTAGCAAACCAATAAATAATTCTTTGAAATAAACACCTTGCTAACGTAAGGATTAATTTATGAAATAGGTGGGATTAAAGTGAAAGTCTCCACGGGTAGCGAATTAATACAGGCCAAGATAGAAAAATGGAAGAGGGATTTAATTGATTTAACGAATCGTAATGTTCTCTTAAATTTCCGGCCCAAAAAGAACAACACTTTACAGTTTTTTGAAGAACCGCAAGAACTGTTTGACCATTTAGTGAAAGAATCTAAAAATTTAAATGTAGAAGAGTTGAAGAATCCTATATTTGAGCAGATCCAAAAAATGATGAACTCAATAGAAGAAGAACCGGAAAAAAGAAAGAAAATCGCAGAAGAGAAAGAGCAGTTTAATAAATTGGTCGGCAAACTACGGTTAGACGCTCGTACCCGATTAAATGAGCAAGGAATTCAGACCCTGTATCTTGTATTTGGGGTGCTCAGGTGGAAAGAACAAGGGAACGATAAAGAGTTTATGTCGCCCTTGTTGCTTGTTCCTGTTGAATTGAACCGCTCCAGTGCCAACCAACCTTTTCGAATGAAAATGGTGGAGGATGAAATTGTACTCAATCCTTTCATGGCTCACAAATTAAGGGAGGAAAAAGGCATCTCATTCCCGGAATTGACTGACCAGGAAGATGCGGAGCTTGAAAAAATCTGGAGCGCGATTTCTGAACAAATTGACCATATAGAAGGATGGTCTGTTTCTCCGGAAATCTATCTATCATTGTTTTCTTTCAGTAAGCTCGTGATGTATAAAGATCTTGAAAATTACAGAGATTTGCTGGAAACTCACCCTCTTATCGGTAAAATTTCCGGAATGGAACCAGACGAAAACGGAAACTTGGCGGATTTATCATCGGTACCGGATGAACATGATCTTGATCGTAAAGTGCCCGCACAGGAATCATACCTAGTGTTAGATGCGGATTCGAGCCAGCAGCAAGCCGTTATCGCTGCTAAAAATGGTGTGAGTTTTGTCTTACAGGGTCCGCCGGGAACCGGAAAAAGCCAGACAATATCGAACATCATTGCCGAATGCTTGGCGGCGAACAAAAAAGTATTATTTGTTTCGGAAAAGATGGCAGCGCTAGAAGTGGTGAAATCCCGTTTGGAACAGGTCGGTCTCGGTGAATTTTGCTTGGAACTGCACAGTCATAAAGCAAATAAACGCTCAGTATTGGACGCTTTCCAACAGGCGATCAATAATCACCCCAAGCAGAAACAAATTCAACATGAACTGTATTCGAACATCAATCACTTAAGGAATCAGCTCAATACATACTCGGAGAAACTGCACCAGATCCGCGAACCTTTTGGCAAATCCGCCTATGAAATTCATGGAACCTTAGCGAAACTCGATGAGATTCAAGAAATGTTGTTTGATTTTGAAATGGACGAATCGACAAATTACGAATATATTCTGACCCACTTGAATAATTTGGAGCGTTATCGAGGGCGATTACTTTTAACGGAACAGACTCCGGTTTGGAAGGGGTTTAAGAAGCCGATTTATAGTCTTGAATTGGCGTCGAAATTGGAATCGTTTCTTCGAGAGCTTCTGAAAAATTTAGATGAGTTTATTCAACAGTCGGAATCTATTCAACAAACTTTGGGCTTGAGCGGTGATTCGATTGAAGACATTCGCCGAAACTATAGCATCATTGAAATGGCTAAATATTCGCCTAATCCTCCGAAACATTGGTTTGACAACGAATCCATTCAATTGACAATCCGAAAGGCTAGAGAATATCAGGAGAAAATGTCCTCTTTTTTAGAGGAGAGCTCGTTTCTTTCAACCATCTTTCACCCTGAAATATTAGAAAAGGACATCGCCAATATTTTTGTTCAGTTGTTCATGCTGTCCGAGGACTTTTTTGACGCATTCGGTTCGGAGGATCCAAAGGCGCTCATACAAGAGAGAGACATCCTAAGCAACACGATTGAACAGGGAAGAGCTTCGCTGCAAACCTTGAACGATTTGGGGACAATTCCAGATGAATTTGGGCTTCCGCCTATAAAAAAAATGGAGGATATTCATTTTTTAAATGGTCTTATGTCAGTAGTGTTAAAAAAGCCCCGCCCAACCCAGCAGTGGTTCGTTGATTTAGAAGGAGTAACTAAATCCATCCTTGAGGCGAAGCAAAGGTATTCGGAATGGGGGCAGAAACGGGATCAATTGAACCAAAAATATGATCCGTCCATACTTGAACTCGATCTGTATGCTCTGCGGCAAAATATAGAGGCACAGGGAAATGAACTACTGCCTTTGTTCTCTCCTTCCAATCAGTCGGATGCAAATGATGATGCTCTTTTTCATAAGCGGGTATCCATTCAGGAGCGTATGGCAAAGTTTTTGATTCAGATCCAACAATTCGACCAAGTTAAGCCATTTGTATCAGACTCGATTGAGACGGAATTATCCAATCTAAAGTCGGTGTCAAGATTGAAACCGATGATGGAGTTGATTGCCAAAGACCCAAGGCCAACCGCTTCTTGGTTTCAGTCGGATCGGCAACATGAAATTTATAGTTTCATTCAGGAGTCCAAAAATATTCATAAGAAGTACCAGCAGGAATTATCTGCGACATTGGAAATCTACGAGGAAGAAGTATTAGATGAACGCATCTTCCAGATGTTGGAGCGCTTTGAAACCATTTACCAATCGCCTATGCGGGTTTTTAACGGAAGTTTCCGCCGCGATCGTAAATGGCTGATTTCCAAATTGAAGCAAAAGAATAAATACGACTTTGAGTCATTGAGTAAACAAGTTCGCTCCGCCAAACGGGTTTTGGAGTACAAAAAATGGATGGAAGACCATCAAGCGGATTTTCGAGCTTATCTCGGAAGGCATTATAAAGGGCTTGAAACGGAATGGAATCGAATTGCAGACTCTTACTCCGTGTTACAGGAAATTCAGCAAATGTTCCCAGGTTCCATCATCCCGGCGCCTTTAAAAGAAACCTTGATTCAATCGACGGGACCTTTGGAGCAATTGATTTCAGAATACGAACGATTAGCATCGATTACCGCTGAAATGAAGGGGATTTTGGAAACGCTTCATGGGGATTTTCCTAATCTCTTCATGAAACGGAGTGCTCAACCCGTAGAACAATGGCCGATCCCGGACACAGTTCATGAAATAAAGAAACTGCAGTTAAACCTGCAAGCATTCTACACGAATACTCAAATATTTTTGGATGTACGAAAACCAGGTACAGTTTCTCGCCTTTCGTTGAAAGAACTGTTGGAGGACATCGGCCTATCATTAGCAGTCATCCAGCTGAAAAATGAAATAATGGAACAGGAGCCTCAGTTAAAGGAAGTCATGGGATCGTGGTACAAAATGGAACAAACGTCATGGGATATGGTGGAAATGGCGTTGTCAGATATAAAAGCGCTACGAAACCTTACTCCATATATTCCCGAAAAGCTCCAAACACTTTTAATAGGGGATACTTTCAAGGATGACGGCCACCATTCAGAAATGGAACGGGCAGTACAAACCTTGGAACAAACGATCCATGTATTAACTCAAAAAGTTCCGTCCCTTTTCTGGAATTTAGAGGGAACCGAGACAAACTTGTGGGAAATCGAAAGCATTGCCGGCGGTTTCCAATGGTTTCAGCAGAGTCTCCGAGAATGGATGGAACACTACGATGAGATAAATGGATTTTTCAAACGGGAATATCTAGCCCCATCAGAGCTAAAGGAAGATCTTCAAGAAGCAATCGTCGTTCAGGAGCAGAAGATGGCCCTTGAAGCTGATTTGGATTACTTGAAGGATACTTTCGGCCATTACTTTTCTGGGTATACGACAAATTGGGATGTCATTTTTGACGCCTTGGCGTGGATTGAGGATTGGATCAAGCATTTTGCCCATGGTGAAGTTCCTGCTCGTTTGGTAACGTACATTTCAGAAGGGGCGAATCCTGAACACAAGCAAGAATTACTTCGACTTTTCGAAAAAAGCAAAGGGGTTTTGAAACAGCATGAGCAGCTATACCGTCAGCTGGAAACTTATTTCGTGAAAGAATCCCTAGTGGTAGAGGGTGCAGAGTTACAAAAAAGCTCCTTACACAGTTATTATTCCTGGATTAATGAGCGTATTCAGTCGAAAGAGGAACTGGAGGAATGGATTCGTTATCAAAGACTGGAAAAGAGAATAAGAGACTCTCAACTATCTTCTTTCTTGGAACATCTTGAAAACGAAAAGCCCTCAAACGGCACATTCGTCCAATTATTCCAGAAACGATTCTATCGCAAATGGCTGGACCAAATTTATCAAGATGAGGAAATCCTTTATGACTTCGATGCGGAAAGAGCTATTGGAGCAATTACCGATTTCCGTCAAAGTGATTTAAGGAGTCTTGATCAAAATGCTATGCGGGTGCAAGAGATATTGGAGAAAAAACGGAAACATGCCATCGATAGCCTTTCTTATCGAAGGGAGCAAGGGGTCTTGCTTCATGAAATCGGAAAAAAGAAGCGGCATCTAGCGATTCGAAAGCTGCTATCCCAGACGTCCGCCCTTGCTTTGGAGGTAAAACCATGCTTCTTGATGAGTCCTTTGTCGGTCAGCCAATACTTAGATGCAGACGATATTGCTTTCGATGTCGTTATTTTTGACGAAGCATCTCAGATTTTTCCCGAAGATGCGATTGGATCTATTATTCGTGCATCCCAAGTTATCATAGTAGGAGATAACAAACAGCTGCCTCCGACTGATTTCTTTAAGGCTGGCGGAGTAGGAGAAGAATTTGAGGATGAAAACGATGTAGAGTATGAGAGCATTTTGGATGAGTGTATGTATGTTCTTGAGAATATGCGATTACGCTGGCATTATCGAAGCAGACACGAATCGCTCATCTCTTTCTCGAACACCGCTTTTTATTCAAACAGTTTGATTACCTTCCCTAGTTCTGAGCATGAGGATGAACTGGGCGTAAAATTTGTTCACGTTCCAGATGGTTTATATGACCGCGGCGGAACAAGAAGTAACCTAAGAGAGGCAGAGGTTACAGCCAAACTGGTTTTTGAACACTTCCGCCAACATTCAAACCGTTCTTTAGGGGTGATCGCGTTTAGTGAAGCTCAAGCTACAGAAATCCGGGATCAAATTGATAGTATGAGACGGAATGATCCTTCCCTGGAACGATTCTTTAAAGAAGGCAAACATGATGAGTTTTTTGTGAAGAGTCTGGAGAATGTACAAGGGGACGAACGGGACGTCATCTTCTTCAGTGTCGGTTACGGTAAAGCACCTGATGGCAGCCTTCATATGAACTTTGGGCCTTTAAGTAAAAACGGGGGAGAGCGTCGCTTAAATGTGGCCATTACTCGGGCGAAATATCATGTTAAATTAATCAGTTCATTGTTGCCCCAAGACATTCCATTGGAACGGACACAGAGTATAGGCGTTCACCGTTTACGAGATTATATGGAAATGGCTATGAATGGACACTTGCCGGTTTATAAATCTTCAAATATCGTAAAGATGTATGATTCCCCTTTTGAAGAAGATGTTTACGATGTTCTTGTCGATATGGGGTATGAAGTACACACACAAGTGGGCGCTTCTGGTTACAAAATTGATTTGGCCGTTGTTGATCCTCATAAACAGGATTCGTACCTTTGCGCAATTGAGTGTGACGGCAAGACTTATCATAGCTCGAAAGTAGCCCGCGACCGAGACCGATTACGCCAGCAGGTCCTTGAAAATCTTGGTTGGAAAATACACCGAATTTGGTCGCAGGAGTGGTTCAAGAAACGTAATTTTGAAATAACGAGGCTTAAGAGTTTATTGAGTAATCTTGAAAGAAGATAATACTCTTTGCGATTGAAATGACGGGATCTCTTGTAGAAAAATAGAAATAGTAGATTGATTATTGTTAAGTGAGGACTATCTAATATGGATAGTCCTTTATTAATTAAGAATAGTATTCCTTCTCAAAGCTTGGCAGTCTTGAAAGAAAGTGTAAAAATGATCTAAAACATTAGGAAGTTACTTTCATAGTGTTATTTATTTGTCAACATAACCTAAAACGGAAGAGTTATATGAAAGACAATGTGGACACCATAAACCAGGATTACTACCTTTATCTTCATTTCGACGGAATTTATAATTTCCCTTGGATTCCCATAAAACTTGTGGCATTTGTTTTATGAAATAAATGATTTGTTGAATCTTAGTGTCATAACTTAAAAGTATTGACACCAATATATGGAAGTAATAAAATAAGGCTATCAGCTGGTGTCATAACTTATATTCAAAAATTAACCCAGGAAAGAGGATGATTTTATGAAATATGGGTACTGCCGCGTAAGCACTTTAGGACAGGATTTGGAAGTACAAATTGAAAGGTTACAAGATGAAGGATGCGACAGGATTATTGAGGAAAAATTCACTGGTACGAAGCTGGAAAGACCGAAGTTTAGTTTACTGCTTAAAGAGTTAAAGGAAGGCGACACATTAGTTGTGACTAAGCTTGATCGGTTAGCAAGGAATGTACGGGAAGGTATTGATGTTGTAGAAGAATTATTCAACAAGGGTGTTCGCGTACACGTACTGAATGTGGGTTTACTCGAAAACACAACTATGGGGCGGTTCTTCCTTCAAACCATGTTAGCAGTGGCGGAAATGGAAAGGAATATGATTGTGGAACGAACCCAAGAAGGCAAAGCATTAGCTAAGCAGCGTGAAGATTTTAGAGAAGGCCGCCCGAAGAAGTTTAAAAAAGCCCAAATCGAGCATGCATTGAAACTCCTCGAAACGAACTCATATATGCAAGTGGAAAATATAACAGGCATAAGTAAAAGCACGCTTATCAGGGCAAAGAAACGACAGGTGTAGCTGAGCGAATGAAAAACGATGACAAGTCAAATGAGTCGGCCATAATGGTCGATTTTTTATTTCGTCTACTGTTATAACGATTATCACTATTAATGTTTAAATTGTTATTACTGTTGCAGGAATATATGATCAAGCTGCCGTTGCAATTGGCATGTCTTCTTCAACTAACGAAGCAGTTGTGCGGCCGAGCCTAGGTCGTATCATATAGCGGGTGGGATTCCCGCCGAGTAAGAACTAGCCATTCGCTCGTAGCGAGTCTTGGAGGGCTAATGGTAACATTAGTCTTTAAGCGTAGACAGCTAGGTGGCGGGCCGA
>NZ_JBITPF010000021.1:0-176942 GCF_050468025.1 Neobacillus sp. NRS-1170 | reverse complement strand
ATAAAACGTTGGCTCGTTTCGAAAGAAACGAATATTATTGTTTGTTGACGTTTTTGTTTGTTTAGTTTTCAAAGATCAATTTTTCCAACCGCTCGTAAGCGACTTAATAAATATATCACCTGTAATAATTAAAGTCAACGGGTTTTTTTATTTTTTTTATAAAGAAAGGGAACATACCCTGTATGCTCCCTTTCTCATCTTATTCTTCATCACCCTCAGGGGTAATTTCATCAGAAGAGATTGTCTCTTCCTGGCTGTTGTCTTCATTCACGGAAGGGATTTCTTCCCCCTCACTGCTACTTTCATTCTCGGCAGCTTCCTCTTTTTCTACTTTAGCCACTGTGGCCACAAATTCATTTTCATTTTCTTTTATGCTAATGAGTTTGACGCCTTGAGTATTTCGGCCAATTCTTGCAATACCAGCTACATCGATACGAATAAGGACACCGCCAGTTGTTATCAACATAAGATCTTCTTCACCTGTTACGGCTCTCATGGAAACAAGATTTCCATTTTTCTCTGTTACGTGGCAAGTTTTGATTCCTTTACCGCCTCTGCCTTGAATACGGTATTCAGCTGCAGGTGTTCGTTTGCCGTAACCATTCTTCGTTACGATAAGCACATCATTATCATCTTCTAATACTTCCATTCCAACTACTTCATCGTCACTATCTAGGGTAATACCCTTTACTCCAGTAGCAGTTCGGCCCATTGATCTCACATCGGTTTCAGGGAAGCGGATTAGCATTCCGTTTTTCGTTCCAATGATAATATGCTTAGTGCCATCTGTTAAGCGGACTGATATAAGTTCATCGCCCTCACGTAGACTTAATGCAATCAAGCCATTATTACGAATATGGGCAAAAGATGTCAGCGGTGATCGTTTTGAGATACCTTCTTTTGTTGTAAAGAATAGTGACCAATCATCCACGAACTCTTCAACCGGGATAATGGCATTCACCCATTCTC
Source organism: Neobacillus sp. NRS-1170 (assembly GCF_050468025.1). Lineage (NCBI taxonomy): Bacteria > Bacillati > Bacillota > Bacilli > Caryophanales > Bacillaceae > Neobacillus > Neobacillus sp. NRS-1170. The sequence goes on along the minus strand of NZ_JBITPF010000021.1, from coordinate 175,973 downwards.
CTTTTTCAATACCAAGTAGGTTAATGATTGGAATTCCTTTCGCGGTACGGCTATATTCTGGTATTTCATAGCCCTTTGAACGATATACCTTTCCCTTATTAGTGAAGAATAAAATCGTATCATGGGTTGAAGTAGTGATTAAATGTTCCACAAAATCATCTTCATTCGTTCCCATTCCCTGAATGCCTCGGCCGCCGCGTTTTTGCGCACGGTAGGTGGACACTGGCAGGCGTTTAACATAGCCATTATGCGTTAGGGTGATGACAATATTTTCGCGTGGAATTAAATCTTCATCTTCAATATTTTCAATGCCGCCCGCCTGGATTTCTGTACGGCGCTTATCATTGAAACGTTCTTTGATTTCTAATAATTCCCCGCGGATGATTTCAAGGATCTTTTCTTCATCTGCTAAGATTGCTTTTAATTCGGCAATCAGCTTCATGAGCGTCTGATATTCATCCTCGATTTTTTCTCTTTCTAATCCTGTTAAACGCTGCAAGCGCATGTCCAGGATCGCTTGTGCCTGTTTTTCAGATAGGTTAAATTCCCTCATTAAGCCTTCTCGGGCAATATCAGTTGTTTGCGAGTTTCGAATAAGGGTAATGACTGCATCCAAATTGTCCAGCGCTATTCTTAAACCCTCTAAAATATGGGCACGTGCTTCCGCTTTGCGTAGTTCAAATTCTGTTCTTCGGCGGATGACTACTCTTTGATGATCTAAGTAATAGGCCAAGCATTGCTTTAGACTTAACACCTTCGGCTGTCCATCCACAAGGGCCAGTGTATTAATACCGAAGCTGGTTTGCAGGGCAGTTTGCTTATATAGGTTATTTAAGAGGACATTAGCATTGGCATCTTTACGGACCTCAATGACAATTCTCATTCCTTTGCGGTCGGATTCATCTCTAAGGTCAGTTATGCCATCAATTTTTTTATCACGTGCTAATTCGGCAATTTTTTCAATCAATTTTGCTTTATTTACTTGATATGGCAATTCATTTACGATAATGACTTCCTTGCCATTCGATTTTTGTTCAATCTCTACTTTAGCTCGGATAGTTATCGATCCTCGGCCTGTTTCGTAGGCCTTACGAATACCGCTCCGTCCAAGAATGATCCCTCCAGTCGGGAAATCCGGACCAGGAATTATCTCCATCAACTCTTGAGTAGTAATTTCAGGGTCATGACTGACCGCCAATACGCCGTCAATGACCTCACCAAGCTGGTGTGGAGGAATATTGGTAGCCATACCTACAGCAATACCTGTAGTTCCGTTGACCAATAGGTTTGGAAATCTTGCCGGCAGAACAACAGGTTCTTTTTCCTCACCATCATAGTTATCTTGGTAATCAATTGTATCCTTGTTGATATCTCTTAATAATTCCATCGAGATTTTGGACATTCTTGATTCGGTATACCGCATCGCTGCGGCCGCATCCCCGTCTACAGATCCAAAGTTCCCGTGCCCATCAACAAGCATATAACGATAGTTGAAATCCTGCGCCATCCGAACCATCGTTTCATAAACGGCGGAATCGCCATGCGGGTGATATTTACCGATAACGTCACCGACGATACGGGCAGATTTTTTATATGGTTTGTCCGCATGGATTCCAAGATCATGCATAGCATATAAAATACGGCGATGTACGGGCTTTAAACCATCCCGAACATCTGGAAGGGCACGTGAAACGATAACACTCATTGCATAGTCAAGAAATGAAGATTTCATTTCCTGACTGATATTAATCTCTTTTATTTGAGAATTTGGTGTTTCAGCCATATTTGGTACCTCCTATAATGATCACCTGGCCACCCAGGTAAAAGAAAAGGAGGATAGCGGTTAAACCTCTACCCTTTTTTATATATCTAAGTTCTTAACGTATTGTGCGTTGGCTTCAATGAAGTTCCGGCGTGGTTCTACTTTTTCACCCATCAGCATTTCAAACGTTTCATCTGCTTCGATCGCATCCTCAAGACTAACCTGAAGCATGCTTCGTTTTTCAGGATCCATTGTTGTTTCCCATAATTGTTCAGGATTCATTTCTCCTAAACCTTTATACCGCTGGATATTCGGCTTTGGCTGGCTTGGCAGCTCAGCGAAAATCCGCTCAAGCTCTTTATCATTATACGCATACTCAATCCGTTTTCCTTGCTGCACTTTATAGAGCGGAGGCTGGGCGATATAAATATATCCTGCTTCTAATATTTTTCTCATATAGCGATAGAAGAAAGTTAAAATCAGTGTTCGAATGTGAGCACCATCCACATCGGCATCCGTCATAATGACAATTTTATGATAACGTGCCTTCGAAATTTCAAAATCCTCGCCAATTCCTGTTCCAATGGCGGTAATCATAGCTCGAACTTCGTTGTTAGAAAGAATTTTATCTAGGCGTGCTTTCTCAACATTAAGGATTTTCCCTTTTAACGGTAGAATCGCTTGGAAATGGCGATCACGGCCTTGTTTTGCAGAGCCGCCCGCAGAATCACCCTCAACGATATACAATTCGCTTTCATAGGGATCCTTAGAAGAACAATCCGCTAATTTACCCGGTAAACTGGAAACCTCTAACGCGCTTTTCCGGCGGGTTAATTCTCTGGCTTTCTTTGCTGCAAGCCTTGCTCTCGCAGCCATTAAGCCTTTATCGATAATTTTCCTGGCAACAGTCGGATTTTCTAGCATGAATTTTTCAAAATGGCTAGCAAAGACAGTATCGGTAATTGCTCTTACTTCAGAGTTTCCGAGCTTTGTCTTTGTTTGTCCTTCAAATTGTGGATCAGGGTGTTTGACCGAAACAATGGCTGTTAATCCTTCACGAACATCCTCTCCGGAAAGGTTCGTATCATTTTCTTTAATCAAACCATTTTTTCGGGCGTAGTCATTAATGACCCTAGTTAAAGCTGTCTTAAAGCCTGATTCATGTGTTCCGCCTTCATAGGTGTGGATATTATTAGCGAAGGAGTAAATGTTATCAGTATAGCCTTCGTTATATTGAAGAGCGACTTCCACACTGATGCCATCGCGCTCGCCATCAATATAGATCGGCTCTTCATGAATGACTTCCTTTGTGCGGTTTAAATGTTCCACATAGGATTTAATACCGCCTTCGTAGTAATATTCATTAAGTTTATTTTCAACTCGTTTATCTTCGATCGTGATTTTGATTCCTCGGTTAAGGAAGGCAAGCTCACGAAGACGAGTGGCTAGAATGTCATATTCATATACCAGAGTTTCAGTGAATATTTCACCATCTGGTTTAAAGTGTGTAATCGTACCCGTTTTATCGGTAGTCCCAATTACCTCTAATTCCTTGACGACCGCTCCGCGTTCAAACTTTATTAAGTGAATTTTACCTTCACGGTGAACATAAACCTCAAGTTCAGTGGAGAGGGCATTTACAACTGATGCACCAACCCCATGAAGTCCTCCGGAAACCTTGTATCCTCCGCCGCCAAATTTACCTCCGGCATGAAGAACCGTCATAATGACCTCAACGGCAGGTCTGCCCATTTTCTCTTGAATATCAACCGGAATACCCCGGCCGTTATCCTTTACTGTGATGCTATTGTCTTCCTCAATGAACACATTGATTTCATTACAGAAGCCGGCGAGTGCCTCGTCAATACTGTTATCGACGATTTCCCAAACGAGATGATGGAGACCTTTACCGCTTGTTGAACCGATATACATACCAGGCCTTTTTCTAACTGCTTCAAGTCCTTCTAGAACCTGGATTTGTTCCGCACCATAGGATTGCTCTTCTAACGCTTTTTGTTCCATAGTCATGCCTGTTCACCTGCACCTTCATACAAAAATATAACTATATTTTCGTTTTAAAAAACAATAAAAATATGATGTATTAAAATTCCTGGATATTCAATTGGCTGGAACGTTTCTTTAACGTTCCAGAAGCAATTGGGGATAAATAAACTTTGTCATAGGTAATAATAATCGACTTAAAGGGGTTTTTTGATAAATTCATAACTTTCTCTTTATGGTGGTTCAAGAACTCTTCCACGAGCTCCGACTGGTTGGCACTTTCTTTATCCAAGATGGTAATAATATCCTTAGCCCGGATATTGTGATCTTCCCCGATATGAATATACATGCTCCACCTCAGTTGATTTTCTTTATAGAGCCGGAATCCACGGCATAGGTGGAGGCTTCTTTTAAGGTTTGATGGTCAATTCCTTCCACACTCGTGGTCGTCACAAAGGTTTGAACCTTGCCTTGGATGGTATTGAGCAGATGGGATTGTCTGTAATCATCTAACTCTGATAGCACATCGTCCAGAAGAAGAATCGGATATTCCCCAATTTCGGCATAAATTAGTTCAATTTCTGCAAGCTTGACAGACAGTGCTGTTGTCCGCTGCTGACCTTGTGATCCAAAGGTTTGAACATCTCTTCCATTTACAAAAAACATCAAATCGTCGCGATGAGGGCCAAACATGGTTGTCCCGCGTTCAATTTCTCTCGTGCGTACCTTCCCGAACTTTTCTTCAAAGCATGCTACCATTTTCGACAAATCTTGTCCTTCTAATACCTCTACGGAAGGTTTATAGTTTATTTCAAGCGATTCTAGCCCCCGTGATATCCCTTGGTGAATTGGTTTTGCCCAATTTTCAAGCAGCCGGAGGAATTCAAATCTTTTGCTGACAATTTTTACGGCCATTTGAATAAACTGTTCGGTTAAAATTTCAAGCATTGTCTGATCGGTTTGCTTTTTTATTTGCATCATTTTTAAATAATGATTACGCTGCTGGAGTATTTTTTGATATTGACTCATATCATGTAAATAAATTGGCGAAACCTGACCAATTTCCATGTCAATAAACCGTCTTCGCACCTGCGGACTGCCCTTTACTAAATTAAGGTCCTCTGGCGCAAACATGACCACATTCAAATTCCCCACATACTGGCTTAATTTTTGCTGTTCAATATGGTTAAGCCTCGCCTTTTTGCCTTTTTTGGAAATCACCAATTGCAGCGGCAGCGAGCTGTGTTGTTTTTGAACCCTGCCTTCTATTTTAGCATAATCTTGATCCCAGCGAATAAGATCTTTATCGTTTGACGTTCGGTGCGACTTAGCCATTGCTAACACATAAATGGATTCCATTACATTGGTTTTACCTTGGGCATTTTCTCCCAAGATTACATTTACTTTATTTTCAAATTCTATAAATAACTCATCATAATTGCGATAGTCTTTTAACGCTAATTTTTCGATATACATGCGCAGGACATCCTTTAGTTACTCGGTAATGACAAATTCCCCAACACCGGCAATTTGAACCTTGTCACCTGCCCGAAGCTTTCTCCCTCTTCTTTGGTCTTGTTCACCATTGATAAATACCTCGTGTTCACTTAAAAACCATTTTGCCATGCCGCCAGATTGGATCACATCAGCTGCTTTTAAAAATTGTCCTAATGTAATAAATTCTGTGCTCAGCTTTATTTTTCCAGGCACACAAGTCACCCTCATTCCTAAAATGGTCTCAATACTTTATTTTACTAAATTTTTTCCTTAGATACAAAGAATTCTCGAAAGTTATCTTACAATAGCAAATATAGCCACCGATGGTACGGCAGCTATATACACGAGGTTGTATAAATATTTAGTACGTTCTTACAGGTAAAATCAGTTGCAAAATGGTTTCGTCATGAAGAGGACGAATCAGGAATGGGCGCATGGCTCCAGTAAAGCTCACTCTGATATCGGTTCCTTCAAGTGCCTTTAGGGCATCCATCATATATTTCGCACTAAAGGAGATTTTTAAATCTTCTCCCTCTATCGCACCGCTTTGAATTTCTTCTACAACCTTACCAATCTCTGGGGTATTCGAAGAAATTTCGATAATCCCATCTTCAATAGTTGAGAACTTAACGACATTATTCCTTCCTTCACGTGCAAGTAAAGAAGCACGATCAATCGCCTGGAGGAATTCCTTTGTATTAACGGTCACGTCTGTTTTACTCTCACTCGGAATTAATCTTGATGTATCGGGATAGTTGCCTTCTAACAATCTTGAGAAAAATAATAAGTGCTTGGCTTTAAATAAAATTTGATTTTCTGTAATCACGATATCGATTAATTCATTTGTGTCATCAATTATTTTACTTAATTCATTTAAGCTTTTTCCTGGAATAACGACATTATAGGTTTCGTTATTTTCAGTCTCAATTTTCGCTTTCCTTAATGCAAGTCTGTGGCTATCTGTTGCAATACAGGTTAACTCGCTATTTTCAATCTTCCAGTTTACACCTGTCAAGATTGGGCGTGTTTCTGAGGTGGACACTGCGAAATGCGTTTGGCGAATCATTGCTTTTAACAAATCGGTCGCAATATGAAATTTATTATTTTCCTCTACTTGGGGCAGGTGAGGGTACTCTTCTGCATCAAGGCCGTTAAGGTTGAATTCTGATTTCCCGGAGCGGATAACCGTTTGCAGCGATCCAAGTACTTCAATTTCAACGGAATCAGTCGGTAACTTTTTTACGATTTCGCTAAAGAACTTCGCTTGTAAAACGATCGCTCCTGTTTGTTTGATCTCGACAATTTCATCCCCAGATTCTTCTTTAGGAATAAAGGATTCAATGGAAACGTCAGAATCACTTCCTGTTAAAGTTACCCCTTCTGTTGTAGCAGCAATTTTGATTCCCGTAAGAATAGGGATGGTTGTTCTCGTTGTAACTGCCTTCATAACATCTTGAACACTTTGAACAAGACGATCGCGCTGGATGATAAATTTCATAATTAAATCCTCCCTGTAAGCATATTTTTATTGCGCAAGCATATAATATTATTTTTTAAAAAATATAGAAGAAGTACTAGTAGGCCCTGTTAGTATGTGGATAACTAAGATTTTCAATAGAAACACAGCCTATCCACATGTGGACAGACTGTGTGCAAGTCTTAGGGAGTTATTCACAATTTAGTTATATTTTCAACAGCTCATTCAATTCCTTCATTTGCTTTTGCAGCGTTGAATCGGATTGGAGGAGCTTAGATATTTTTTCATGAGCATGGATCACTGTCGTATGATCCCTGCCGCCGAACTCTTCTCCTATTTTAGGCAAAGAATAATCGGTTAATTCACGTGATAAATACATTGCAATCTGTCGTGGAAAAGCAACAGACTTTGTCCGCTTTTTAGCTTTAAAGTCTTCAAGTTTGACACTATAGTGCTCCCCGACGATCCTTTGAATATCATGGATGGTGATGACCTTTGGTTTCGAGCTGGGAATGATATCCTTTAATGCCTCCGAAGCTAAATCCGCATTGATGTCTTTATTAATTAAAGATGAATAGGCAACGACTCGAATTAAGGCACCTTCTAGTTCCCTGATGTTTGTATCGATTTGATTGGCGATATAGAGCATGACTTCGTTTGGTATATCAAGTCCTTCGGCTTTTGCCTTTTTACGAAGGATGGCAATTCTCGTTTCTAAATCAGGCGGAGTAATATCGGTAATTAAACCCCACTCAAAGCGGGAACGCAGGCGATCCTCCAGTGTTGGAATTTCCCTGGGCGGCCGGTCACTTGAGATTACGATTTGCTTGCTTTCCTCATGGAGAGCATTAAAGGTATGGAAAAATTCTTCCTGCGTTGATTCTTTTCCAGCCAAAAACTGAATATCATCAATCAGAAGGACATCCACATTTCGATATTTATTACGGAAGCTTTCCGCTTTATTGTCACGAATCGAGTTAATAAATTCGTTGGTAAATTTTTCGGACGATAAATAAACCACTTTTGCCGAAGGTTTATGATCTATTACATAATGGCCAATCGCATGCATTAAGTGGGTTTTCCCTAATCCAACGCCTCCATAAATAAAGAGGGGATTGTAGGCCTTTGCCGGCGCTTCAGCTACAGCAAGTGAGGCTGCATGGGCAAATCGATTGCCGGAACCGATAACAAACGTATCAAATAAGTACTTTGGATTTAATATGTTTGGTGAAAATTCCGCGTCGTCTTTTTTCGCCTTTTTTGGAGGCGTTGGCAGTTCGAGTTCTTCTTCTTTCTGATTTTGCGGAATAATAAACTTGGCCGATAATTCTTCTCCCGTTATTTCATAAAGAATTCCTGCAATTAACTGAGAGTAGCGTTCCTCCAGCCAATCGCGGGCAAATTCATTTGGAGCTGTCACGACAAGCAGATTGCCTTGAAGGGAATGAGCCTTTGTCGACTTTAGCCAAGTGTCAAAGCTTGGTTTGCTTATTTTCTTTTCTATATTGGCTAGAGCTGCATTCCAAAGATCCGCAATATTTTCCAACTAGTTTCCCTCCTTTTTTCTGTTTTTTTATATTTAAATACATTTCGCTGCTGTCTAACTCCGAAAAAAATTATTTGTATATGGAGTATTCTTTTCTCAACCAGGTATCCTATTCGACAAAGTTTTAGTGAAAATGGTTTGTCAGTCTAGGAGTAAAATCTATAAATTTAGCAATATACGAAACATTGGTTGTGGAAAACATATAATAAGGAAATAAAGTGGAGTTTCGACAATATCCACCCCTTGTGGACAAGTTTTTACAGAGACCTAGAATAACATGTCCACATGTTATCCACAATCTGTGGATAAGCATTTTTGGAGAAGAAGTTATTCAGAGTGAAAACACAAATATAATATCAAATAATAGCAAGGTATGCAACGGTTTTTAGAAGTTTATCCACAACTGTAACATTGTGTGTATAATAATTGTCCACAAGAATTGATTTTGTGAAAAAGCTGTCAATATCTTGTGTGGATAATGCGAAATATGTCGATTTTTTATCCACAGGTGCGAAAAAATGGATCTGAGATGAAAATTTTTTTCATCGCGTTCGTCATAGCGAAAGTATGTAAAGAAAATTGGAAATAGGAAACAATAGATGGAGAGTGGTTGACAATTTGGGGTGGACATCTTTATAATAATTAAGACTGTCATTTGTAATTGAGAGTTATTCCTCGGGGAGGTGTCATATATGAAAAGAACGTACCAACCAAATACACGTAAACACAGTAAAGTTCACGGATTCCGCAGTCGTATGAGCTCAGCAAATGGACGTAAGGTTCTTGCTCGTCGCCGTCGTAAAGGAAGAAAAGTATTATCAGCTTAGACCACTGAAACGTCTCAGTGGTCTTTTTTCTAATTAAAAGCGGAAGCGCCTTGATCAGGGGCTTATGACCTTGAGCCCCTAGGCGCTGGAGCCTGGATAGCTATCAAAATTCAAAGAACGTTATCAAATGAAGGAGTTTTTTTATGAAAAAAGAATTCCGAATTAAAAAGAATAAAGAATTTCAAACAGCCTTTCAGAAGGGCCGTTCTTTTGCGAATCGACAATTTGTTGTCTATGCCTTATCAAAAGAAGAACAGGCTCATTTTCGAATTGGGCTATCTGTCAGCAAAAAGATTGGAAATGCTGTTACAAGGAATCGGATTAAAAGATACCTCAGACAATCTGTTTTCGAGCTTAAAGATCAGCTCGCAGCGGGAAATGATTTCGTAATTATTGCGAGGAAGCCTGCTGCTGAAATGGATTTTTTTGAGGTTAAAAAGAGCCTGACCCATGTTCTAAAGGTCGGCAAGGTTTTGAAGAAAAACTTTTAAGGCGATAATTGTAAAGTAATGAAGACAATTCATTTAAATAAATGATAAAATACCTTTGTTATATCCTAAAGAAATATATACATAAAAGTTTACCTACACACTTTTTCACTATATATGTTGCAAGGAGGAAAAATTGGTTGAAAAAAAGAATATTACTTTCATTCGGCCTTCTTTCTGTTTTTCTGTTCCTAACAGGGTGCAGTGAAATAAAGAAGCCGATTACTGCCGAAAGTACGGGCTTTTGGAATGAATACATTGTCTATCCCTTGTCCTGGGTGATTAAAGAAGGGGCTCATTTACTAGGCGGAAGCTTTGGTTTATCGCTTATTGTCGTGACGATCTTAATCAGACTGGCTATCTTGCCGTTAATGATCAAGCAGACAAGAAGCTCAAAAGCAATGCAGGCTTTGCAGCCAGAGATGAAAGCTCTTCGTGAAAAATATAGCTCGAAGGATCAAAAGACACAGCAAAAGCTGCAGCAGGAAACGATGGCGCTTTTTCAAAAGCATGGCGTAAATCCAATGGCTGGATGTTTTCCGTTAATCGTGCAAATGCCAATCTTGATTGGTTTTTACCATGCCATTTCAAGAACAAGGGAAATTGCTCAAGACAGTTTTCTGTGGTTTGACCTTGGAGAAAAGGATCCATACTACATTTTACCAATCGTTGCTGGTATCACGACATTTATTCAGCAAAAATTGATGATGGCCGGTCAGGAGCAGAATCCGCAAATGGCGATGATGCTTTGGATGATGCCGATTATGATTGTCGTTTTTGCTTTTAATTTTCCAGCAGCTCTGTCCTTGTACTGGGTTGTCGGAAATATTTTTATGATTGTTCAAACCTATTTTATTAAAGGGCCGGATTTGAAGGCGCAAGCCACCGGCAAAGCGGGAGGAGCAAAAAAGTGAAACAGGTAACTGCTACAGGACAAACAGTCGACGAAGCAGTAGAATCAGCTTTAGCTCAATTAAAAACAACAAAAGACCGCACAGATGTAGACATTATTGACGAAGGTAAAAAAGGGTTTTTCGGTATTTTTGGTTCACGTCCAGCTGTTGTAAAGGTAACCGTCATTATCGATCCGCTTGAGGAAGCAAAGAAATTTCTTACTCAAGTAAGTGAACAAATGGGTGCCCCTGCGGAAATTGAAATCAAACGCGACGGCAAGCAAGTTCATTTCATCATGACTGGGGAAAAGATTGCGCTATTGATTGGAAAAAGAGGACAAACGTTAAATTCACTGCAATATTTGACACAATTAGTGATAAACCGCTTTTCTAATCAGTATTTAACCGTTATATTGGACGCGGAAGATTACCGAAACAGACGAAATGAAACCCTTATTCAACTAGCACATCGTCTTGCTGAGAAAGCAGTCAAGACTGGGAAAGATGTTGCATTAGAGCCGATGCCTTCCTATGAGCGTAAAGTTATTCATTCCGCTTTATCTGAAAATAAACGCGTGAAAACTTTTTCCGATGGATCGGAGCCTCATCGATTTATTGTCATATCACCAGTAAGAAGATAAAAAATGCTAAAACACCCTATCAATTTTGATAGGGTGTTTTTTTGTTAGACACTGAATTCAAAGGGGAAACTCACTTGTATTGGGCTTGTTAAGGACACAAACCACGGAAAAACGACTGACTGAGTCCGCAATAAGGGCTATAGAGGACACGGGAGTCGAGAAATCGAGGATCCGAGTTCACAATAAGGGCTATAAAGGATACGGGAGTCGAAAAATTAAGGGTCCGAGTCCGCAATAAGGGCTATAGAGGACACGGGAGTCGAATAATCAGTGTTCCGGAGTCCTTAATCAAGCTTATAGAGGACACGAACTTCGGAAAAACAACCGTCCGAGTCCGTAATCCGGGACATTTCCTGTTGGGCTCTCTGTACTTTAAACCAATCAATTTTCCCGAAACTTATGTTTGGTCTTCTCAAAAACGTAATTTAATGGATCCTTATACAAAATTTTTAACTATACACAACAATGTTTCCTTGTTTTTGTTTTATTGTTATTCACATGTGGATAAGTTAAAATAATAAATGGACAATAATGTACTGTGGATAATTTTTGACGAATAGGATTGCTTTTTTAACAGAAATCGATGTGGTATTCTAGTGTTTTGGATAAAAAAATAATTTTCATATATAAATATGGTTTTTAAGTGAGGTGAAGTAGATGGAGTTTGATACAATTGCGGCGATCTCGACGCCAATGGGTGAGGGAGCCATCGCCATTGTCCGGTTGAGCGGGGATGATGCCATAAAAATAGCCGATAAGCTTTTTAAAGGGATTGGCGGGAAGAAGCTGTCTGAACAACCGACCCATACGATTCACTATGGCCATCTAATCGATGCAAAGAGCGGCGAAGTGGTGGAAGAGGTAATGGTTTCTGTGATGAAGGGGCCAAAAACCTTTACAAAAGAGGATGTAGTGGAAATTAACTGCCATGGCGGAATAGTGTCAGTCAATCGAGTCCTCCAGCATGTTTTAAAAAACGGAGCAAGATTAGCAGAGCCGGGTGAATTTACAAAACGGGCATTTTTAAATGGACGGATCGATTTATCGCAGGCAGAGGCAGTCATGGATTTAATCAGAGCGAAAACAGACCGGGCCATGAATGTCGCCCTTGGGCAAATGGAAGGGCGCTTATCGAAGCTGATTAAACGGCTGCGTCAGGAAATTCTAGAAATCCTGGCCCATATTGAAGTAAATATTGATTATCCAGAATATGACGATGTTGAAGAGATGACTCATAATATGCTGCTGCCAAAAGCTCACATTGTCAGAGAGGAAATAACCAAGCTTTTGCAAACATCCCAGCAAGGAAAAATTTTAAGAGAAGGCCTCTCCACTGTTATTGTCGGTCGGCCGAACGTTGGGAAATCCTCTTTATTAAATAGTCTGGTTCAAGAAAACAAGGCGATTGTCACTGATATACCAGGGACTACCCGCGATGTGATTGAAGAGTATGTCAATGTGCGCGGTGTACCGCTTCGACTATTGGATACGGCGGGAATCAGGGAAACAGAGGATATCGTTGAACGGATTGGTGTCGAACGGTCCCGACAGGTTTTAAAAGAGGCAGATTTAATTTTGCTTGTGTTGAATTACTCGGACAAGCTGACAAAAGAGGATGAAAATCTATTCGAAGCAGTTAAGGGAATGGATGTCATCGTTATAGTCAATAAAACAGACTTGCCGCAGCAAATTGATTTAGAACGTGTGAAGGAATTAGCGAAGGAGTATAAGCTAGTAACGACTTCACTTTTAGAAGACCGCGGTGTGGATGAACTGGAAGAGGCAATCTCCTCTTTATTCTTTGCTGGTTCACTTGAAGCAGGGGATATGACCTATGTTTCGAACAGCCGTCATATTGCGTTATTAAACCAAAGTTTAAACTCAATCGAAGAAGCTATCGAAGGTGTAGAAATGGGTACTCCGATTGATATTGTACAAATTGATTTAACAAGAACCTGGGAATTGCTTGGGGAAATCATCGGCGACAGCGTCCATGAAAGCCTTATTGATCAGTTATTCTCACAGTTTTGTTTAGGAAAATAGAAAAGCGGAAGCGCCTTGACCAGGGGCGACAAGCATAAGGCGAGCCGGCGGGAAAGTTGCTTTTTAACCTTCTCGACGGATTGGCTGTAGACCTGCGAGCCCCTAGGCGCTGGAGCTAGACAGTAGGAATGTTTCCGCTTTTACGAGTGGAAAAGGAGGTTCAACATGCAATACGAAGCAGGCAGTTATGACGTGATTGTCATCGGTGCCGGTCATGCTGGCTGTGAGGCAGGCCTCGCGGCGGCAAGACTTGGTGCTAAAACATTAATGATTACAATAAATCTTGATATGGTTGCCTTTATGCCATGTAACCCATCGGTAGGTGGTCCTGCCAAGGGCATTGTGGTACGGGAAATCGATGCGTTAGGCGGAGAAATGGGCAAAAACATTGATAAAACCCATATCCAAATGAGAATGCTGAACACTGGCAAAGGGCCGGCCGTACGGGCATTAAGAGCACAGGCAGACAAGTTTGCCTATCAGCATGAAATGAAAAAAACAATTGAAGATGAGCGGAATATGACGTTAACCCAAGGCATGGTTGAGCGGTTAATTGTCGAAGACGGAATTTGCCAAGGTGTTATTACCAAAACAGGCGCTGTCTATCGTTCAAAAACAGTTGTTATTACGACGGGGACCTTCCTGCGCGGGGAAATCATCCTTGGTGAATTAAAATATTCCAGCGGTCCGAATAATCAGCAGCCCTCCATTAAGCTGTCTGAGCATTTAGAAGAACTTGGCTTTGATTTGGTCCGTTTTAAAACAGGAACGCCGCCAAGGGTAAACAGTCATACGATTGATTACAGCAAAACGGAAATTCAGCCTGGCGATGAAACGCCAAGGGCCTTTTCCTATGAAACAACGAAATATATTACCGATCAGCTGCCATGCTGGTTAACCTATACAAATGAACATACACATCAGTTAATTGACAATAATTTGCATCGCTCACCGATGTATTCAGGGATGATTAAAGGAACAGGCCCGCGCTACTGCCCATCGATTGAAGATAAAGTCGTACGTTTTAATGATAAGCCGCGTCACCAAATTTTCCTTGAACCCGAAGGCCGAAATACGCAGGAAGTGTATGTTCAAGGTTTATCGACAAGTCTTCCTGAAGACGTGCAGCAGCAAATTCTTAAAACCATTCCAGGTCTTGAAAACGTGCAAATGATGCGATCCGGTTATGCGATTGAGTATGATGCGATTGTCCCTACACAATTATGGCCTACGCTTGAAACAAAAGTCGTGCAAAACTTATATACGGCAGGGCAGATTAACGGCACGTCCGGATATGAGGAAGCGGCAGGACAGGGCTTAATGGCGGGAATCAATGCCGGGCTCAATGCGCTTGGGCGGGAACAGTTAGTGTTAAGCCGTTCCGATGCCTATATCGGTGTATTAATCGATGATTTGATTACAAAAGGAACAAATGAGCCATACCGATTATTAACGTCAAGAGCGGAATACCGCTTGCTGCTGCGTCATGATAATGCCGATTTACGTTTAACTGAAACCGGCCATGAAATTGGCTTAATATCCGATGAACGCTATCAGAAATTTTTAGCAAAAAAAGACGCGATTGAGACAGAAAAGGAACGTTTACGCTCCATTATTTTAAAGCCTGCTGCTGAGGTGCAAGAACTAATAAGAAGTATCGGCGGCAGTGAATTAAAGGATGGAATCCGTGCCTCTGATCTGTTAAAAAGACCTGAGATGACGTATGCATTGCTGGAGACTCTGACAAAATCTGATGCTCCGCTTGATGACGAAACAAAGGAACAAGTGGAAATTCAAATTAAGTATGAGGGATATATTGAAAAATCTCTGCAACAAGTCGATCGCTTAAAGAAAATGGAGAATAAGAAAATCCCGGATAACATCGATTATGATGCAATTACAGGACTGGCAACAGAAGCAAGACAGAAACTAAAGCAGATCAAGCCGTTATCTCTTGCCCAGGCTTCAAGAATTTCCGGGGTAAACCCTGCGGATATTTCGATTCTGCTTGTATACTTAGAGCAGGGCCGGGTTGCAAGAATTTCTAATGAGTAAGAAAAGCGGAAGCGCCTTGTACAGCCCCGACAAAGATAAGACGAGCCGGTGAGAAGGTTGCTCTTTAACCTTGCCGGATTGACTTATACCAAAGAGGGGCTAGGCGCTGGAGCTAGACAGTGAGGAAAATGTATGAATATTGATCAATTTCGAGCCAGCCTTCAGGAAAAGGGTATCACCCTTACTGACCGGCAGCTTGACCAATTTGAAAAATACTATGAAACTTTGGTTGAATGGAACGAAAAAATGAACTTAACGGCCATCACCGATAAGGAAGATGTCTATTTAAAGCATTTTTATGATTCCATTACGGCATCATTTTATTTTGATTTTTCCAAACCCTTTCATCTCTGTGATGTCGGAGCGGGTGCCGGATTCCCAAGCATCCCGCTTAAAATAGTTTTCCCGGAAATAGAAGTAACGATTGTCGATTCATTGAATAAGCGAATTTCCTTTTTAACCCATCTTGCTAACGTTCTGGAATTGGAAAATGTCCATTTTGTCCATGACCGCGCGGAAACCTTTGGGGTGAATCCGGAATATCGCGAAAACTTTGATGTTGTGACAGCAAGGGCCGTAGCAAGAATGTCAGTTCTGAGTGAGTTCTGTCTTCCGCTGGTCAAAGTCGGTGGGGATTTTATAGCGATGAAGGCCGCATCAGCCAAAGAAGAATTAGCAGTGGGACAAAAGGCGATAACCACACTCGGCGGAAAGCTTGATAAAATGTTTACTTTTACATTGCCATTTGAAGAAAGTGAAAGAAGTATCTTAATTATAAAAAAAGAAAAACAGACGCCGAAGAAATATCCGCGAAAACCGGGGACACCAGGTAAAGCACCAATCGAGTAATGGAAGGCTCGCAAATTTTGTGAAAATTACCTCGTTAGGCAGGAAGATATTATTCGTTTATAGAATTAGTAATAGGGAGTTTCGTAAAGGTGGTGTTGGGGATGAAAAATTCATTTACACGCTTTTTTGGCTTTGGCGAAAAAGGAGAACAAGAGGTTGCGGTTGGTCTTGAGGAAGAAATAGAAGTAGAAGTAGAAGTAGAAAGAAATGAAGAAATTAAAAAAATACCAATTGACCAAATAGTGCCTAACCGTTTTCAGCCGCGAACAGTATTTGATGAAGATAAGATTGAGGAACTATCACGAACGATTCACATACATGGTATCATTCAACCGATTGTAGTTAGAGAATTTGCAATTGGCAAATATGAGATAATCGCCGGTGAGCGCCGCTGGCGGGCCATGAAAAAATTAGGCTGGACAGAAGTGCCAGCCATCGTAAAAAATTTATCAGATACCGAGACGGCTTCTGTAGCACTGATTGAAAATTTGCAGCGTGAAGAGCTATCGCCGATTGAAGAAGCGATTGCGTACGGAAAACTGCTCGAACTGCACAATCTGACGCAAGAGGCACTAGCACAGCGGCTTGGCAAAGGCCAGTCGACCGTTGCCAACAAATTGCGACTATTAAAATTACCGCAGCCGGTACAGGAAGCCTTGTTAAATAAGATTATTACTGAGCGCCATGCACGTGCTCTGATTCCACTTAAGGACCCAGAGAAACAAGTGGCCCTCATGGCTGAGGTTATTGAAAGGAATCTAAATGTTAAGCAGACCGAAGATCGCGTTGTCAGGATGCTTGAACAAAACAATGAGAAACCAAAGCCAAAACGCAAAGCATTTAGCAAGGATATGAGAATCGCCGTCAATACCATTCGTCAATCACTGACAATGGTAACCGACAGCGGGATTAATCTTGACGCTGAGGAAGAAGAATTTGACGAATTTTACCAATTTACAATTCGGATTCCAAAGAAAAAATAAAATACAATTGGAAGAACCAGACAATCATATTGTTTGGTTCTTATTTTTTTGTAGACCCCACAGGCGCTTCAGCGCCGAGGAGGCTCCCCGAACCGCCCGCGAACCGCTCGCGCCTGTAGCGCAAATCAACATGCCAATTTAAGAGTACCTATTGGAAAAATTAACTCATTGGAATATTTTTAGAAAACAAACAACAACTTATCAATTTCATGTTAAAATATAGGAATCAAATTTTACTTTCTTTCTTTAATAGAGGATAATTTTTAATAGAATATGAGAATAAAATTTTTCAAGATATAAAGGGTAGGTGACATCGTGGGCAAAGTTCTTGCAATCGCGAATCAAAAAGGTGGAGTCGGCAAAACGACTACCTCTGTCAACCTAGGCGCCTGCTTAGCATACATAGGGAAACGTGTCTTATTGGTAGACATTGACCCGCAGGGAAATGCAACAAGCGGGATTGGAATTGAAAAGGCAGAAGTTGAACAGTGTATCTATGATGTTTTAGTAGACGATGTCGAAGTAAAAGACGTTATTAAACCATCATCTGTTGAAAATTTATACGCACTTCCAGCAACAATCCAGCTGGCTGGAGCAGAAATTGAACTCGTACCGACGATTTCCAGAGAGGTCCGTTTAAAACGCGCCCTCGGAGAAGTGAAGAATCAATTTGACTATATTATTATCGATTGTCCGCCATCTTTAGGGTTATTAACCATCAATGCTTTAACGGCTTCCGATGCTGTTTTAATCCCAGTCCAATGTGAATATTATGCGCTCGAAGGCTTAAGTCAGCTCTTGAATACCGTAAGACTGGTGCAAAAGCATTTAAATCAAGATTTAAAAATTGAAGGAGTATTACTAACAATGCTTGATGCAAGGACCAATCTTGGCATTCAAGTCATTGAAGAAGTAAAAAAATACTTCCAGGACAAGGTTTATAAAACAATTATTCCTAGAAATGTGCGTCTAAGTGAAGCTCCAAGTCATGGGGAACCGATCATTACCTATGATGCAAAATCCCGTGGAGCAGAAGTTTATTTAGATTTAGCGAAGGAAGTGGTCTCAAATGGCTAAAGGATTAGGAAAAGGCCTTAATGCATTTTTTGCGGATGTCGGCAAAGAAGAAACAGTCCAAGAAATTAAACTTAAGGAACTGCGGCCGAATCCCTACCAGCCACGTAAAACCTTCCACCAAGAAACAATCGATGAATTAAAAGCGTCGATTTTAGAACATGGAATTTTACAGCCGCTCGTTGTCAGGAAAACGATTAAAGGCTATGAAATTGTTGTAGGTGAACGCCGTTTCCGGGCTGCTAAAGAAGCGAAGCTTGAAACGGTCCCGGCGGTAGTCCGTGAGCTTTCTGAACAGCAAATGATGGAATTGGCCGTCCTAGAAAATCTCCAACGGGAAGATTTAAATCCAATTGAAGAGGGAATTGCTTACCAAACGTTAATGGAAAAGCTGAAGCTGACACAGGAGGAAGTGGCGAAACGCTTAGGCAAAAGCCGGCCGCATATCGCCAACCATATCAGACTGCTCTCCCTTCCACCCCATATTCAAGAGTTGATTTCAATAGGAAAAATATCAATGGGTCACGGCCGTGCCTTATTAGGACTAAGACAAAAAGCTAAGCTTCCTGTTTTAATCGAAAAAATTATCAATGAAGCATTAAACGTCCGCCAGTTAGAAAAATTAATTCAACAATTAAATGAAAATGTTTCACGTGAAACAAAAAAGCCTGAAAAGAAAAAGGATGTTTTCATTCAGGAACGCGAGCATTCATTGCGTGAGCGCTTTGGCACATCAGTGAATATTAAACAAAATAAAAATAAAGGGAAAATTGAAATTGAATTTTTCTCTCAAGAAGACCTAGAACGGATTCTTGAAATGCTTGGCCAGGAAGAATCATTTTAAAACCATCCAAAGGGATGGTTTAATTTTTTATCTTAATATGATAGTTTAGTAATATTAATTATTTCGAAAGGCTAAACAAGGTGAAACATCATGTTTTTACTAGGAACAATAGTTAACGGACTATTAATAGTGATTGGCACTCTTCTCGGTAAGCTATTAAACCGAATTCCAGAGGGAATGAAAGTGACGGTCATGTATGCCATTGGCTTGTCTGTTATGGTTTTAGGATTGCAAATGGGCTTAAAAAGCGAAAATTTCCTGATTGTCATTATTAGTCTAGTAGTTGGTGCGGTAGTCGGTGAACTGTTAAAACTTGAGGATAAATTAAATGATTTGGGCATTTGGCTCGAAAAAAAGGTCGGTTCAAATGGTAAAGGCAGTATATCAGAAGGGTTTGTCACTGCTACCTTAATCTTCGTGATTGGCGCCATGGCAATTATCGGAGCTCTCGACAGCGGTATTCGCGGCGATCATGATGTATTGTATACGAAATCTTTGATTGACGGATTCACTGCATTAATTTTAACGACGACACTTGGGATTGGTGTCATTTTTTCAGCGGTTCCTGTTGTGCTTTATGAAGGTTTGATCGCCTTATTTGCCACACAAATTGACCGTTTTGTCCCTCAAGCCTTAATGGATCAATTTATCGTGGAAATGACAGCAACAGGCGGTATTATGATTTTGGCCATCGGTCTTAATCTTACTGGAATGGTGAAAATTAAGGTCGCGAACCTCCTCCCTGGAATTGTAATCACGGGAATCATTGTCACGATTATTTATTTTTATCACACTTTTTTACAATAAATGGTACAAACTAAAAGAGCACCAACGTGCTCTTTTAGTTTGTTTTCTCTTCATCTAACCATTTTAAATCGTTCCAGCGCTGCTTTGGATACAGGAGACTGGCTTCGTAAATTCCGCTGGCAATCGTTTTCGCCATTTTCATCACCAGATTTAACCGTGTATTTTGTAATACAAAGAACTCCATAAACCCGCTGACATTGACAATACCAGTGATATGGATATCGCCAACAGCAGGAAGTTCCTTGTTTACCCCGGCACCTGGCTTGACTGGGCCATGCCCAAGTTGAATCACGCCGACATTTTTCATCCGCCCTAAACAGGCATCGATCCCAATAATAAACGGATCAACATGCTTAATATGAATTTCCTTTAGCTTTTCTGCTAAATTCACCGCATGGATTGGCTCATCTAATGTCCCATATACATAAAAGGATTTCAGGTTTTTTTCTTCAAGCAATGTTCCGACAAGTGGTCCTAATGAATCTCCGGTGGAGCGGTCAGTCCCAATACAAACAAACACGATCGGGCGGCTAGTCACTTTTGGAATGGTGGCCAGCAATTCCTCCGCTAAATTTTCGGATGCCTGATTATCATCATGAATGATGCGGGTCTTGCCCCTCCTGTCAAAAAAATTCGTTTTAAGATTCATTAATCCCACTCCCTACTCTAAGTCGGCCCTGTCTAGCTCCAGCGCCTAGGGGCTCTTTGGTCTAAGCCAATCCGTCGAGAAGGTTAAAATGCAACCTTCCCGCCGGCTCGTCTTATACTTGTCGCCCCTGATCAAGGCGCTTCCGCTTTTCTAATTAGTATACGGAAAATTCAGTAAATCTATACATGAAGTGGATAGAAAATGAAAAAATCATAATGCTACAATGTAAGGAAGAAAATTGTTAAAATAGAGGTGTTTAGATTAAGGAAGGTGGATTTATGAGTCTAACTGAAAAAGGCATGCAAAAATTGATCTATAAATTCCAAAATGAAGATACGTGGTTAAACCTTGGTGAAGGACTATTAAAAATTATCGCCATTATTGTCATTGCCAATATATTAATCCGCGTTGGGAAATTGGCCATTCACAACATATTTAAAATAAGAAACCTCTCTCCGCTCAGTACATCCGAACGACGCGAAGAGACCCTCTCAAAGCTTTTAGATAATATCCTTTCCTACGTGGTTTATTTTATTGCCTTTATGATGGTTCTTTCCGTTTTAGGAATCGATGTGAAGGCCCTTCTTGCCGGTGCAGGGATTGTCGGCTTGGCTGTAGGGTTTGGCGCCCAAAGTTTGGTTAAAGATGTGATTACAGGATTCTTTATTATTTTTGAAGACCAATTTTCTGTCGGCGACCATGTCCGCATCGGACAGTTTGAGGGAACAGTTCAGACAATTGGCTTGAGGACGACCAAATTAAAAAGCTGGACTGGAGAGGTCCATATTTTGCCAAATGGAAGCATAATGGAAGTTACCAATTTTTCCATTAATAATAGCATTGCAATAATTGATGTCGGAATTGCTTATGAAGAGGATATTGATAAGGCAGAGACAGTCATTAAAGATTCACTTACAAAAATGCCGGAACAATATGAGGAATTAGTAAAAGCTCCAGAATATTTGGGCATACAAAATTTTGGACCGTCAGAAGTAATAATTAGGATTATAGCGGAAACACTGCCAATGAAGCATGCTGCAGTTACGAGGAAAATAAGAAAAGATATCAAACTTGAACTAGATGCCCATGGAATTGAAATTCCATATCCACGTATGGTGATGTTCTCGAAGGATTCAAGTAATGTAAAAGAACCGAGTGTTTAAAGGATGGTGAGTCGGGTGGAGGAAAAAGAATTTGCTTTAAACGATGTGGTTGAAATGAAGAAACAGCACCCATGCGGGACGAATCGCTGGAAGATTATCCGGATGGGGATGGATGTTCGCATTAAATGTGAAGGCTGCGGCCACAGTGTTCTTATTCCAAGGAGAGAGTTTTCAAGAAAAATGAAGAAAATTTTGGTTAAGCATGAAGAATAATTTTCATGCTTCTTTTTTTGCGATGCTGTATTATTCTTATTAGATAAAGTGATTTGGGGGGAGAGCGTGTGGCAAAGATTATACAGTCGGCTTGTCCGTTAAATTGCTGGGATAGCTGCGGTTTAAATGTAACAGTAGAAAATAATAAAGTAATAAAAGTCGACGGCGATCCATCCCATCCGATTACAAAGGGAAAAATTTGCGGCCGCGGCCGTCAGTTGGAAACAAGAACGAACTCGTCAAAACGGTTATTGCACCCTTTAAAAAAGATAAACGGCCAATTCGAACCAATAACCTGGGAGCAAGCCCTCGATGAAATCGCTGTGAAATTAATAGAAATCAAAGAACAGTACGGTACAACAGCGGTTCTTCACAGCCACGATTATGCTAATAACGGGATGTTGAAAAATTTGGATCAGCGCTTCTTTAATGCCTATGGCGGAGTAACGGAACTATATGGCTCGCTATGCTGGGGAGCAGGGATTGAAGCGCAGAAATGGGATTTTGGCAGTGCCTACAGCCATGAACCAGCTGATATTTTTAATAGCAAAAACATCATTGTTTGGGGAAGAAATGTCGCGCGGACGAATATGCATTTCTACGAAAAGCTATTAGAGGCGAAAAAGCGTGGTGCAAACCTTTATGTGATTGACCCCCTTTTTAATGCGACAGCCAAAATTGCCGATCAACATATCACGGTTAAACCTGGAATGGACGGATTGCTGGCCGCTGGAATTATGAAAGAAATACTCCGCTTAGGTTTAGAGGATCAATGCTTTATTGAACAACATACACAAGGCTATAAAGATTTAGAAGGTCTGCTAGGCAGTATTTCCCTTGAAAAAATAAGTGAAATGACAGAGGTTACGGAAGAAACCATTACGCATCTGGCTAAGATTTATGCTGATAAACCAACTTCCACTTATATGGGCTTAGGCTTGCAGCGATATCGAAACGGCGGGAACACTATCCGCTTGATTGATGCCCTTGTTGCCGTCAGCGGGAATATCGGGATTGCCGGAGGCGGTGCCAATTATGCCAACCTACAAGTGGGGCAAAGCTTTGCCTTTGAGGAATTAACTCTTGCCGGCCGCAAACAAAATCATCGGCAATTTTCAATTATGAAGCAGGCGGAAGAAGTGCTCAAGGCGGCAGACCCGGAAATCCAAATGATTATCGTGACATGCGGGAACCCGTTGACTCAGGTGCCTGACACCTATGTGGTTAAAGAGGCTTTTTCTTCAGTCAAGACGCTGGTTGTCATTGAACAATATATGACCGATACGGCACGAATGGCTGATTATGTATTGCCAACGACCACCGTGTTTGAAGAGGAGGATTTTTACTACTCCTCGATGTACCATCATTATGTCAATTATGGTCCTAAGCTTGTCGACCCGCCGGGCGAAGCAAAATCCGATTTATGGATTTGGACGCAATTAGCGGAAAAACTTGGATTTAGTGATGAATTTACTTTTTCCAGAGACCAATTCCTTGAGATGACGCTAAAACCATTGGCACAACACGGGATTACGCTTGCCAAATTAAAAGAAGAGCATACGGTGGAACTGCCAGTGGCCTACATTCCCTGGCAGGACTGGAAATTCGAAACACCAAGCGGCAAATTCGAATTCACCTCTTCGCTTAAAGGGGATGAGGGTCTCTTGAAATTAGCCGTTCCGGATGAATCGAGATGGGCAAATCCTGCTCTGGCGGAAAAATACCCCTATAGCCTGCTGACGATTCACCCGATGCGCTCCAATCATTCGCAAAACTATCATCTTTTTGCATTAAAGCCGCAATTAAAGGTAGAGATTGCTGAAAATATTGCCGCTGATTTGTCATTAAACAATGGTGATTATGTGCGGGTATGGAATGACCGCGGTGAAGTAAAAGGTTTTATTTCCATTTTTGCGAACGCTCACCCGGACACGATTAATATCGACGAAGGGATTTGGCAGGAATTTGGCGGGTCTGTTAATCTGCTGACATCCAACAAAGAATCTGATAATGGACTTGGCAGTACTTTATACGATTGTTTAGTAAATCTTGAAAAAATTAACTAACTGCCGTAATTGAAGCGGCAGTTGTCTTTTTTTAGACATATGCCTATAATTGTGAAAGGCTTGTCTTTTATATTTAGCAACTAATTTTTATTCAAATAGATCTATTTTTCTAGAGGAGTGAACGTGAATGGCTTTAACAGCTGGTATTGTAGGTTTGCCGAACGTTGGTAAATCTACATTGTTTAATGCAATAACTCAAGCAGGAGCGGAATCGGCAAACTACCCTTTCTGTACCATTGATCCGAATGTTGGAATTGTAGAGGTTCCAGATTACCGATTACAAAAATTAACCGAGCTCGTCCAGCCGAAAAAGACGGTACCAACTGCTTTTGAATTTACTGACATCGCTGGGATTGTCAAAGGCGCAAGTAAGGGTGAAGGTCTCGGGAACAAGTTCCTTTCTCACATCCGTCAAGTGGATGCCATTTGCCAAGTAGTCCGCTGCTTTGCAGATGAAAATATTACCCACGTATCGGGGAAAGTGGATCCAATCGACGATATTGAAACAATTAATTTAGAATTAATCTTGGCTGATATGGAATCTGTTGAAAAGCGCATCGGCCGTGTGGAAAAATTGGCCAAGCAAAAGGATAAAGAAGCAGCGGCTGAATTTGAAGTCCTTGCGATGCTTCGTGATGCGTTTGAAGCAGAAAAACCTGCTCGTACCGTTGACTTTACAGAAGAACAAATGAAATTAGTAAAAGGACTGCATTTATTAACAATCAAGCCTGTCCTTTATGTAGCCAACGTGAGCGAAGATGATATTGCCGACCCATCAGAAAATGAATATGTTCAAAAGGTTCGGGAATTTGCCAAAGCTGATAACGCTGAGGTTATCGTAATTTGTGCCAAAATCGAAGAGGAAATTGCTGAACTAGAAGGTGAAGAAAAAGAGATGTTCCTTTCTGAGCTGGGCATTGAAGAATCCGGTCTCGACCAATTAATCCGTGCCGCCTATAGCCTGCTTGGTTTAGCTACTTATTTCACGGCAGGTGTTCAGGAGGTTCGTGCTTGGACCTTTAGAAACGGCATGAAGGCACCACAATGTGCCGGGGTTATTCACTCTGATTTCGAGCGCGGCTTTATCCGTGCTGAGACAGTTTCCTTTGATGATCTATTAGCTGCTGGCAGTCATAATGCGGCGAAGGAAGCTGGGAAAGTACGTCTAGAAGGAAAGGATTATATTGTGAAGGATGGAGACGTTATCCACTTCCGCTTTAATGTTTAGGATAAGTAAAAGCACAATGTTAATCTTGCACTTCTGTTGATTGGAGCGGAAGGTGCGAGACTCCTGCGGCAGTACGGGACAGGAGAGACCCCGCAGGCGCTTTGCGCCGAGGAGGCTCTCCGAACCGCTCGCGGAAAGCGAAGCACCTGGAGCGGAAATCAACAGACAAGGTTAACACCGCACAAAATAGTAGCTCTGCAGCTTATGCAGAGCTTTTATATTGGCAAAAATGTGAAGGTCGTTGCTTTTCTTTTTTTCTTGTGCTATAATTTCAACTTGTGAGTAATGAATAATTGCTCCTTGCCCATTCGGGCCGTTTAGACCAAAAGGAGGTGACTGTGATGAATAAGTACGAAATCATGTACATCATCCGCCCAAATATTGAAGATGAAGCGAAGAAGGCTCTTGTTGAGCGTTTCAACACAATTCTTCTTGATAACGGTGCGGAAACTGCTGAAACAAAGGATTGGGGTAAGCGCCGTCTAGCTTACGAAGTCAACGATTTCCGTGACGGATACTACCAAATCGCTAAAACTACATCTTCAGCTGCTGCAGTACAAGAATTTTCTCGTCTTGCAAAGATCAGCGAAGATATCATTCGCCATATCGTAATTAAAGAAGAAGAATAAGATTTATATATATTTCTTGGTAAACATGTTCCACGTGGAACATCTTTCCAAAAGAAAAGGAGTTGATTCTGATGATGAATCGTGTCGTGCTTGTTGGCCGTTTAACAAAAGATCCTGATTTGCGTTATACACCAAATGGGGTTCCTGTTGCTACCTTTACTTTAGCAGTTAATCGACCATTTTCTAGTCAGGCAGGTGAGCGTGAAGCAGACTTTATTAACTGTGTTGTTTGGCGCAAACCTGCTGAAAATGTGGCGAACTTCTTGAAAAAGGGCAGCCTTGCAGGTGTCGATGGCCGCATTCAAACCCGCAACTATGAAGGACAAGATGGTAAACGTGTATACGTTACAGAGGTTCAAGCAGAAAGTGTTCAATTTCTAGAGCCTAAATCTTCTTCTGGCGGCGGCGCAGGAAGAGGCAACGATTATTACGGTGCTCCTCCAATGGAACCACAAGGTAATCCATATGGCAGCAGCAATCAGAATCAACGTCCTAATCAGAATCAGAATCAAAACCAAAACCGAGGTTTTACCCGCATGGATGAAGATCCGTTTGCAGGAAATGGTCAAATTGACATCTCTGATGACGATCTACCATTTTAAAAAAACCTTTTAAAACGTAACGATATAAAAACGATAAAGGAGGGAATTTTCATGGCAGGAGGACGTAAAGGCGGTCGCGCAAAGCGTCGTAAAGTGTGCTATTTCACAGCAAATGGCATCTCTCGCATCGATTACAAAGATGTGGATTTACTAAAAAAATTCATCTCTGAGCGTGGAAAGATTTTACCACGTCGTGTAACTGGTACAAGCGCTAAATACCAACGTAAACTAACAGTTGCAATCAAACGTGCACGTCAAATGGCATTATTACCATTCGTAGCAGGTGAATAATAAATCGTAAGGCAGCAGGGGCTCTTCCCTTGCTGCCTTTTTTATAAGGTTGAATACAACCAAATATCTAGCTAAAATAAAGAGATGGGTTTCCAGAAAATTTAGGGGTGAAGTAGTGAAAAATGTACGTAAACTAACAGAAGGTGCTATCCTTTTAGCTGCATTTACTGTGCTCTTATTAATAACCATTTATATCCCACTCATTGGTTCCATTATAAATATTGTACTTCCAGCACCGTTTATCATATTTACAGCTAAAAATAATATTAAAAACATCGCAGCCTTTTTTGTAGCCAGTATAATCATTTCGTTTATTGCGGCGTCTTTTATGGGAT
The DNA here is from genome assembly GCF_050468025.1 of Neobacillus sp. NRS-1170. NCBI lineage: Bacteria > Bacillati > Bacillota > Bacilli > Caryophanales > Bacillaceae > Neobacillus > Neobacillus sp. NRS-1170. The sequence continues at coordinate 149,010 of NZ_JBITPF010000021.1, read as the reverse complement.
TAGCCATGATGCTTATTTATGGAACAACTGGTGTGATCATTGGATATATGCTGCAAAAAAATAAAAGCAGGTCTGCAATTTTAATTGCCAGTTCCCTGGCCATGATGGCGGGCATCATTATTTTTTTTGTAGTAACTTCCGCTTTTATGAAAATGGATATCACCCATGAACTGCAGGCGGCTTTAAATCATTCCTTAAAACAGTCAGAAGAAATGCTTAAATCAATGGGAAAGGAAAGTCAAATAGAACAGCTGAAAAAACAAGTTGATATGGTCCTAACACTTTTACCAAGCGTTCTAATTTTGGGGTCCATTGTTGCTTCCTTTATCATTCAGTGGGTTTGTTTTCCTATCGCTAAGAGATTTGGTGTAAATGTTGAGCCATGGGGAAGCTTGAGGAATCTGTCTTTACCAAGAAGTATTCTGTGGTATCTTTTAATAGCTTTAGGAGCAAATTTACTTGTAAGACCGGAAGAGGGCACCTATTTATTTTCAGTTCTAACGAATGCGATTTACATATTGGGGACATTTATGGTTGTCCAAGGGCTCGGATTTTTATTTAATATTTTCCATCAAAAGTCCATTCCTAAAGGGATTCGTGTCTTTGTAGTAATTCTTGCTTTCATGATACCAATTATTCATTATATAATAATGATATTAGGAATAACCGATATAGGATTTGATTTAAGAAAACGTTTTGAAAAAAAAGAGTAAGACTTGCGTTTAGGAGCTGAAATAATGCCTGCATTTTTAGAAAAGCGATCGATCCGTTACCCATTTTACGGGTTAATAGGCGTTACAGTGGTATTGCTTATAATCCTGTCCTTATATAATTGGATATTAAGCCTGGCAGGTCTTTTCTTAATGTTCATCCCGCTCTACTATATGTTCGTCATTGAACGGCAGCAAAGAAAGGAAATGTCCGAGTATATCTCGACCCTTTCCTACCGAGTAAAAAAGGTCGGCGAAGAAGCATTAATGGAAATGCCGATTGGGATTATGCTCATTAATGATGAATATTATATCGAATGGACAAATCCATTTCTTACTTCCTGCTTTGATCAAGACACACTGGTGGGAAGATCACTTTATGATGTGGCTGACACGTTGATTCCACTAATAAAACAGGAAGTAGAAACAGAAATCATTACGCTCCATGAACGGAAATTCCGGGTCATACATAAACGTGAGGAACGGCTTCTCTACTTTTTTGATGTAACCGAGCAAACGGAAATTGAGAAAAAGTATCAGGATGACCGGACCGCTATTGCCACCATCTTTCTAGATAATTATGATGATCTGACTCAAGGCATGGACGACCAAATGCGCGGGAGCATCAATAACTTGGTCACTTCTATTTTAAATAAGTGGGCCCAAGACAATGGGATATTCCTGAAGCGGGTTTCCTCTGAACGCTTTATCGCTGTTTTCAGTGAAAGAATCCTTCATATTTTGGAAAAAGGGAAATTTTCCATTTTGGATGAGGTTAGGGAAATGACTTCAAAACAAAATGTTTCCTTTACCTTAAGCATTGGCGTCGGGACCGGTGTCACGTCCTTGCCTGAATTAGGGACGCTTGCGCAATCAAGCCTCGATTTGGCTCTCGGCAGGGGCGGAGATCAGGTGGCGATTAAACTTCCAAGTGGCAAGGTGAAATTTTTCGGAGGTAAAACAAATCCGATTGAAAAACGGACCAGAGTCAGAGCAAGGGTTATTTCTCACGCCTTAAAGGATTTAATTACAGCAAGCGACAAAGTCATTGTAATGGGTCATAAAAATCCAGATATGGACTCCATCGGGGCCAGCATCGGAATTTATAAAGTGGCGCAAATGAATCAAAAGGATGCCTATATCGTTTTAAATTCAATGGATATAGAAAACGGTGTCGGACGACTTATGAATGAAATCCGCAACCAGGAGCACTTATATTCTCATTTTATCGGGTCAGAAGAAGCGCTTGAAATTGCCACTGATAAAACTTTGTTAGTTGTAGTTGATACTCATAAACCATCGATGGTTTTGGAAGAAAGGCTATTAAACAAAATTGATAATGTTGTTGTCATTGACCATCATCGCCGCGGTGAGGATTTTATTTCGAATCCGCTTCTTGTTTATATGGAGCCCTATGCCTCTTCGACTTCTGAGCTGGTGACAGAATTCCTAGAATACCAGCCCAAGCGCGGGAAAATAGAGATGATTGAAGCGACTGCCCTTTTAGCAGGTATTATTGTCGATACAAAGAGCTTTACGCTCAGAACAGGTTCACGGACATTTGATGCAGCCTCCTACCTGCGGGCACATGGTGCCGATACTATCCTCGTCCAGAAGTTTTTGAAAGAAAATGTTGATACATATATCAAAAGGTCCAAGCTGATTGAATCGGTCTCCTTCTATCATGAAGGGATTGCGATTGCCAAAGGAAATGAACATGATTTATATGATCAGGTCATTATAGCCCAGGCTGCCGATACGTTATTGACGATGGACGGAGTGATGGCGTCGTTTGTCATTTCGAAACGAAACGAAGGTGTGATTGGCATCAGTGCCAGGTCATTAGGTAACATCAATGTCCAAGTTATCATGGAAAGCTTAAAAGGCGGTGGACACCTTACAAATGCGGCGACCCAGTTGTCCGGCTTAACCATTGCGGAAACAGAAGGCAAATTGAAGCTGGCGATAGATGACTACTTTGAAGGAGGAAAAAAGGAATGAAGGTAATTTTTCTAAAGGATGTAAAAGGTAAAGGAAAAAAAGGCGAAGTGAAAAATGTAGCCGACGGCTATGCCCATAACTTTTTAATTAAGCAAGGCCTGGCAGTTGAGGCCAATAATGCAAATATCAGTTCATTAGATGCCCAGAAGAAAAAGCAGGATAAAGAAGCGGCAGAAGAGCTTGCTGAAGCCAAAAACCTTAAAGAAAAAATCGACCAAATTACGGTTGAATTAACCGCTAAAGCTGGCGAAGGCGGCCGTTTGTTTGGTTCGATTACGACAAAGCAAATTGCTGAAGAGCTGCAAAAGAAGCAAGGAATCAAAATTGATAAACGTAAAATGGAATTAAATGATGCCATCCGTACACTTGGTCACACGAAAGTGCCTGTAAAACTTCATCATGAAGTAACAGCGACGTTAACAGTATCGGTGAAAGAAGTAAAATAATAGACTGTAAAAAATTTGCCAGTTTCATTTTAAAATAATCATGATAGAATATAAAAAGTAAGCAATGGGACGTGATCGGTTATAACTGATCACTTTTTTTCTTGATTGGATATCGAATATGATATGATTGATTTGAATTATTCCTCTTCATTAGGAGGTTTTGAATATATATGAGTAATGAATTATTAGCAGACCGCATGCCCCCGCAAAATATTGAAGCTGAACAAGCTGTATTAGGGGCTATTTTTCTTGAGCCGTCTTCTTTAACTATGGCATCTGAAATCCTGATTCCAGAAGATTTTTACCGTGCCGCCCACCAAAAAATCTTTAATGTGATGCTGAATTTAAATGATCAAGGGAAAGCTGTTGACTTGATTACCGTTACCGAGGAATTAGCCGCGTCTAAATTGATTGAGGATATAGGCGGCGTCAGCTATTTGAGCGACCTCTCCGGGGCTGTTCCTACAGCTGCTAATATTGAGTATTATGCTAGAATCGTAGGTGAGAAATCACTATTAAGAAGATTAATTCGTACGGCTACCAATATTGCTCAAGATGGCTATACCCGCGAGGATGAGGTTGATGCCCTTTTAAGTGAAGCGGAAAAAAATATTATGGAAGTAGCAAATCGGAAAAATGCCGGTGCCTTTCATAATATTAAAGATGTACTCGTGCGGACCTATGATAATATCGAAGTTATGCATAACCGTGTCGGTGATATTACCGGCCTTGAAACAGGGTTTGTTGACCTTGACCGAATGACAGCAGGTTTCCAGCGCAATGATTTGATCATTGTTGGCGCCCGTCCTTCCGTGGGTAAAACAGCCTTTGCCTTAAATATTGCCCAAAATGTTGCCAAAAAAACGGGCGAGAATATTGCCATTTTCAGTCTTGAGATGGGCGCTGAGCAGCTAGTCATGCGTCTCCTGTGTGCCGAAGGGAATATTGATGCGCAAAGGCTTCGTACAGGTTCCCTGACAGAGGAAGACTGGGGTAAGCTGACGATGGCAATGGGAAGCTTGTCAAACACGGGGATTTTTATTGATGATACCCCAGGTGTGCGTATCAGTGATATTCGTTCAAAATGCCGCCGCTTAAAGCAGGAGCACGGTATAGGTATGATTTTGATTGACTATTTGCAGCTCATTTTAGGAAGCGGCCGTTCCGGCGAAAACCGTCAGCAGGAAGTATCAGAAATTTCCCGGTCCCTTAAGCAGTTAGCCCGTGAGCTTCAAATACCTGTAATTGCCTTATCTCAGCTTTCCCGTGGTGTCGAGCAGCGTCAGGATAAGCGTCCGATGATGTCTGATATCCGTGAATCCGGGTCGATTGAGCAGGACGCCGATATTGTTGCCTTCCTATATCGTGATGACTATTATGATAAGGAATCCGAGGCAAAGAATATCATTGAAATTATTATTGCGAAACAGCGTAATGGTCCAGTTGGAACCGTGCAGCTGGCGTTTGTCAAAGAATATAATAAGTTCGTCAACATCGAGACGAGGTATGATGCCCCGCCAGGAGCGTAATGAGCTAGCCATATTTTTATGGCTGGCTCTTTTTTTTAATAGATTGATAGGAGAGGGTATCTTAAAGGTGCCGTGTTGCAGCTAGAATCACATTTTAATATTTTACGAACATATTTTAATAGACTGATATAAAATGTTCGTGTTTCGTTTGATTTTTGGTCGCGTAATTGATAAACTATGATGGTGTGATAATAAATTAATGGACGTTAAAAATTTTGGAGGTGCCTTACATGTCATCAGTAGTGGTTGTTGGTACGCAATGGGGAGACGAAGGAAAAGGGAAAATTACGGATTTCCTTTCAGAAAATGCTGAGGTCATTGCACGTTATCAAGGCGGTAATAATGCTGGCCACACGATTAAGTTCAACGGAGAAACCTACAAATTGCACTTGATTCCATCAGGAATTTTTAATAAAGAAAAAATTAGTGTAATCGGAAATGGAATGGTTGTCGATCCGAAAGCTTTGGTTACCGAACTTGCATATTTACATGAAAAAGGAATTTCAACTGAAAATCTGCGCATCAGCAATCGTGCCCATGTTATCCTTCCTTACCATTTAAAATTAGATGAAGTGGAAGAAACGCGTAAAGGTGCTAATAAAATTGGAACAACGAAAAAGGGTATCGGACCTGCATACATGGATAAGGCAGCCCGCGTTGGTATCCGCATTGCTGATTTACTTGACCGTGAAATTTTTGAAGAAAAATTAGTACAAAATCTTGAAGAAAAGAATCGCTTATTTGAACGCATTTACGAAACGGAAGGATTCAAAAAGGAAGATATTCTTGATGAATATTTCGAATATGGCCAGCAGATTGAGAAATATGTTTGCGATACCTCTGTTGTCTTAAATGATGCGCTGGATGAAGGTAAGCGTGTGTTATTTGAAGGTGCTCAGGGTGTTATGCTGGATATCGACCAAGGTACCTATCCATTCGTAACCTCCTCAAACCCAGTGGCTGGAGGCGTAACGATTGGATCTGGTGTGGGTCCTTCTAAAATTACTCATGTTGTCGGCGTTTGTAAAGCCTACACTTCCCGTGTTGGAGATGGGCCATTCCCGACTGAGTTAAATAATGAAATTGGAAATCGCATTCGTGAAGTTGGCCGTGAATATGGTACGACAACAGGACGCCCTCGCCGTGTCGGCTGGTTTGATAGCGTTGTTGTCCGTCATGCGCGCCGTGTCAGCGGTTTAACCGATTTGTCTTTGAATTCTATAGATGTGTTAACTGGCATTGAGACATTAAAAATTTGTACTTCGTATCGTTATAAGGATGAGGTAATTACCGAGTATCCAGCAAATTTAAAGGTTTTATCGCAATGTGAACCGATTTACGAAGAGCTGCCAGGCTGGACGGAAGATATTACTGGTGTTAAATCATTAGATGAACTTCCTGTAAATGCCCGCCACTATGTGGAGCGTGTAACACAGCTGACTGGTATTCCGTTATCGACGTTCTCAGTCGGTCCAGATCGTACTCAAACAAATGTTGTTCGCAGTCCTTGGAGACAGATCTAACTTTGTGTGGAAAGCCCGCTGTTTGGCGGGCTTTTGTTTTTATTTTTGAGAAACAAATATTTTTTTGAAAAAGTATTGCATAATTTATGATATCTTGGTATTATAAAAAGCGTCGTCACAAACGAGACAAATAGTACGAGCCATTAGCTCAGTCGGTAGAGCACGATCGAATAAGCTTCTTGGAAACAGCATCAGGGCACACGCCGAGCTGCTGCTTGCATAAGCATACTGAGGCGGGGGCATCTGACGACGAAATAAAAGATTAGTGAATCATTTAAGTACGAGCCATTAGCTCAGTCGGTAGAGCATCTGACTTTTAATCAGAGGGTCGAAGGTTCGAGTCCTTCATGGCTCACCAAAGTTTTTTGCATTAGCAAAATAACTTTCAATATGTATGGCCCCTTGGTCAAGCGGTTAAGACACCGCCCTTTCACGGCGGTAACACGGGTTCGAATCCCGTAGGGGTCATCGGCATTTGGCGGTCGGCAAAAGGCTGGCAAGGACGGTCTCCTTGCTGACTGCCATTAATATAATTTGGTCTGGTAGTTCAGTTGGTTAGAATGCCTGCCTGTCACGCAGGAGGTCGCGGGTTCGAGTCCCGTCCAGACCGCCACTATTTGCTCAGTAGCTCAGTTGGTAGAGCACGATCGAATAAGCTACTTTGAATATGCATCAGCGTACCCATCGAGCTGCTGCTTGAATAAGCTTTCTGAGATGGGGACGAAGGTCTGACCACTTTCAAAGTTTAGGACACAATATTAATTATGGCTCAGTAGCTCAGTCGGTAGAGCAAAGGACTGAAAATCCTTGTGTCGGCGGTTCGATTCCGTCCTGAGCCATCCCAAAGAGAAGCTTGCAAACGCGCAAGCTTCTTTTTTTACCCTTAAAACACTTCCATTGTAATAATAGTGCAATATTCCCCCCCGTTTTTTACAAATCGCCGTTACTAAGTTCGTCCCGTTGTAAAACAAACGCCATCCTACTATGGTACTATTAAAACCTTTGATTTACTAGGAATTCCTCCCTACTATATTAAAAATTCACAAAAGAAATTCGTGAAAATTGACTATGATATTTCACGTAAATGTCGGAAAATGTCAACTGTTATACATTTTTGTTACATTATTGAGACTATTAATCTATTAACAAAAAATTATGGTAAAGTTAAGAAGGTCTAAAATTCTGGAAAATTCATTACTAGATTAATAGGGTTTTACCGTGATTTAGGAGGAAAAAAATGTTTTTGTTGAATACAATTTCCAAAACAAAAAAGTTAATCATAAAGACAACAATTATTACTACATTAGCAGCCTCTGTCGTGGCTTTAAGCAATGGGCCTATTGCATTAGCGACATCATCTCCACTGACAACCGATTATCATGTATATCTCAATGGTACATACATTGGAAACGTCACCGATAAAGCTGTAGTAGACAGAGTAATCAATGACAAAGTCGACGAATTTAAAAAATCTAATAAAGATCTTAATTTTGGTTCCCAGGTTGAATATATACCAGAACAGGTTTTCAATTCATCTGCCAATGATCTTGAGACCATCCAAAATCTCAAAAACACATTCCAGCTTCAAGCAGAAGCAGCAGCGATTGTCATCGACGGAAAGCCAGCGGTTTACGTTGCGGATAAAAATACTGCCGAAGAAGTCATTAAAGACTTAAAACTGAAATATGTTTCTGAAAATCAACTAGAGGAACTTGAGGCTAGAAAAGAACAGGCGACAAAAACGCTTCCACCATTGAAAGAGAACGAAACCCGTTTATTGGATGTTCGCTTATCTAAGAACGTCACTATTGAAGCTGAAAATATTGAGCCAGATCAAATTTTGTCAGCTAGTGATGCCGTTACTTTTTTACAAAAAGGAACATTACAGGAAAAGAAATACGCGGTTCAAGAAGGCGATGCCCTTGAATCCATTGCTCATAATAACGGCTTAAAGATTCCTGACCTTTTGGCTTTGAATCCTGGTCTAACAGGGGCTTCCCTCTTAAAAATCGGCCAGGAAATTAACGTCACTGTGTTAAAGCCATATGTAGAAGTAGTCGTAGAAAAAGAAGTCAATCAAAAAGAAGTGATTGCCTATGCTGATCAGGTAGTGGAAGACTCCTCTATGCCGAAGGGCGAGACTAAGGAAAAGCAACAAGGGCAAAATGGGTCCCGTACTGTAACTTATAACATTTCAGAACAAAACGGTGTTGCTGTTAAAAAAATGCAAACGAGCGAACAAATACTTCAGCAGCCTGTTAATCATATTGTGATTAAAGGAACCAAAGCCATTCCTTCCCGTGGTGAAGGCAGCTTTGGCTGGCCGACTGTAGGCGGCTATGTTTCCAGCCAAATGGGCTATCGCTGGGGAAAAATGCATAAAGGAATTGATATTGCCAGACCAAGCAACAGAACGATTAAGGCCGCTGACAATGGCGTTGTTGTATCTGCCGGATACGATAATGGGGGCTATGGAAATAAAGTAATAATCGACCATAAAAATGGCTTCCGGACCTTATACGGCCACATGTCATCGATCAATGTAAAAGTAGGCCAAACGGTTTCAAAAGGCACTGCTGTCGGAATTATGGGGGCTACAGGTGATGCAACAGGTGTCCATCTCCATTTTGAAGTATTTAAAAACGGCAGCCTGGTAAACCCGCTTAGCTATTTAAGAAGATAACATGATGAAGTCTCTAGTGCCTGCTAGAGACTTTTCTTTATTTTTTTACAGAGATTTACCTTGCCAATCTTGACAAATGCTACTAATAGGTGAATTTAAGCTGAAACAATGGTAAAGTAAAATAGAATAGGTATGACTACTAGTGATTTTTTTATATTGAATAGATTACATTTTGAAAAGGAGAAATGGTATGGAAAAGAAAATTCTCGTTGTTGATGACGAAAAGCCAATTGCAGATATTTTGCAGTTTAATCTCAAAAAAGAAGGTTATGTTGTCTATTGCGCCTATGATGGAAATGAAGCACTCCAATTAGTAGAAGAAATTCAGCCAGACTTAATTCTCTTAGATATTATGCTGCCGCTTCGGGATGGCATGGAAGTCTGCCGTGAGGTCCGCAAAAAATATGAAATGCCAATCATTATGCTGACAGCTAAGGATTCCGAAATTGATAAAGTTCTTGGACTTGAGCTTGGTGCGGACGATTATGTAACAAAGCCATTTAGCACAAGGGAATTAATTGCCCGTGTGAAAGCGAATTTACGCCGTCATCAGCAAATCCTGGCTCAGCCGGATGCTGAAGCGGAAACGAACGAAATTGAAATTGGCTCTCTTGTGATTCATCCTGATGCCTATGTGGTATCAAAGCGCGGAGAAACCATTGAACTAACCCATCGGGAGTTTGAGCTTCTTTACTATCTGGCGAAGCATATTGGCCAGGTTATGACGAGGGAACATTTATTGCAAACCGTGTGGGGTTACGATTATTACGGGGATGTCCGGACTGTCGATGTAACCGTAAGACGTCTGCGCGAAAAAATTGAGGATAGCCCAAGCCACCCAACATGGATTGTTACGCGCCGCGGTGTTGGCTACTATTTGCGTAATCCTGAGCAGGAGTAAGACATTGATGAGAAAGGTTGGATTCTTTCGCTCCATACACGTAAAATTTGTCATCATCTATGTCCTCCTTATATTAGTTGCGATGCAAATTATCGGTGTCTATTTTGTTAGGCAGCTGGAAGAAACTTTAAGAACAAACTTCCAAACTTCCTTAAAAGAACGTGTTAATTTGCTTGGCTATAATATTGTTCAGGAAATGGAAAAGGAAAGAACTCCTGAAGATCCGAGCCTCGAGGATGATATTAAAAAGACGTTAAAGGATTTTGTGACCGGTGATATTTTGGAGGTTCAGGTGATTGAAAACGGCTCATATAAAATCATTGGTGCCTCTCCCTCCAGCAGTCAGGGTGTGGTCGGCCAAAGGACAACAGAGCTCCGGGTAAAACAATCGATGACCTTGGAAGAGGAACAAAGTGCCATCAAAATTGACCAGAAAAACGGCTATCGGATTTGGGTCCTCTCCACCCCAATTAAGTCGGGCAAAAAAGTGATCGGCGCCATTTATCTTGTTGCTAAAATTGAAAATGTGTTTGAACAAATGAAAACCATCAATGGCATTTTTGCAACCGGGACAGCCATTGCTTTATCGATTACGGCTGTTTTGGGCATATTACTCGCCCAAACCATCACCAGGCCGATTGCTGATATGAAGAAGCAGGCGTTGGCGATGGCGAAGGGGAATTTTTCGCGGAAGGTAAAAGTGTATGGCTATGATGAAATTGGTACACTCGCGATCACCTTTAACAATTTAACGAAAAAGCTCCAAGAGGCCCAGGCCATGACAGAAGGAGAACGAAGAAAATTATCCTCCGTCTTGTCGTATATGACAGATGGAGTTATTGCCACAGACCGTAAAGGCCGGGTTATTTTAATCAATGACCCCGCCGCGGAGATGTTGAATGTTTCACGTGAAACAGTTTTGTCCCAACCAATTGTGGAGTTGTTAGATTTAGATGATGCGAATACCTTTGAGGACCTATTAGAAGAAAAGGATTCCTTAATACTGGACTACAGCACAAAGAAAAAACGCTATATTCTACGCGCTAATTTTTCAGTGATTCAAAAAGAAACCGGTTTTGTAAATGGACTTATTGCCGTTCTTCATGATATCACGGAGCAGGAAAAAATTGATGCTGAACGTCGAGAATTTGTTGCCAATGTTTCACATGAGCTCAGGACTCCATTGACAACGATGAGGAGTTATTTGGAGGCACTGGCAGATGGTGCATGGCAGGATGAAGAAATTGCTCCTAATTTCTTAGAGGTAACACGGACGGAGACGGAAAGAATGATCCGTCTTGTCAATGACCTCCTTCAACTATCTAAAATGGATAGTACCGATTACAAGCTGACTATGGAATGGGTTAATTTTGTCGATTTCTATGACCGCATAATTGATCGGTTTGAAATGTCGAAGGAGCAAAACGTCACCTTTAAACGAAAGCTGCCAGACGAGGCTATCTTTGTTGAGGTCGATGAAGATAAGATGACGCAAGTGTTGTACAATATCATTTCCAATGCTTTGAAGTATTCGCCTGAAGGCGGCCTGGTAACCTTCTCGATTGAAGAAGAGGAAAATCGAATCATTGTTAGTGTATCGGACCAAGGAGTGGGAATACCAAAAGAGAATATTGGAAAGATATTTGACCGTTTCTATCGTGTTGATAAAGCGAGAACCCGGAAATTGGGCGGTACGGGTCTTGGGCTGGCCATTGCACAAGAAATGGTGAATGCCCATGGCGGGTCTATTTGGGCAAGAAGTCAGGAAGGAAAAGGAACGGTTATTTCTTTTTCACTGCCGTATGAGCGTTCTGAAGAGGATGAATGGTCATGAGATACGAGAATATTAAATCAGTGATTTTAACGATATTGGTTTTGGTTAGTATTTTGTTAACATGGAATCTTTGGACCTATCAGCCTTATTACGAAAAAATGGAAAATAGTAAACCTGTTGCCGAAGTAACCGTTCGTGAAAAAAAAGAGGTCCAAAAAATTGTCAGGCCTGATCAGATTCTTTTCCATATAAAAGGGCAGCATTATGGAATGAGTAACACAGCTGAAATTGACAAAGTGGTAAAGGAATTAGGTCAGTGGACCTTTTTTGATGTGAAAAATGTAACGGAGAAAATCGAAAATATTGAGGAACTAAGCCATAATAGCGGCAACACTGAGATCCAGTTTCCAGGGGAAGTGCCGATTGAGTTATATCGCACTGTCTTGAACATTGAGGGGAAAAAGATACCTGCTTTCAATTTTAATCGAATTATTATTAATGTTGAGGGTTCTGATAAGGATAATGGTATTGTTTATTTTGTTTCAACTGAAAATCAGCAGGTTTATATCAGCCACATTTCCTCTAACAATTTAAACGAGTTTAATCAAAGCTTTTATAAAAATGCGGCGAGCCTGCCACGTTACTTTGGGTATAAGGCATCTGAAAAACGGACGCTTTTCCTGCCCGAAGGGGATCGGGAAATGATGAGGTATAAATATTTACCAAAAGACCTTAATTCCGATGAGTTTAAAGAAGCGCTTTTCAGCAATCCAAGTTTCGTCCAAAAAAGCCCGCTGCCTGCAGGGGAAGAATACACCGATGATTCTAGCAAAATGACTGTGAATTTTGATAGCAATATCCTCCTCTATGTCAATCCAACGGCAGAGGAACGATATATTGCCAGTTCATATGATTTAGTAAAACGGAGTATTGATTTTGTTAATGAACACGGCGGATGGACAGACCCTTACCGTTTCGTTTCCAAAAGTGAATATAACCGCTCGGTTACCTTCAGAATGTACAGCAGTGATGGCTATCCTGTTTTTAATGAAAGAGGACTGTCGGAAATTACAGAGGTTTGGGGCCGGGATGAAATCAACAAATATATTCGTCCAAACATTGCTTTAGAACTTCCATTAACAACTGAAATCCAAAAGGTTATCCGTCCCTCCGGCCATGATGCCCTGAAGTTTTTACAAAACAAGAAGAACTTTAAGCCAGAGCTCCTGGAAGAAATGGTTTTAGGCTATCGGATGGAAAGGGATTCGGAAGAAAATATGCTAATCCTTTTAGAACCAGCCTGGTTTTATCGCTATGATAATACGTGGGAAGAAATCACGATGGATGACCTGGGAGGACTGAAGCATGGATTGGAGTAAAATAAAAACGATATTTATTTTAACGTTCCTGATACTGGATGTGTATCTCCTATTTCAATTCATGAAGATCCGGGATGCCAATAAATATGAGGTTTTAACGGAGGCCTCGGTTGAAGAGAAATTGAAAGTAGATGAGATCAAATATGTGGAACTGCCGAAGACCCCGATAAAGGCTCAATATCTTAGCGCTAAGCCGAAAACCTTTACCAAAGGGGATATTGACAAACTAAAGGGTCAATCGGCTTCTCTTAAAGGGCCGGGGATGACACTGCAGTCGACGCTGGTGAAGCCCTTGCAGCTAAGTTCTAAGTTTGAACCAGCAGAGCTTTCTTCTTTTTTAAACGAAAATGTCCTGTACGGTGATCATTATCAATTTTGGGAGAAAGATGATAAAAAAAATACAATCACCTATTTTCAGCGAAGTGACAATATGCCTTTGTATAACAATATCAACGGGATGATCACCTTCAATTATAATTCCGATAATCAAATTGTTTCCTATCAGCAAACCTATCTCGAAGGAATTGAAAAGCTGGCGGATAAAGAAGAGATACTCCGTCCGTTAAGGGCGATTGAAACGCTTCATCAAAAGGGAGACTTGAAACCGAAGAGTAAAATTACGAAGATCGAGCTCGGCTATTCAACTCTCGTTCCGCTTTCGGCCTCCCAATTATTAGCGCCAACCTGGCGCTTTGTGGTCGATAATAAGGAGAGTTTGTTCGTAAATGCCTTTGAAGGTGAGATCATTGATTTTAACAGCGACGAAAAAATAAGTGTGGAGTGAAATTGTATGTCTTTACGATATAGCATTCTAGCAAGCGGGAGTACGGGGAACGCCCTTTATGTAGAGTCAGACGAACATTCCTTTCTAGTGGATGCCGGCTTTAGCGGCAAACAGATGGAGACGCTTTTTCAGCAAATAGACCGCGATATTAGCAAGCTATCTGGAATCTTTGTCACTCATGAGCACAGTGACCATATTAAAGGGATTGGCATTCTCGCACGAAAATATAAATTGCCTGTTTACGCGAATGAAAAAACGTGGCAGGCGATGGAAACAAATGTAGGAGTGATTCCTACAGAGCAAAAGTTTGTTTTTAACATGGAAACGGTGAAGACCTTCGGTGGCGTGGATATTGAATCCTTCGGCGTGTCCCATGATGCGGCGGAACCGATGTTTTACGTGTTTCATAATGAGGGGAAAAAGCTTGTTCTCATTACGGATACAGGGTATGTCAGCGACCGCATGAAGGGGACAATCTCCAATGCTGACGTGTACATTTTTGAATCCAATCATGATGTGCAAATGCTTCGTATGGGACGTTATCCGTGGAACATTAAACGAAGAATTCTTAGCGATGTCGGCCATGTTTCCAATGAAGATGCGGCCTTGGCAATGAGTGATGTGATTGGCAATCGTACGAAAAGAGTTTACCTCGCCCATCTAAGCCTTGATAATAATATGAAAGATTTGGCGAAAATGTCTGTATCGCAGACATTAGAGAGCCGAGGCCTGATTGTCGGCGAACAATTCGACCTTTACGATACAGACCCAAAAATACCTACGATTTTAACAGCAGTATAGTGTTTTTTCTAAGAGCGAAGGAGATTCTTTCGCTCTTTTTTCTTTTGTAATTTAGAAAAATTTATTGAACAGCATAATGAAGACCAAAACGAGGTGAAAAAATGAAGGAAATGTCCCTAATAGGGCTTATTGAGGACAAAACGAAGTACAAAAATGAAGGAAATGTCCTCAATTGGACTTATTAAGGACAAAAGACTACGTGATATTAGCACAAATGTCTTCGATTCTCTTCTTAAGGAAAATAGTGTTTCCTGTTGAATGACCAAAACTTAAAGATTTTTTATATGTGAAAAATCTATGAACAAAGTGGTAAGTTTTTTGTAACAATTGACAAAATTTTTAAAAAATAACGTGAAGAGAGTATAATTGTTATTATAAGCCAAAATAAATGATAGCAATCATTTCGAGAGAGAGGAATGGTGTCCAGTGGGTTATTATGATGATCATTCACAGGGGCGTTATCGGGAACAGAGAGGTAATCGGGGCGGATTTTTTATTGCCAGCTTAGTCGGGGCTATCCTTGGAGCGATATTAGTAATCGTTGCTCTTCCAGCCCTGTCCAATCGAGGGCTGCTCCCTTATAAAATTGAAACCAATCAAAATACGGCAACCAATACAACAGATAATACGAATCAGCAGAACGTCATTCACCAGCAGGTATCCTATGATGTCAAAACAGATACCACTGATGCCGTTAATAAAACAGCTGCAGCAGTTGTTGGCATCAATAATATCCAGTCAACGGGATTTTGGTCTGACAATGGGAATGGCAATGGGAGTGGCGATAACTCTGAAGAGGCAGCTGGAACAGGCTCAGGGGTTATATATAAAAAAGACAACAACCGGGCATTTGTTGTCACCAACCATCACGTTGTCGAGGGAGCGACAAAACTAGAAGTAAGTCTGACAGATGGAACGAAGATTCCTGCTAAGCTCCTTGGCAGCGATATTTGGACAGATTTAGCGGTGCTTGAGATTGATGCCAGTAAGGTAAAAAAAGTAGCGGTATTTGGAGATTCTGATAGTTTAAAAATGGGCGAACCAGTCATTGCCATCGGAAATCCACTTGGAGCGACTTTTTCAGGCTCAGTTACACAAGGAATAATTTCAGGTCTTAAACGGACCATTCCCGTGGATATCGACCAAAATGGGGTTGTCGATTGGCAGTCAGAGGTTCTGCAGACAGACGCAGCGATTAATCCAGGAAACAGCGGCGGTGCCTTAATTAATATGGCCGGACAGGTGATTGGGATTAACTCTATGAAAATTTCTCAGGAGGCGGTAGAAGGAATTGGATTGTCAATTCCAATCAATTCAGCTAAGCCCATCATTGATGATCTCGAGCATTTTGGCTCTGTCAAACGTCCATATATGGGTGTCGATTTAAAATCTGTATCTGAAATACCAGCTTACTACCAAGAAGAAGCATTGAAATTGCCGCGTGATGTCAATTACGGTGTAGCATTAAGACAGGTAGTCCCAAATTCTCCAGCAGCACAAGCAGGCTTACAAGAACTGGATGTCATTGTTGAGATGGATGGTCAAAAAATAAATGACGTCATCGACCTGCGCAAGCACCTATATCAGAAAAAGAAAATCGGCGAGAAATTGAAGGTCAAATTTTATCGTGATGGCAAGCTTAAAGAAACAACACTGACACTCTCGGGAGAAAGATTACAATAAGGATGAGGAAACAGGATGGCGGAAGCTGTCCTGTTTTTATTATGATATGATAGTTGTCGTATGAGCGGTATCTAGAACGTAAACACTAGGATTAAAAGAGTGTAGAAAGGTGAAGATGGAAAGATGATTTATTGCTGTGAAGAGCATGTGGATATTGCTTTGGATACAGTTGTGGATGAAACGGAAACTTTTCCGGTTTTATCAAAAATGGATGTGGATAATTTATCAACAACCTGTGAATATTGTCAAAACACGGCTGTATATATTGTGGCGAACAAGTGATTCCATACTAAATGTGGATAAAGATGTGGACAATGTGGATAACTTCTGTGGATATCTTGTTTGTAACCTGTTTGTAATCAAGTTGAAAAGGGTTGTGGATTGTGAATATCTCAATTGTGACGGTTGGTAAATTAAAAGAGAAATATTTAAAGCAGGGCATTGAGGAATATTTGAAGAGATTATCGGGCTATGCCAAGGTCGAAGTCATCGAGGTTGCCGATGAAAAGGCGCCGGAAGAACTAAGCGATACGGAAATGCAGCAAGTAAAGCAAAAAGAAGGCGAAAGAATTTTAGCAAAGATCAGCCAGGATACACATGTGATCGCCTTGGCGATTCAAGGGAATTTACAATCATCAGAGGAACTTGCGGATACATTAGATAAGCTTGCTACATATGGAAAAAGCAAAATTGCCTTTATTATTGGGGGATCCTTGGGGCTTAGCGATGAGGTTTTGAAGAGATCGAATGAAAAGTTGTCCTTTTCAAAGATGACCTTCCCCCATCAACTGATGAGGTTGATATTGGTCGAACAGATTTATCGGGCGTTTCGGATTAATCGAGGGGAACCGTATCACAAGTAAATGAGGTTTTTTAAAATCCGTAATCTCCTTAATACTAAAATCAAAAATTAATATAAAAAGAGTGTGGACCGAAATTGTTTTTTGATTCGGTTCACACTCTTTTTTACCATTCTCTTGGCTCATAATTAAGTTCGTTAAATAATTGAGTGCGTTCTTTCTTTGATAAATCTCTCCATTGGCCAATAGGAAGGTTCCCTAAATGGATATTCATGATTCGTGTTCGCTGCAGTCGACAAACCTCATATCCCAAGGCAGAACACATACGGCGAATCTGTCGGTTTAAACCCTGTGTTAAAATAATTTTAAAAACATATTTAGAAAGCTGTTCTACTTTACAAGGCAGCGTTTTTGTATCTAGTATTTCTACGCCTCCTGCCATTCTTTTTAAAAACTCTGGAGTGATTGGCTTGTCTACTGTCACGATATATTCCTTTTCATGCTTATTTTCGGCCCGCAGAATTTCATTGACAATATCTCCGTCATTAGTCAGGAGGATAAGACCATCTGAATCTTTATCCAGTCTTCCAATATGAAATATTCTTAATGGATGGTTGACTAAATCAATAATATTTCCTTTAATATGTCTTTCTGTCGTACTAGTAATGCCAACCGGTTTATTTAGGGCAATATAAACGTAATTTTTAGTCACTCTGACCGGATTTCCACCAATACGGACATCATCCCCTGGTTCGACTTGGCTTCCTAATGTGGCAACTTTTCCGTTAATGGACACTTTTCCTTCACTAATCAATTTATCTGCACCGCGTCTAGATGTTTTTCCAGACTCGGAAATGTATTTATTTAATCGCAGGTTAAACACATCCTTAAAAGGAGATTGTGATTTAAGAATACCCAACCAATCCTGTATTTTCAAGCACATAAAACGGTATCCTTATTAAGTGCCAACTTCCAGCCCGCTATTATTGCCCAATTGGCAATAGCACTATTATTTCCGTTCCTTCATTTGGCGAACTTTCAACCTGTATTTCTCCTTTGTGCATTTCAATGATTTTCTTTACAATGGATAGCCCTAATCCGCTCCCGCCATTTGTGCGGCTCCTCGAAGGGTCGGCTTTATAGAAACGCTCAAATATATGCATTTGAACCTCTTTCGTCATTCCAATTCCTGTATCTTTAATGATCACTTCAACCTTATCTGAATCTTTCTTTTTTAATTCAACCATTATTATTCCATTATTTGGTGTAAATTTAATGCTGTTATGGATTAAATTGATCCAAACTTGATCCATCAGGTCTTCATCTGCATGGATGGTCATTTTATCTAAGGAAACATCCATTTCAAGGTTTTTATTTTGCCATTGTGGTTCATTCGAAAGGATTACTCTTCGCAATTGCTGGTCTAAACGATAGGTTTTCGTCTCAAATGGAGGATGGTCGGACTCTAAAGACGTCAACTTTAACAGGTTTTCACTAAGCTTTGAAAGCCGCATGCTCTCCACTTCGATGATTTCAAGGTATTGTTTGCGCTCATCAACAGATAATTGATAAGTTTTTAATGCATGGGCAAAACCTGAAATGGATGTCAGCGGAGACTGGATTTCATGAGAAACGTTGGAAATAAACTCTTGGCGCATTTGTTCCATTTCACCAAGTTGTGCTGCCATATGGGTAATACTTTCTGCTATTTCATTAAAAGGATGATTTCGATTCCCAAACTCATTTTTGTAGAAAGAAAGATCAATATTAAAATTCCCTTGAGCCATCTTTTCCATCGCTTCAATCATTGGTCGCAAAAAGAGACTTTGCTTTTCTTGAAAAAATCTAAATTTGGAAAGGCCATACATGATTAGACCAAAGAGGAAAATACCCAAAAAGGAATTGATGATCTGCCTCATATAGAAACTTTTGATTGAAAGAACATGGAATAACCAGGGGGCGATGTAAAAAACGGCTGACCAGCATAAAAATAATAGAAGTAAAAAAGCTATAACCTCTCCGCTTTTTTTCAAAAACTTTATCATTATTTCACCTCTAACCGATAACCGAGCCCGCGAATCGTCGTAATTTTAAAAGGGCAGTTTTCATCTGAAAAGCGCTGCCGCAGGCGCTTAATGTGAACATCCACGGTGCGCTCATCCCCTTCGTAATCATAGCCCCAAATATCTTCGATCAGCTGTTCTCTTGAAAACGTTTGGCCCGGATAGGCCGTGAACTTATACAAAAGCTCAAATTCCTTCAGAGGCAGGGTGATTTCGTTCCGACCATCAAAGACTTGGTAAGTAGTGCGATTCAGCACCACATTTCCGATATTCACCTTATTTGAAAGATTGATTTGGTAACGTTTGAGTAATGCCTTGATTCTGGCAATCAATTCAGCGGGATGAAAGGGTTTGACCAAGTAGTCATCAGCTCCGAGTTCAAAGCCTTTTACTTTTTGGGTAGTTTCTCCCTTTGCCGTCAGCATTAAGATTGGGAGGGAATCAGAATAATATTCTCTAATGTGCCGGCAGAAATCCCAGCCATCCATATTTGGCATCATGATATCAAGAATGATGAGATCGGCCTTTTCGGAATCAAGCAAGGATAATGCTTCTTTTCCATCCAGCGCCTCTAGGGTCGTGAAGCCTTCCTCAGACAAGAGGACCCGAATCAATTTACGAATATGAGGGTCATCGTCAACCATTAAAATTTTTGCCATGACATTCAATCCTTTTTCATAAATTACATTCTTTAAAAATATTCCAGCTGTTCTTAGCATACTCCTTCTTTATGAACTTAATATGAACAAGAGAGGGAGGAGAAAGTTCATATTCAGTTCACAAATGTTTGTTACCATGTACCCAGTGTTAAGGGAGGAATGGAAATGATACACCGAACAATACCGAACAATGGTGATTGGGCCGTTGAAGCCCACGGCCTCATAAAGAATTTTGGTGAAAATCGTGCCGTTAACGGCGTAAATCTGAATGTGCGCGCTGGCACCATTTACGGACTGCTTGGCCCGAATGGAGCAGGCAAGACCACCACCATCAGAATGCTGGCAACCTTACTCAGGCCGGATGCAGGGTCGGCACACATCTTTGGACATGATGTGATGAAGGAATCCCAGATCGTTCGACAATTAATTGGGGTTACTGGTCAGTATGCCTCTGTCGACGAGTCGCTAAGTGCAACCGAGAATTTGGTCATTTTCTCCCGGCTGCTTGGTCTTTCCCGGGCAGAGTCAAAACGTAAGGCAGCGGAGTTGCTCGAGGAATTTGGGTTAACGGAAGCAGCAAAGCGTCCGTTGAAAAATTTTTCCGGCGGCATGCGCCGCAGGTTGGATTTGGCGGCAAGTCTCATTTCGCAGCCGCCGCTCATTTTTTTAGACGAACCGACTACGGGGCTTGATCCTCGTACACGAAATCAAATGTGGGATACAATCCGCCGATTAGTGAGTACGGGGTCAACCGTACTGTTAACAACGCAGTATTTACAAGAAGCAGATGAACTGGCTGACAGGATTGCGGTAATCGATCGAGGCATAGTCGTTGCAGAGGGTACCGTGGATGAATTAAAGTCATCCGTTGGGCGATCTTCCTTGCATTTAAGAATCGAAAATTCTCTAGATATAGGGGTGGCTCGTCATACCGTTGAAAGGGTGCTAGACGTAAAGTCGAATGTATCGTCGGAAGGCGGGAAGATTACTGCACCGATGGCAGATGCCGACCGAGTAGCGGATCTGCTAATCGCCCTTCGTGAGGCGGGAATCCAACTAGCAGAACTAAGTGTGCAGAAACCGACTCTTGATGAGGTCTTTCTGACTATCACTGGTCATGGAGTGAACGCGGACGCATCTAGTGCGCCAAATGAAATGCCCGAAGTAGAGGAGGTAAGAGGATGAATAGTACTTCATTTAATCGTCATCTGAAAAACAATACGAGCTTTGGTCAGACGGTACGAAATTCATTCACAATGGCCTATCGAGGTTTACTGAAAATACGGCGTACACCCGAGCAACTGTTTGATGTCACACTCCAGCCAATTATTTTTACACTCATGTTCACCTATATCTTTGGCGGTGCCATTTCAGGAGATGTAAAGAGCTATTTGCCGGTCATAATTCCTGGCATCCTTGTGCAGACCGTTATTACGACTTCCATTGTCACGGGAGTTCAATTGCGTGAGGATATGGATAAGGGTGTATTCGACCGGTTTAAGTCCCTTCCGATTGCACGAATTGCTCCGTTAGCGGGAGCACTTTTAGCAGATACAATCCGATATACCATTGCGACTGTGCTTACTTTTACCATGGGGTATATTATGGGCTATCGACCTGATGGAGGACTTGGTTTCGTAGTCATTGCCGCAATTCTTGTCATCGTGTGCTCTTGGTCCATTAGTTGGATTTTTGCTTTCTTTGGCGTGATTGCACGAACTGCTTCTAGTGTACAGGGGATTTCGATGCTTGCGCTGTTCCCCTTAACGTTTCTTTCTAATGCTTTCGTGCCGGTAAACACCATGCCCGACTGGCTGCAGTGGTTTGTAAAGATAAACCCGCTTTCACATCTGATTACTGCTGTCCGTAATCTTGTTAACAACGGTAACATTGGCTCCGATTTTGTTATTTCCCTCATTGGCGCAGCAGTCATCGTGGCCATTTTTGCACCGATAACGGTCCGTGCCTATATGCGTCGTACGTAAAATTGAATTATTGCTCGATTAATAAGGCCCATAAATAATTTTGCCCTATTAGTTTGGAACTTCACTTTAATGAGAACGGTGAACCATGTCATAAGTAAATGAGGTTTTAGAAACGAAGGTGAGAATTCCATCACTTTATTAATGCTCTTTGTTTTTTTCAACCGTTTTTCAAAGAAAAAAAGCAATAAAAATAAGAATTTGATTAAAGGCTGAAATATACATATATAAACTGTATATAGTTCAGCCTTTTCTATTTTACCTAGATAATTAATGAACCGAAAATGAATTTTCTTCTACTATTCATCTTCTAAATTTCTCTTTTAAAGATTAACCCCCTAAAAAAATTCCAAACAATTACATTCAACCATACAAGCTCTGTTATTAATCATATGATATATCCTGAGTGGAAGCTTACAGGAGTTTAAGGTATTTATCCTTTATTAAAGAATTAAGAAAAGAGGATGTAGGATGAAAGTCGTTATTTTGGCTGGTGGGTACGGAACCCGAATTAGCGAAGAATCACATTTGAAACCTAAGCCTTTAATAGAGATAGGCGAATACCCCATTATATGGCATATTATGAAGATTTACTCTGCTCATGGTTTTAATGAGTTTATTATTTGCTTGGGGTACAAAGGCCATATGTTAAAAGACTATTTCTTGAACTATTTTCTATACAAATCTGATGTAACAGTTGACTTTAGCCAGGGGAATCAATATATCATCCATCAAAATTCAGCAGAACCATGGAAAATTACATTGGCAAATACCGGTATGGAAACTATGACGGGAGGGAGAGTAAAGAAGATACAAAAATATATCGGAAACGAACCTTTTATGCTTACTTATGGTGATGGTCTAGCAAATGTAGATCTGAAACAACTAGTTGAGTTTCATAAGGAGCATGGAAAGTTTGCAACGCTGACGGCTGGACAGCCCTCTGGAAGATTTGGTGCTTTATCTTTGAACAAGGATCAATTGGTGGAGAGTTTTAAAGAAAAAATGAAAGGTGATGGCAGCTGGATTAACGGCGGTTTTTTTGTCTTTCAACCAGAGGTGTTCAATTATATTAGTGATGAAAGTACTGTACTCGAAAAAGAACCCCTTGAAAATTTAGCAAATGAAGGGCAGCTAATGGCTTATAAGCATGATGGATTTTGGCACCCAATGGACACGTTACGCGATAAAAAATATTTGGAGGAGCTCTGGATGACCGAAAGCCCTCCTTGGAAAGTTTGGAGGTAGAAAAAAGGGGTGGGACAATGATTAATAAAGAATTTTGGAAAGGAAAAAAAGTGTTTATTACTGGACATACGGGCTTCAAAGGGTCTTGGCTTTGTTTATGGCTGTATCATCTCGGTGCAGAAATTACGGGATATTCCTTACCAGCGCCCACTAATCCGAGTTTGTTCGAATTGTGTGAAATAGACAAGATCACAAATACCATTAATGGTGATATTAGAGATCTGGAAAAGTTACGTTTATCCCTGCAACAATCAAATCCAGATATTGTTTTTCATATGGCTGCCCAGCCGCTTGTGAGGATGTCGTATGAAAACCCGATAGAAACCTACGAAACGAATGTAATGGGTACAGCAAATCTATTTGAAGCCATCAGGCTAGCAAACATGCAAAATAAAAAAATAAAAGCGGTTGTAAATGTAACATCGGATAAATGTTACGAAAACAAGGAATGGCAATGGGGATACAGGGAATATGAACCGCTGGGTGGTTACGACCCCTATTCAAATAGTAAAGCCTGTTCGGAATTAATTACTGCTTGTTATCGAAACTCTTTTTTTAATCCTAAAACCTATGAAACTCATGGTGTTGCAATCGCATCTGGAAGAGCCGGCAATGTTATTGGAGGAGGCGATTGGGCAAAGGACCGTTTAATACCTGATGGAATTCAGTGCCTATTAAAAGGGGAAACTATAAAAATAAGGAATCCCAAATCTATCCGTCCGTGGCAGCATGTCTTGGAGCCAATAAGTGGATATTTATTATTGGCACAGAAATTGTATAAAGAAGGTGTTCAGTACTCAGAAGGCTGGAATTTTGGACCTGATGCAGAAAGTGAAAAAACAGTGGAATGGGCTGTAAGCAGATTATGTAATAAGTGGGGTTCAGGAGCATCTTTTGAAATTGTGCCTAACAATGGGCCGCATGAAGCACATTATTTAAAATTAGATTGTTCAAAAGCAAAATCGGAATTAGGCTGGAAGCCAAAATGGAATTTGGAATACGCATTGGATAAAGTTATCGAATGGTCGTTAGCTTATAAAATAGGGAAAGACGTTAGAGGCGTATGTCTAACACAAATTCATGAGTACGAGGATTGGGGAAGTCAATAAATCGGTGCCGGGTATCGCTTTAATTATAGGAGCTACAAATTTTATTAGATCACATCTTTCAAGAGGCTTGTTTTAGAAGGTTGGTATGTTCATATTGTTTTAAAGATAGGAAATGGAAAGTTTCATCAGGAAATCTTAATTTAGATTGACAAAGGATGAGAGGTTTGAAAAAAGTAATTGTAACTGGGGCAAATGGATTTATTGGCAGTTGGGTTATAAAAGAATTGGTTAAAAATGATGTGGAAGTAATTGCTGTAGTAAGGAGTGAAAAGTCAAATATTGAAAATATTGCCCCCGGTAATGTAAGGATTATTTATTGTGAATTGGCTGAAATTAATAACTTGAGAAACAAGATACTGGATAGAGATATTGATGTGTTCTACCATTTTGCATGGGCTGGAGCTGGTGGCAAGGACAGGTCAAATTATGATTTGCAATTACTCAATTGCCGATATGCATGCGACTGTGCAACATTAGCTAAAGCGTTGGACTGTAAAAAGTTTATTTGTACTGGAACTATCACAGAAAAAATAGCAGAAAATATATTCAATCTCGATGTAAAAGCTGAGAACAATATTTATGGAATTGCGAAGCAAACTACACATTGTTTATTAGATATTTTATGCAAAAAACTGGATTTGCCTTATGTATGGGCCAGATTGTCCAATATATATGGAGGTAATAACACAACAGGAAATATCATTAGTTATACAATTAGTGAATTGGCAAGAGGTAATAGACCGTCATTCTCTAAGGCTGAGCAGCCATATGATTTGATGTATGTAAAAGATACTGCGAAAGCATTGTATTCACTAGGAGAAAAAGAAACACAACGTAATTGCTATTTTGTAGGAAGTGGAACACCTCGCATATTAAAGGAATACTTGCTATCTTTAAAAAATATCTTTGGTGACAACGCGGAAATTGGACTTGGAGAGAAGCCAGAAGATGGTTTAAAGTATTATGATGAATGGTTCAAAATCGATGATTTACAAGAAGATACAGGATTTGAAACCGCATTTTCTTTTGAAGAAGGGATAATGGAAACAATAGAAGAGTCATTAAGATGAGTTAATATACCAGTCAATTTGATTGTGGAGGACAAAAAATGATTCAAAAGTTTTCATTTGATAAATTAGACTTAGAGGGTTCATTTTTAATCAAGCCTTTTGTTGCATATGATGAGCGAGGCTATTTTATTAAAGATTATTCCAAAGAAGTATTTGAGGAGAATGGTATTTACCATGATTTAAAAGAAGTTTTTTATACAAACTCCCATAAAGGTGTTATTAGAGCCATTCATTTTCAAAGAGTAAATGAGCAGCCTAAGCTTGTCCGTTGTGTCTCCGGAAAGATTTACGATGTTATTGTTGACTTAAGAAAAGATTCCCCGACATTTGGAGAATGGAGAGGCAATTATCTTTCTCAAGATAATAAAAATGAGCTTTATGTTCCTAAAAATTTTGGACATGGTTACCTAGTAATTGAACCATCCATAGTTTCATATAAATGTGCAGAGAAATTTTATGGAGAATACGATGATGGAATCATTTGGAATGATCCGGATATTGGTATTGATTGGCCATTAGATCTAGTTGATAAAAAAATAATCTTATCAGAAAAAGATAAGAATCTTCAATGTTTTAAGGAGTTTAGGGGTGGAATTTAATACCGTGATTTTAGGAGCTCTTATTCCTTAAGTGGGATCAGAGCTATTTCTATTTTTAGGAAGAATTAAAAAGGGGAAAACCTTAAAAAGAACAGGAAAATATTGATAATGTACGTGTATCGCCGCACATTTAGGTTCAAGTTTGTAAAATTTAATAGCTTAAACGGCGGCGACGATTTTACCTTGCAGGGTTATTGGAGCATTCTACGATGAGCATCGTTAAATCCAAAATCATGAATGTGAATTAACAAAAGGGGATGATATGATTCTCTTGGATTACTTTT
This sequence comes from Neobacillus sp. NRS-1170, assembly GCF_050468025.1. Taxonomy (NCBI): domain Bacteria; kingdom Bacillati; phylum Bacillota; class Bacilli; order Caryophanales; family Bacillaceae; genus Neobacillus; species Neobacillus sp. NRS-1170. The sequence continues at coordinate 122,982 of NZ_JBITPF010000021.1, read as the reverse complement.
TTCTTTTTTCAATTTCTTTCTTTACAGATTCGATTCCGTCATAATAGGGTTTCAAGTATTTTAAGTTTTCTCCGTAATAAGTATAGTCACCAGGTGGATGCCATAGATGATATGCTGTGTGATTCATTCTTGTTAGCCAGCCACACAAACCATTAACGCTAGCAGCAAAAGCATCATCCTCTCCTCCCCAGCCTAGAAATCTCTCATCGAAGCCTCCTACTGCTTCAAAATGTTTTCGAGGGATAACATTCAATAATCCATATCCGATTTGTCCCGGTATGTGCCCATTAACATTAATAGGGAGTGGCCAGCCTGGCTCTAATTTAAGAAGTTCTTCTGAACTTTGTTTATCCATATTAAAACTTTTATCGAACGGAAGTACCCATGTGTAAACATCAAGTAGTTTAATAGCTTCTATGAGAACCACTGGATCATAAATTATGTCTGTATCAGCAATCGCGAAAATGTCTCTTGTTGCCTGTGCAGCTGCATGATTAATCGCTTGTGACCTTGAAAAAGGTTGATCTCTAGACTCTCCAATACAAATTTCTACTTCAGGCATCATCTTTTCATAGAACCTTTTAGTCCAATTAAAATTCTGCTCTCTTGGACCATGGTCGGTACCAAAAGGAAAAAGTACAGATACCTTATTTAACATGTTTTCACCACCTCTTAATAATCCATTATTAGTAGATGGAAGGGAGTCAAATTTGGTGCTTGTCCAATGAACAAATGGGGATGTAAAGCAAATAATGAAGCTGCGCTCATATTAGTCGGTATAGTACGAGAGATTCTGCTATTAACATTATTTTTAACGATTTTTATTTGCACTTTCCAAACATTTCCGCATAAATCTATGACTAAATGGTCATTAAAAGAGAGGGTTGGCGATTGTTCATGAAGGGTAAAAGAATTTTGGTTACAGGGGGGGCTGGATTCCTTGGTTCTCATGTTGTGGAGCGGTTTAAAGACCAAGGCTGCGCTGATCTTATAATTCCTCGCAGTCGTGAATACGATCTTCGGAATTCAACCATTGCCCATTCACTCCTGAAAGATACGAAACCTGATATCGTTGTCCACCTAGCAGCATCTGTGGGGGGAATTGGAGCTAACAGAAAGAATCCGGGGACATTATTCTACGACAATGCTGCCATGGGTATTCACTTGATAGAGGCCGCACGGTTGGCCCAAGTGGAAAAGGTCATCATTTGCGGAACAATTTGTTCCTATCCAAAATTAACTCCTGTCCCATTTAACGAAGAAGCCTTATGGGATGGATATCCGGAGGAAACTAATGCTCCTTATGGACTTGCTAAAAAAATGCTTCTCGTCCAATCGCAGGCATATCGTCAGCAATATGGTTTCAACTCCATTTACCTGCTTCCTGTTAATCTTTATGGACCAAGGGATAATTTTGATTTAGAAAGTTCCCACGTCATTCCAGCCTTAATTCATAAATGTGTTGAAGCAAAGGAAAAAGGGCAGCAGCAAATACATGCTTGGGGATCGGGAAAAGCAACCAGGGAATTCTTATATGTTGAGGATGCGGCCGAAGCCATTGTGATGGCAGCTGAAAAATATGATGAAGGAGAACCAGTTAATATTGGCACAGGGCATGAAATAACAATAAAAGATTTAGCAGGCTTGATTGCAGAAAAAACTGGTTTCACAGGTGAAATCATTTGGGATAGCACCAAACCGGATGGTCAACCGAGAAGGTGCCTCGATGTAACCAAGTCAAAGTCGCTATTTGGATTTGAAGCAAGGACGACTTTGGAAGAAGGTTTACAGAAAACGATTGATTGGTATGTAAAAAACAGGGGGCTAAGTTAAGCACCCTGTTCCTTTTCTTTATGTTTTTCCTCGCAGTGCTTGATAACTTCGTCCCAGGTCATAAAAACTCGGGCGATATCTTCTTCCACCAATTCCTCGCCCATTTGTACTTCAATTATTTCTAAGGTGCTAGTGGCTTTAATGCCGTGTTTTGCTCCTTTAGGAATCTTGAGAACATCTCCCTGCTTTACATCGTAAAGCTGATCTTCCAGGGCAAACTCTCCTACCCCCGATAGGATTGTCCAGACCTCGCTTCTTTTCGAATGGCTCTGGTAGCTGATATTTTTTCCTGCATCAATAACGATTTTTTTCGTCAATGCTAAATCGTTGTCTGAAATCTTGGTATAGTTTAAGACTTGATACCAGCCCCATCTTCGTTCCTCAAACATTGGTCTTTCTTTCTCATGTTTCATGATATCCTTGATTTGGTGACTTTCCGCCTTTTCTGAAATTAATATGCCCTGTGGACTGCTTGCCACGACGATGTTTGGTACACCGATGACCACAACAGGAATGTCAAGTTCATTAATGACATGAGTATTCTTAGTGTTCTTACTGATTATCCCATTTCCTATTTGGTTAGTATTCATTTCTTCGGTTAAAGTGTTCCAAGTTCCGAGATCTTTCCACGTCCCATCGTAGGGAACAACGATGACATGGTCTGCCTTTTCAACCACCTCATAATCAAAACTAATTTTAGGCAGCTGATTGTATACTTTTTCGAGTTCAAAATATTCTATGGGAAAACCCATAGTCTGTAAAAAGGTGAGCATATATTTCAGTTTGAAGGCAAAAACACCTAGATTCCATAAGGCACCCTGCTCAATAAGTCGGATAGCATGGTCTTCCTTAGGCTTCTCAACAAAGTTGCAGACTTTCATATAGGATAGTGGATTTTGTTTTGTTTTTCCTTTTTCCGGAATGATGTATCCATATTTCTCGGATGGATAAACAGGGGTTCCACCCATCAAAGCAATATTGGCACCCGATTCCTGAACAAGCTTGTCCAAAACCTTAACTTGTTCAAAGAAGCTCTTTTCAACAAAGGGGTCGACAGGAAGTACACAAACAACTTCATCGGGGTCTGTCTTAATACAGGAATATAGATAGACTGAGGCTAATGCTATGGCAGGGAAGGTGTCGCGTCTCTCTTGCTCAATGATAAGGGGGGCATCATTGCCAATCTGGCTCAACACCATGTCAACCTGAGCTTTACTGGTCGCAATATACGAGGATTGATGAAGATTCACCGATTTGAGCTGTTTCCAAATTCTTTGTATCATCGATTCTAATTGTTCATTATCAGTTTTTAAAACCTTCAAAAACTGCTTTGACCTGGAATCATTAGAAAGCGGCCAAAGCCGTTTTCCTGATCCACCGGATAATAAAACAATTTTCAATGTGTTGAAATATCTCCTTTCTTCAGCCAGCATTCATCCTTTGCACACGTTAATCAAATTGTTCATGACTGCCGTATCCGCCATTTCGTAAATACACTTCCATTTTTGCTTCTTTTATATCACTTTCAACCATCTCTTTAATGAGAGAGTGCAGATTGTATTTAGGTGCCCAGCCTAAATTTTGTTTTGCCTTATTCGGCTCTCCTAACAGCAAGTCGACTTCGCTGGGTCGGAAATAACGATGGTCCACAGACACAATAGGCTTTCCAGTCGGGATTTGAAAATCGGGGTGATGGCATGCTTTAACGAATCCCTTTTCCTCTTCGTTCTCCCCCTTAAATTCCACGTCAATTCCTACTTCCGCGAAAGCCAGCTTAACGAAATCTCTCACCTTCGTAGTCACTCCCGTCGCTATTACAAAGTCTTGTGGCTCGTTCTGCTGAAGCATGAGCCACATGGCTTCCACATAATCTTTAGCATGTCCCCAATCCCTTTGGGCATTTAAATTCCCTAAGTACAGCTGATCCTGAATTCCCAGAGCGATTCTGGCAACTGCCCGAGTAATCTTACGGGTAACAAACGTTTCGCCTCGGATAGGGCTTTCATGGTTAAACAGAATACCATTGCACGCATACATCCCATAGGCTTCCCGGTAATTTACGGTAATCCAATATGCATACAGCTTGGCAACGGCATAAGGGCTTCTGGGATAAAAGGGCGTTTTTTCCGTTTGCGGTGTTTCCTGAACCAAACCGTATAATTCAGACGTGGAAGCTTGATAGATTTTAGTTTTCTTGATGAGCCCAAGAATTCGGACTGCCTCCAAAATTCGAAGGATTCCGAGACCGTCTGTATTCGCAGTATATTCCGGCGTATCAAAACTGACATGAACTTGGCTCATGGCGCCAAGATTGTAAATCTCGTCAGGTTGGATGGTCTGAATGAGCCGGATTAGATTAGTAGAGTCGGTCAGATCTCCATAGTGGAGGAAAAACTTGGCGCCTGTCTCGTGGGGGTCTCGGTATAAGTGATCAATTCGATTGGTATTTAGCAGGGAACTTCTTCGTTTTAAGCCGTGAACCGTATATCCTTTTTCTAGTAGCAATTCGGCAAGATAAGCTCCGTCTTGCCCGGTAATTCCCGTTATTAAAGCTACTTTTTCCATAATTACCTCCTTTTGTATTCTACTACTCTAGTATATGGAACTATCATTAAAGGGTTCCAAAGCTTGTACTAAAATAGGTGGAGCCGGTGACCAAATGAAAAACCTGTTTTTTGGTAGTGATACCTAACCACTGGGGGAATTCTGGAAGTAAGAACAGACGCTGATTTTTTACCAAGCCTTGCTACCTTGGTCTTCTAAAAGCTAAATCATACTGAGAATCAAATATTGGAGATAGGAAATTTAATAATTGTTTTTCTCCAATTTCTTCCTGATTTACATCTGCTGAATATATGGGTTCTTTTAAAATTTTACTAAAAAGTTCCATATCATTATCGATTTCTTCTACCCTCTTTACAACATCTTCAAGGGAATCGAAATCATGGCAATTGATAAAAGAATTGGGATTGAATTCTTTAGAAATAGATGGACTTCCCCAATATATTGGTATGGTTTGTGCTGCAAATGCCTGAATGATCTTTTCGGTTGTATATCCATCATTTGTATCATTTTCAAAAGCAATACTAAACTTATATTTTTTTTGAAATTGAAGTTTATTTTCGACTCTATAGCCTAAATTATTTCTAAACCCTCCCCCTGAGTCTACTGTTTTATACTTTGATAACATGTCAAAAAAGAGATTGCGATACCATGGAAAACCATTTGAATAGATAAAGTTACAAAATAAAACTTTATCCTTAATTTCATTTTCAGATATTAAATGTTTCTTTTTTGCTAATTTATAGTCATCAGTGTACAAAAAGTATAGTGGGAATCTAAGGTATCTATCATCAAGGGAAAGGTAATCAAAACCTAGAGCATAATCGCATAGACCAAAATCAGGTCCCCTATAATTCTCACCAGTATAGTATATCCTTACACAATCATAATTTAAGAAATCCTTCCCAAAGCAAGAATAGAAGAGATAATCTGGATCATCACTAATCGTAATATCGTATTTTGTTTCCAATAAATTTGTAAAGAAATTGTTATTTTTATCAAATCCTCCCCAAAAATCAGTAAAATTTATTTTAATTTTTGGTTTCAAAGTTATCACCCTTTTGTATTTTAAAAAACCTCTTAAAAATTAAACTTTCGTATCCTTAGTACGTTACAAAAATATTCTTGATTTTTTATCTTCTCTAGCAATATATCGTTTTTTCATGAGCACTAGTTTCTAATTAGGGATTCCACCATAAATTTCAATCCCCGTCGTGCTAACGGCATAGATTTCTTTTACGCGGTTCATCTCTTCCCATGGATTAATAGTTATAGAACTGTACATGTCCCCACTTCCAACCTTTCTGATATGGGATATAGGGGTTGCATCAAGAATGGCGATTTTATCTGAAGGATATCCTAAAAGCTTAGGCCAAACACTGTCAAGGCCCCAACCAGACGTGCTTTTTTCAAACGTTGTCCAGCAGCTTTGGAGGGCTGATTTAGAAAAGATAGGAGCCATTGCTTCAACAAAATTTGTATATCGGAGTGTATATCGAGGGTCCTGTAATAAAGTAGGCCATGAATGGTGGGAATGTTTCGTTAAAGCGGGTTGGGCCAGCCATAAATGGTGTCTATGAAATAGCTCAAACATGGACGAAATGGCGTCAGCACTTATTCTTAAATCATCATCTGCTATCCACACTGCATCGAAATCGGTTAGAAGACTTTTGTTTTGACTGATGATTTCAAAAAAACGGGGAAATTTTGTTCCTGATTGATTATAACTATAATAATCGGCATCTTCCCGGAAACGGTCAGGACTTTCCCCATAATATTCGATATATAACTCGAAAAATTTAGCGTTCTTTGGTTCAATCCACTCCTTATGCAGGGATTTGTCGCTTGCTCGAACAAATACCAGATTCTTTATGTCAATCACCTCATCTAATTTAATAGTTATGAACAACCTTAAATAATATATGCAAAATAGGACAAGATGGTGTATGCCTCAGGTTTATGTGGATGGGGAATCTATGAACATAAAGCAATTGATTCTCCTGATTATTGAATAAACCCTATGTTCTACTTCTCCTTAGTTAACCGGCCCTGAATAAACTACAAAAATAGTTTTTTGATTTTTGGTATGATACAAGCCCTTCCCCTTTCATATCCATTCACATAAAAATAAGACAACCCTATTTTTTTGAAGCTTTATGCTGTTCAAAAAAACTTTTCCTTGATTAATTAAACAATAACAAAGAAGGTGGAAAGGTATTGGTGAGAAAAGCAATTATCCCTGCTGGAGGATATGGTACCAGAAGTCTTCCAATAACAAAGGCATTACCTAAAGAGATGTTTCCTTTAGGTTTAAAACCTGCAATTCATTATATAGTTGAGGAAGCAGTTCATTCAGGTATAGAACAATTACTAATTGTGATTTCAAGTTTAAAACACTCAATTTTGGACTATTTTGATCATCCACTAGAGCTGGAGGCTTTTTTAAAAAGCAAAAATAAAGAATATTTGCTTGAACGTTTGGAACTTCCAAAGATAGATATTTTTTTCATGTTACAACCATCTGCAAAAGGACTTGGAGATGCGATAAGAATTGGGAAGGGATTTGTCGGAAATGAACCGTTCGGAGTACTGTTACCCGATGATTTTATTATTTCCAATGAGAATCCTGCTCTTAAACAATTAATTGATGAATACAAAAAAACAAATAGCACCGTGATTGGATTAAAGCAAGTAAAACAAGAACAATTAAAAAACTATGGGGTTATCCAGGGATCTAATAAAACAAATCTCATTGAAATTGAAAATATCGTGGAAAAACCTAAATCAGACCCACCTTCAGATATGGCTGTTATAGGAAGATATATTTTTACTCCTGAGATTTTTCAATATTTAGAGGGTTTAAAGGAAGGTGTCAACGGGGAAATTCAGCTGACAGATGCCATTAAAGGTTTGCTGGAAAAACAACCGGTCTATGGAAAGATTATCTCTGGCGACCGTTACGATATTGGAATTTTAAAGGAATATATAGAACTAATGAAAATAATGAGTAATGAATAGTGAATCCATAGTTTCCATATAAAAAAGCATTGGGATTTAGAACCCAATGCTTAACTTTTTGCCCCTTGAATTAGTAAGGTGAATCGTACCATAGATTTTTAATTAGGGACAAACCAATTCCCTACTGATGCATTTTTGCCATGAATATGCCAAATGATATTACTGGAATTATCTACATTCTCGTCTTTAAATCCATGCTTGCTCCAAGCATCCCTCCACAGCAGATCATCAAAAAGACCGTTATCTTGAATGTTAGGCAAAACTTGAAATGCTTTATGACTAAATGCAAATGTTTGAGGCATCAAAAATTTATTATCTGGAAAATGACCGCCTAGGCTTCTATAATTACCTGCTGATAAATGATAATTATTTAACTGATAACCGATTTCTGAACTTAAAATATCACATTGATGTGTCTCAAAATATTCAACTATTGTTTTGACATAATCCCTTTTGTATATATCATCGTCATCAATTTTAATATATATATCATAAGGTTGCTGACTTTGTAATATTGTAGAAATGGAATTCGTATGTGTGAAGGAATCTTTCCTGTACTGGATAATAAACCTATCATCAAGTATATCATCAAATACGATATTATAATTTGAAGTATCAGACTCTTTATCATACATAATGCTGATTGAGTGGGTAAAATCTGTATGCGACTGGTTTTTCATATTAAGTATACAATGACGAAGCATGTATGGACGTTTATATGAGGGTGTAAATAACAGAACTTTCATTTTGTTGTTCCTCCTCCAATAGGAATGTGTGAATATAGGACAAGAATAATAATTCTATATAAATGTATGTGAAGAATTATTATATGTTCTAGGTGGATTCCTCCTTTTTTAACCCGAACTTTTCATTCACAGTATCCTTTGTAAGGTTCAATTTTTAGAACAACGGGTTATAAGCTTTGCTAAAAGTATCAGCCCTTTTTCAAGGTGTTCTATTGAAGCGTAAGAATAGGAAATCCGAAGATGCTGGAAATCACTTTTATCATACACGCTTCCTGGATTTAATAAAATCCCTCCTCGAAGGGCTAAATCAAATAGTTTTCGAGTGGAAACTCCTGACTGCAGCTTCAGCCAAATATAAAATCCGCCTTTTGGCTCGCTCCATGCAGCTATTTCAGAAAAATGTTTCTTTAAAATCTGAAGTGTGAAATCCCTCCTGTAACTCAATTCTACCTTTATTTGCTTTAAGAAATTCTCGTATAAACCACTAGAAAGCCATTTCTCTACAGCATATTGGGAAATGGAACTTGATCCGTAATCTGTTTGCATTTTTATATCTGCCAAACGTTCAATGACAGGTTCAGGCCCCACAATCCACCCGATTCGTAAACCAGGGCTCAATGTTTTGGACATACTTCCGATATATAATACATTCCCTTGTGTATCATGGGCTTTCAAAGGCTTTGGCGGCGGGCTTTCAAACCATAGATCACCGTAAACATCGTCCTCAATGATAGGAAGGGATTCTCTTTGACAAACCTTTAGTAATTCAATTCTTCTTCTCTCAGACATTAAAGTGCCTGTTGGATTATGAAAATTGGGGATAGTATAAAGCAACGTCGCATTATGCTGCCGCTTTATTCGTCCAATTGAATCACATCTAATCCCCTCATCATCTAATTGAATCCCAAATAAGTTCATACCAGCAGATTGAAATACGTGTATGGAGTTCAAATAGGAAGGTGTTTCATGGAAGATGGTCGAACCTCTTTCTAATAGCCCAATTGATATCAATTGCAGTGCTTGAAGCCCTCCTGAAACAATTAAAATGGATTCAGGCGAGGCTGCAATTCCTTTTGATTGTAAATATTCACTTACCGTTTTTCGCAAAGATAGACTTCCTTTAGGCTCGATGTATCCAAGTGATAAAGAATGTCCATTATCTATTTGAAGTATTTTTGCCATTTTTTCAGTTGGTAACAAATCCGGTGAAAGTTCGCCCGTTCCAAGCCGAATAAAGGCAGGGTCTGCTTCTGCCTTATTGATTTCTTGAATGATGGATATATTGGGTCTATGGATACCGGATTTTACATAACTAACCCAATCTGGGGGAGGTGTTGACGAAAGCAGGCCCCAGGTATTATTGATGACCCTTGTACCGCTTCCAATCTTAGACTCAATGAGTCCATCAGCCGTTAGTTCTTCTAGTGCGATTACAATGGTACTGCGATTTACTTGAAATAGTTTTGCTAAATGCCTTTGTGGAGGTATTTTAGTCCCTATTGTCCACTCACCGTTCATTATTTTCATTTTCATATAGTTATAGATTTGCTGATGCAAAGGAATTGCTGAGTTTTTTTGTGGTTTCCATTCTATATCAGACATAGACAATCTCCGTTTTTCTTTTATTATAACCAAATGGTTGGATTAAATCCCATCCAATTGGTTGGAGACATCCAGCCCATCCTCCGTTATTCTTAATAGGAATAGGGGGAGTCAGCGTGGAACCATTCTTTCATGGAATCATTTTGGCATTTGGCTTGATTTTGCCTTTAGGTGTCCAAAATGTCTTTGTATTTAATCAAGGAGCGACACATAAGAAATTCAAGAATGCTTTACCTGCCATCGTAACAGCAGGGGTTTGTGATACAATACTGATTTATTTGGCCGTGGCCGGGGTATCCATTATTGTTTTTAGTTTTGAATGGTTAAAGATTTTACTATTTTTAATTGGCTTCTTCTTTTTAGCCTATATGGGATGGGTTATGTGGAAAAATACACCTGAAGTTAGCACTGACCAAGAGCAAAGCCGTTTTTCTGCACGCCGTCAGGTTACCTTTGCTGCGTCCGTATCATTACTTAATCCCCATGCCATAATGGATACTATTGGAGTCATTGGAACTAGTTCATTGGCTTATACAGGATATGAAAAATGGATATTTGCTTTAGCCTGTATATTGGTTTCTTGGCTTTGGTTTTTCTCCCTAGCAATCTTAGGTAGAAAGATGGGGCAAATTGATAGAAATGGGAAGCTCTTAAAACAAATGAATCAAGTTTCCGCCCTTATTATATGGGTTATGGCTATTTATTTGTTATTCCAATTGTGCTCAATATAACTCCGTTTTAAAAAGGGTGCCCTAATAGCGTTAGGGCACCCTTGCTATTTTTACACATCTGTTTTTATTTGCTATTGGCTGATTCGTTGCAATGTTCGGCTTTGTTTTCAAGAAGGCTGCCGTGCCTAAATATACCCGTGCCTCCACTATGAGTGCGAACAGGAGGGTGCCTGTTGCAAGGTGAAGCATCGCCCACGAGATATCAATAAACTTCAAAATCGTCAGAACTCCTAATACAATTTGAATGAAAACCGTTATTGCTGAAAAAACAAGCCGATTCTGCAGTTTATCTCCCCATCCGTTTTTGAACGACAAATAGACAAGAAAGAAGATGTACAACGCTGAAACGAAGGCTAATCCTCTATGAATGGTTTGAATTATTTCTGGAACTGTCACCGGTAAAAGTGAATCTCTACATGCAAATGCACCACATATCATCCCCAAAGAATCGTGCTTCACATAGGCCCCTAAACCAAAAACCGCTAGCAAAAGAAATAGGGCAATATTGAAGTGTCGTTTGATTCCTTTTTGTTTTTCAGAATGACCCGCAGGGCGGTGGTGAATATCGCCCTCTTCTTCTGTTCGCCGCCAAATCCAGATGAGACTGGTCAGAAAGAGTAAAGCAATGATTAAGTGACCTGCTATGACACTTGTCGGCAGATCTTTTAACACTACGATTGCACCCAGCAAGACTTGAATGATGAGCAAAACAAGCATCCAGAATCCAACAGAACGAACTGAAGGACTTACTTTCGTCCGTAGTATTTTGGCAAATAGAAGAAAAGAGACAATGCCAAGAATGGCGCCAATCACCCTGTGCGTGAATTCAATCAACGTGTCTCTATGTAAGGTTGGTACAACATCCCCATTACATAATGGCCATTCAGGTCCGCATCCCATCCCGGATTTTGAGGAAGCCACATAGCCTCCAAAAACAATTAATAAATATGTGAGCAAAATTGTTAACAAAGCTAATCGCTTTATTGTCACGCCCACCCCTCCTTATTCAGTAGCTTATTACGAAAACATCCCCATGCTTCGCATTAGCATTATTGCCTGAACTCCCTGATGTTAAGGAGGTTGCTTGTGAACGTTTTGTGAACTTATTTATGAAAAATAAATGAGAAACCAATTTCCTGCCTAAAGCAAATAAAGAAGGTCATGCATATTTTATGGATAGATATTTACTATCGTACGATAGTTTATCAATCGATATTGCATAGGGAGGTTAGGTTTTTGGCACGAACACCATTAGCAAGTATCCTGCAGAAATCCTTTGCGATGGCTAGTGCTGAACTAGAAAAACAAGCAAGCACTGGACAGGCTATCCGCAAAGAGGGTATTACATCACAAAAAGCTGCTCCAGAAACGGAAAAGAAGCAGGCTATTAAATATAACCGCGATGGAAAAATTAATCCGAAAATCGTTATTGTGGGGGCTGGATTGGCGGGCCTCACGGCTGCCTATCGACTAAAGCAGGAGGGAATTCTATCAACTGTTTATGAAGCTACAGACAGGGTTGGGGGACGATGTTGGACGAAAAGGGGCTTCTTCAAGGACGGTCAAATTGTCGAACGGGGCGGAGAATTAATCGATACGGGGCATAAGGAGATTCAAGAGCTGGCAAAGGAATTTGGCTTGGAATTAGATCATTTAATCAAGTCAGAATCCATGGGCACGGAACCCTTTTACTTCTTTGACGGATCCTCTTATTCTTTTCAAGAAGTAACAAATGACTTTATGAGCATCTTGCCCAAATTGCAAAGGGATCTAGATGAAGTAGGTGAAACGACTCTTTATAATCGTTTTTCGAAACGTGGATATGAACTGGACCATATGTCAATTGTCGAGTATATCAATGAAATTGTGCCTGGCGGAATTGAATCGAAATTTGGGAAATTACTAGAGGTTGCTTATACCCTTGAATTTGGAGCAGATGCTAATTCTCAGAGCGCATTAAATCTCCTTTATTTGCTAGGATTTACTCAAAAAGATCAATTTCAAATGTATGGCGACTCTGATGAATGCTTTCATATTAGGGGTGGTAATGATCAGCTACCCGCAATGCTCGCAAAAAGTTTAGATGATGGTCAAATTCAATTTCATTCCCAGCTGGTAAAAATTGACCAATTTGCTGAAAATGAAATCAAGCTTGTTTTTCGAAATCGCGAAAGGGATTGGGAAGTTGTTGCGGACAAAGTGATTCTAGCTATTCCTTTTAAAATTTTAAAAACAATAGATTTTGAGAATGCCAGTTTTCGAGAGTTAAAAAAACTAGCAATTGAAGAGCTTGGAATGGGAGTCAACACGAAGCTTCATGCGCAATTTGTCGAACGGTTCTGGAATGATATCGGCAATAATGGTGAGACTTTTACCGATACCGGCTATCAGCAGACGTTTGAGTCAACCAGGGCGCAGCAAGGTAAATCCGGCATACTGGTTAATTATACAGGCGGCGAAACAGCGGCCAAGCAGCTTGCTTTAACTGAAGCGGAATTAAATGAGACTGCGAAGCAATTTTTGGACAAGTTAAACCTAGTATTGCCGGGCAGTGTCAGCAATTGGAACGGCTTAGCGACTGTTGATCACTGGCTTAGCAATCAATGGACTAAGGGATCCTATTCATATTGGAAAGTTGGCCAATATACAAAATTTGCCGGGATTATTGGGGAACGGGAAGGCAATATATTCTTTGCGGGTGAGCACACATCCATTCAGTGTGCTGGTTATTTAAACGGAGCAGTCGAGTCAGGAGAAAGGGCAGCACGAGAAGTCATTGGAGATATCTTTAATGAGGAATAATGAAGAAAAAGAGCATCAATTGCCTTGATTGATGCTTTTTACATAGGCGGAGAGGGATTACTTGAATTTAACAAGATAAAGTCTCAAAATGAAGATATTATTTTTTGATGGAAATAGGGGGAATAGTCAATGGAGATAGGAATCAGTACGTTTGTAGAAACAACGCCGGATGTTCAAACTGGCGAAGTGATTAGTCATGCCCAGCGAATCCGGGAAGTTGTCGAGGAAATTATCCTTGCTGATCAGGTAGGGCTGGATGTTTTTGGTGTTGGTGAACACCATCGCGAAGATTTTGCGGCTTCTTCCCCGGCAGTGGTGCTTGCAGGAGCGGCATCACAGACAAAAAGGATTAGGCTGACAAGTGCGGTAACGGTGCTATCTTCGGCAGACCCAGTCCGTGTATTCCAGGATTTTGCTACGCTGGATGCCATTTCAAACGGACGGGCAGAAATTATGGCGGGACGCGGTTCGTTTATTGAATCCTTTCCATTGTTTGGTTATGATTTACAAGATTACGATGAACTGTTTGAAGAGAAGCTGGAGTTATTGTTGAAAATACGCGAATCTGAAAAAGTAACCTGGAAAGGCGGACACCGTCCGGCTATTAACAATCTGGGTGTGTATCCAAGACCAGTGCAAAATCCCCTGCCTGTTTGGATTGGCAGCGGCGGTAATACCCAATCTGTCATTCGGGCAGGAATGCTTGGTTTACCGCTTGTTTTAGCCATTATTGGAGGCAGCCCAATTCAATTTGCTCCCCTTGTTAAGCTTTATAAGCGAGCGGCAGCACAAGCAGGACACGATGTATCTAAGCTGCCGGTTGCATCGCATTCACATGGTTTCATTGCTGAGGATACCGAGACGGCAGCGGACAAATTTTTCCCTCCTACCCAGCAAGTCATGAACGTACTTGGACGGGAGCGCGGCTGGGGTCATTACAGCCGTGCGAGCTTCGATGCGGCACGAAGCTTTGAAGGAGCGCTGTACGTTGGCGATTCAGAGACGGTGGCAGAGAAAATTATTCACCTTCGCAAGAACGTAGGAGTTACTCGCTTTATGCTTCACGTACCGGTTGGGTCTATGCCGCATGAAGATGTTATGAAAGCAATTGAGCTGCTGGGGACAGAGGTTGCGCCGCGGGTTCGGGAGGAAATCTCACGGTGGGAAGCGGAACAGTAAGCCCTAGTTCAGTCAGATCATAGTCTTTTATCAATGTTCAACAAACAGGAGCTAATTTAACAAAAACTTTTCTAATGTCAATTGTTAACAAAAGGATTCTCTTTCAGGGCTGTCGAATTTTCACCTTATGAAGCTTCTGAAAGGACTATTACCTATGTGTAAAAAGCATGTGAATGACTTACCATTTTATCGAAAAATCCTATTACTTTCTTTTCTTATCACCTTTGTGGCAGTTGTTTCGACAGCGGGGTTTACATTCTATTATGAATCGAAGCAGCTAACGAATCAGTTAACAGATCGGGCCAGAGGCGTTGCCAGTCTTTGGGGTGTCACGATCCGAGCTGAGGAAGTGGAAAAAGCAATCGACTCCCATGATCCTAAAACTCCATCCATACAAAGATTGAATTACTTAGTCGGCTTGATTCAAACAAGAAACGCTAAATATCTAGAAGGATATATCTTGGAAGCAAAGATAGAAAAAGGGAATGAATTGGAATTTTTAGCAGTTCCAAAAGCAGATCAAACCTCTGAGATTAACAGCTTTAGCACGTATAAAGCAGGCAAAGAATTTCTTATGGCCTTTAAACGTGCCATTTCCGAAAAAAAGGTAACAAGCAGCGGTCATTATCATGATCGTTATGGTGGATGGATTACAGCCTTCCAGCCTATTTTAGATAACGATGGAAAAGTGATAGCAGTATTAGCAGTAGATGTTGATGCATCGACAATTGATCACTTTAAAAGGAAAATAGGGGTGTATTTATTATCTTCATTGTTAATTATTACAATGTTGATTTATTTTATATTGAGATGGGGGCTAAGCAAAGTTTTGAAGCCCGTACATGAAATCATTTCCGGAATCGATGCAGTGAGTTCAGGTAATTTTGATGTTAAGGTTGGGATATCAAATCAGTCTGACATGGGGAAATTAGGAAAAAACTTTAACCATATGACCGCACAGTTGACGGAACTGTTTGAAAGGCTATCAGATACTTATAGAGAATTTGGCACAATACCAAAAAATATCGGCAATGTCCATCGTGTGGAAGAAGCCATTTGTGAAATGGAAAAAATAATTGCTAAAACGAAAATCCAAAAGGAATTGCAGCGGGCTGAAAAAATGAATGCAATTGGGCAGCTTGCGGCCTCTGTTGCTCATGAAATCCGTAATCCAATGACGGTTGTGAGAGGTTTTTTGCAAATTTTTTTATCGCATGAACGATTGAGTGAATCGGAATTGTCTTATATTCAATTAATGCTTGATGAGATAAACCGGGCTGAGAAAATTATTAATGAATATTTGTCGCTTGCAAAACCTGATCTAGATCATATTGAGATGGTAAATGTAACGGATGTGGTCATAAAAGTAGCGGATTTAATGAACACCTTTGCCTTTATGTCGAAAAACATTTCTTTGAAAACCAATTTGGATGAAGCAGTGTTTGTAAGAGGTAATAAAAGTGAATTAAAACAAGTGATTATTAATATTGTCAAGAATGGTATTGAAGCCATGCGATCAGGCGGTATCTTATCCATTAACGTTAAGAGTTTTAAAACCTATGGATTGATTGAAATTAAAGATACCGGTATTGGCATGTCGGCTGAGGAAATGGAACGACTTGGGACGGCTTTTTATTCATTAAAGGAAAAAGGAACGGGTATCGGGCTAATGGTTTGTTATCAAATCGTGGAAAGAATGAAAGGCAGAATTGAAGTGGAAAGTGAAAAAGAGGAAGGAACGACCTTTAGGGTATACATTCCATTATGGGTAGAAGGAAATCTATAAAACAAAGGCTGTCGAAACTGACAGCCTTTGTTATTTTCATTTTATTATTTTCTCCAGGCACCATCCGGTCCTAATCTGTATTTTCCAATCCATGTATTATAAGCCATTGCCCCGTTTGGATAGAGGTAATACCATTTGCCGCCTGTATAGATCCAGCCCGTTTGCATTGCGCCGCTAGAAGCTAAGAAATACCAACTGCTGCCCCATTTCAGCCAGCCTGTCTTCATTGCCCCGCTTCCAGTCAGGTAATACCAGGTACCCCCTAATTTGATCCATCCTGTTTGCATTTCTCCATTTGAATTGAAATAGTACCATGGTCCATTAATTTTACTCCAGCCCGTTACTTTTTTACCGGTAGGCAGATAATATGACCATTTTCCATCAACTAAATCCCAGCCTAGTTTTACAGTCAGCATGATTTGATCTTTGGTTGTTGCATTTTGTGCAATGTCTTGGGCAATGAGAGAAACCGTATAATCGTCTTTTTCTAAATTCGATAATGGTATTGAGAAGCTGCCATCATCTTTTAAATTAATAGAATTAGAATCGTAGATATTTCCGTTTTTCTTCTTTATGACATAAGACAATTTTAAATATTTATTTACATCATAAGGTACTCCATATTGATTAACTAAAGCCTTGTAATCTACGAATTTATCAGCAACAGTACCCGTTAAATTATAGGATGCACCTATCGCAGTATGCTGGCTCTTGATGTTAATGACAGGTTTTGTCCTTTTCACAAAAAGCGGATAGAGATTCACTCCATTGTCGGAGTCATCCTCCCCATCATCCTTAAGGGACTCGATTCTGAATGCATAAAGTCCATCAGGCAATGTCCGAAAAGCGTTAATATCCGGATGGTAATCAAAATATTGCCCATTAAATACACCTGTATGAATGCCGGCTGGATCAAATCCATTTCCATCTCCATCTTCATCTGAGTAATAAACATCCCCGAGCAGGCCGAATTCATCAAGGCCAGAAGCAGGATTGGATAAATTAAAAACATAGATAGTGGTAAAGTTACGGTCCATTTTATTTTCATACGTAATGACTGCTGTGTCCCCTCTGCCGTCACCATCTGGGGAAATGGCACTATTACTGACAGAGAACATCTTAAATACATCATTTTCTTGGATTGGATCTGTTGGAACTTGAGCGATTGGCAGCGGTCCCCCAATGATAGGCGGAAGCAGGGATGTGGTCACTTTTGCTAGATGATTTTTGGCAGATCGTTCTTTAAGGATGGAAGACAGCGGGCGGCTTTCTTTCAGTCCATCAAGTTTAGATGCCGCAGACGCAGCGGGAGCAAATAGAGGGAATACTAATGTCATAGATAATAAACTACTTAAAACCACACGGAATTTTCTCTTTTTCAAAGGACATCCTCCTTAAGCACTAAATATATGTAACTTTATCATGGTAAAAGATAGGTGTAAATAAATACCATTCAACATATTTTTTAACGTAAATAGACATAGTTTGAAAAAATAGATGGTGACTATTTTTTTAAAAAGGTATTGTTGAGAGAAAAAAAGACTATTATTCTAATTTTTATGAATAATTATAAAAATATTACAAGTCTCTCACCAAATTATGACAAAAACCTCCCCTTTGACATGTTATTGTAATAATAACTACATAAATGGGGAGAGAGATATGATAAAAAAATTATCGATTGTTTTTGTGTTCCTATTAAGTATCTTGTTATTTAATGGCCAAGCAGACGCAGCAAGTTCTCAGTTGATCATTATTAACAAAAAGACTAACACTCTAGCATTTTATAATGCTGGCAAGTTAGTCAAAACCTTTAGTGTTGCAACAGGGAGATCAAGAGATTTAACTCCTGAAGGCACATTTAGGATTGTTAATAAGATTAAAAACCGCCCCTACTATACAAAAAATATTCCTGGGGGCGACCCGCGCAATCCGTTAGGTGACCGCTGGATGGGTCTAGACGCAAGGGGTACATATGGTACAACATATGGGATTCATGGAAATGCCAATGAAAGCTCTATTGGTAAATACGTAAGCTCGGGCTGCGTGCGGATGCATAATACAGAAATCCGCTGGCTGTTTGACCAAGTCCAATTGTATACTACGGTAATCATTACTTACTCTAGCAGCAGCTTCGACGCAATTGCAAAAGCAAATGGTTTTCCAGTGAATACGGATGGCTGGGTGCTATCAGGCGGTAAATGGTCCTACTATGTTAAAGGGGTTGCTCAAAAAGGCTGGCAAAACATTAACACCAAATGGTACTATTTTGATGGTTCTGGTGTAATGAAAACAGGCTGGTTATCCTATAATAGCCAGTGGTACTATTTGGATAATTCCGGAGCCATGAAAACAGGCTGGGTATTTGATAAAGCGAAATGGTATTATCTAGATAAATCGGGAGCCATGCAAACGGGCTGGCTGACATACGGAGGCAAGAAATATTACCTTGAACAATCCGGTGCGATGAAAACCGGCTGGCTAAAATCAGGAAATGATTGGTATTACTTTATGCCTGATGGTTCAATGAGAACAGGCTGGGGATTAGTTAAAGAAACTTGGTATTACTTCGAAGGCAGCGGGATCATGAAAACAGGCTGGTTAGATCTTGCAGGAAAAAAATACTTCCTTAACAGTGATGGAGCGATGGTAAAAGACTGGAAGGAAATCGAAGGAAAGTGGTACTACTTCAAAGACGGCCTGATGGCGGCCAATACAGTGGTTAATGGTTATAAACTAGGTGCAGACGGTGCTTGGATCCAGGTTGAATATGTTGCATTAGGAGATTCCTTGGCAGCAGGTATGACTCCAAATGGCGATGATCGTCATGATGCAAATGGAAAAGATTTAGATTTAGGATATCCAGATTATATTGCAATGGACTTTGCAAAGTCATTTCAATTACTTGATTTTGATAACTTTGGTGTTTCAGGATATACAACTGATAATGTAATCGCTCAATTAAGTAATCCTGATGTTCAAAAAGAAATAAAAGAAGCTACACACGTTACTCTTGATATTGGTGCGAATGACCTGCTTAAAGATCTTCCAGACATTCAGGCAGACCCAACTAAAGCGCCTGCGGCAATTGGAACTGTTGCTGCTAAGATAAACGCAATTCTAGGCACAATTGATCAACTAAATCCGAATGTAAAAGTTTATGTAATGGGCTACTATAACCCATTCCCATATGAAAAGGATCCAGTTAAGATTACGCAATTAAATCAATTATTAACAGCGTTTAATGACCAAATACAAGCAAAGGCTGCAACTCATGGCGATACATTCGTCCCAACTGCACAAGCGATTAATACAGATAATTTTAAAGTATACCTTCCGAGAGAAACCAATATTCATTTAAGCCTTGCTGGCTATCAAGTGGTAGCTGGGGAGTTTTGGAAGGCAATAGACTAATAGAAAAATAATTATATCAATTAACAAGGCACCCTCCCAACGGGTGCCTTTATTTTATTGTGCCTATCGCTAGTTGTTGGGATTATGTTCAGCTTTTGTGAGCTTTACGCAACGGTAAAAGGATGAGAGTAGACACAATAACGTTTGTTGTTATCATAATGTAGATTGCTTTAGTTTTTTAATTATTTTTTTCGTATACAAACACGTTTACTTGTTTACTTTGTCGTATGCATTATGTTTACAAATACGTAAACAAGTAAACGTTTCAGTAAACAAAATTGTAAACAAGTACACGAACTTGTAGACATCTAGTAATGACGCTATGTATACAGGTTTGTCATATATGTTTACGAATTTGTATACTAAATCATTACAATCGTAAAGGTATATTTTTGGGGTCGATTAATTCTACAATGGATTTTTTTAATTTGGTGTAAAAAATTAAGTAATCCAGATGTTCAAAAAGAAATAAAAGAAGCTACTCACGTAACAATTGATATTGGTGCGAATGACCTGCTTGCAGCGCTTCCAGCCATTCAGGCTGACCCAACAAAAGCACCGACAGCAATTGGGACTATTGCTGAAAAGATAAACGCATTCTTGGCACAGTTGATCAGCTGAATCCAAATGTAAAGGTTTATGTAATGGGCTACTATAACCCATTCTCATATGCCTCACAAGCACAGCAAGATCAATTAGCTCCATTATTAACATCCTTTAATGGCCAAATCCATCGAATATCCACCTAAGCCTTGCTGGCTATCATGTAGTGGCTGGGGAGTTTTGGAAAGGGATAGACTAAAAGAAAAATAATAATCTCAATTATCAAGACACCCATCACAACAAGTGTCTTTATTTTATTGTGCATATCGATACTAACTGGCGAAATGGCGTTATTAATAGATAATGGTATCGACTATAAAAATACTGAAGTTTAAAGATTACGACAGGCTGTATTGACCATCAACGCACCAGTAGCCAATAAAGAAGTGATAATTTTAGAACCTGCAAAAGATAATTGGTCTAGTTATTGGGAGTTTTGGGGCAACGGTAAAAGGATGAGAGTAGACAGAATAACGTTCCCTGTTTTCATATTGTAGATTGTGATTTAGGTTTTTAATTTTTTCGTAGACAAACACGTTTACTTGTTTACTTTGTTGTATACATGACGTTTGCAAATATGTAAACAAGTAAACATTTCGGTAAACAAAATTGTAAACAAGTACACAAAACCGTAGACATCTAGTAATGAAGCTATGTATAAAGGTTTGTCATATACATTTACGAATTTATATACTAATTCATTACGAACGTTAAGGTATATTTTTTGGGTTAATTAATACTACAATGGATTTTTTTAATTTGGTGCAAGCACAGCCTGGAGTATCCATATACGTAGATTTTAGGAGATCCCTTTTTAGCAGGGTCACTCGCAATGGAGAAGATATGGGAAGTAATCGATGGTAATCAGAAAAGCAGATGACACAGCGATTAATATGAATCAATTTCCTAACTCGTTTTTTAGAAAGAATTTATGGGTCTTGATGAGGAATCATGAAGCTATACGAATAGTATTTCTTGGTGTAAACTTTAACTGTAGTTTAAAAAAGCGTTGAACCACTTATATCCAAAGTACTAGTAGTCTAGTTTTTTCGAGGGGATTGCACATGAATACAAAAACGTTTACAAGTTTACATATTTGTTTGCGAAATTTGTAAACTTGTAAACGGAAATATAAACATGTTTACAAAATTGTATGCTTCCCGTGGTTTAGCATTGTATACACTATTGTAATCAAGGTTTACAAAAAGTGTATACATCCCTGCGATGTTTACAGAATGTTTACTTCTTTACACTTGTATTTCGTTTCTGTTGGACTATTGAAGAATCTATTAATCTCCTATAACCTAATAGTACGTACTAGTTTTACATATCTTAATTTGAAACTAAATCTATTAAAGAAAAAGGAATGATGTATATGACAAAGTCCAGAATTGCTGCTATTGATGTAGGTAATGATTCTATAAAAGCTATTTTCGGGGAATTAGAGTATGAATTAAATGTTCCTAATATTATTGCAAGGGATACTGAGGATCGTCCCGTAATTGGGATAGAAGAACTTGATAATAAAAATCCATTAGACGGGATCCACGTTAAAATCCACTCCCCTGCCTTGAAAGAAAATAACGTAATCTATCGTGTCGGTAATTTAGCCACTAAGAGTAATAATGCTACCGAATTAGATCCGGGCAGCAGCAAGTCAGAAGAAGACCAAACCTTAATTATGCTATTTACAACATTAGCGTTAGATGCAGTAAAAGATGATGCCACTTTCCTAAAAACAAAGAATGTCATAGATGCCAATTATACATTAGGCACTGGCCTCCCCCTTCGCGAAGTAAAGGAAGGAAAAGATGCCGGATATCGTTCGAAATTAATGGGCTCTGTCCATCAAGTTGAATTTCTAGTAACTCCAAAATACCAAGGCTTAAAGGTGAACATTAAGTTCAGTGAAGTAAAGGTCTATCCAGAAGGATTTGCAGCTTACATTAACCTTGTGATGGATAATAACTTAAAAATTATCAATAAGGATTTAATTGATAGACGCATTCTCATTCAAGATATCGGCGGATTATCAACAGATATTGCTGTCATCAAAAATCGAAATGTTGATGATGATAAAGCCCAGGGCTTTAACCTAGGTGTTTCAGAATCATTGGAAGCCATTCGTGAGGAAATCAGAACGAAGCACGGCGTTGAACTGGATAGCCGCCGTGATGTAGTTGATATCATCACACGAAAGAATGACCGGAACCACATTATGGTAAAAGGAAGCAGAACAAGTGTCCATGATATTACTGATCGAATTCTGCTTGATCTAGCCAAAAAACAGTATCGTTTATTACGAAATGTATGGTCAAAGAACTCACAAACGGAAATCTGCTACTTTGTTGGCGGCGGGGCCCACGTATTGAAGGATTATATTAAAACATTAAATAATAATCTCGACGGATATAATCTGGAATTCTTTGAAGACGATAAAGAAAGTATTTGGATGATGGCAAATGCCTATTATAAACTCATCATGGATTTTGCCAGAAAAACGGAGAAACAAAACATTGTTAAACAACCACAACCTGTAAAAAGCTAAATAAGGTGATGAGATGAAAAAGGCTGCAACCAATGAAATAACACGGGGCCAGGCAATATCCTTCCGGGTCCCTTCCGATACACCTGACCATATTGTCAAGCATCTTCAAAAATTGAAGGAAACTGAGCGCAGAAATTTTTCAAGTAAAATTGCGGAATTCGTCATGCAGGGAGTCAGCAGTTCGGTTTCACGTGAAAAAGAAACCATTACGATTCCCCTCCCCCAAAGGCTGACGAAAGCACAGCGGGATTGGCTAAAGCATGAGCACTCTGAGGCATTGCTTGGGAGTATCCTTTTTCAACTGATTTCTGACCCAGTTCGTGCAACCTCCCTTTTAGCATCTTTAAATAGTAAATCTTTGGATATAGACGAGGCTTTATACCTTCAGGAGAAAGTATTTCCTGAGGAACTTTCTGCTAGCTATCAAGAGGTGTCTGCCGGGATTGGGGAGGATACTGTCCCTGTTGATCTAAATGATTTAGAGGACGATTTAGATGGGTTTGATTGGGATAGGGCGGAAAAAGTGCAGCCGACCATTACAGAAGTGGTTGAGGGTGAAGGAAAAGATGAAGTAGAGGACCTGCTTGGCGGGTTTTTGGCGAATATGAATAAGTAAGAAAAACAAGCCATGATATAAAAGTCATGGCTTGTTTCCATTAATGACTATGGTTCGGCAATTTTTTGGCAGGGCGATTATCCCCTTGATGTTCTTTATTTTTCTTGTCCTTTTCCTGCTTTTCGCGTAAATCCTCTACAAATTCATGAGTACTTTTGTTTTCCATTCCACAACCCTCCTTACGATTAGAACAATGGTTAATGTATCCATTCCATCATAAAAACATACAAATTCTCCCCTCCTTTAACAGATATTGGATTTAAAATTTACTCACCGTACATAAGTATTAAACAATGGAGGAGGAGTTTGAATGTTATTAACGATTCTGATCATTCTTTTGATTGTATTTATCGGCGGTCCGCTTTGCTTTTTCCTCTGGCTCCGCAACTTGGCAAAAAAGCCGCAGCATTCCATAATCAGGGCCTATCCCTATTTTGGCTGGATCCGTTATATTCTTGAAATGATGGGACCAAAGCTGCGGCAATACTGGTTTGACAATGATAATGGGACGGGACCGTTTTCCCGCGCCGATTATTTAGGGATTGTTTTGTCTGCTAAATATCGCAGCGACCTGTTGAGCTTTGGTTCGAAGCGGGATTTTGAGCAACCCGGTTACTTTATCGCAAACGAGTTATTTCCGCTCTTAAATGATGAATTAAAGGTTGATAATCAGGAAAAAGTCCATGCCATGAAATATAAAATAGACCATGAGGGATTGTTCACCCGACGTGAACACCTTGAAGAGGAAGAGGTTACTCGATGGCTTTTTCATGACGAAGATACGATTGTCGTGGGTCCGAAGCGAAGGGAACCCTGGAGGCTTCGCGGGCCTTTTGGTGCCTCCGCAACCTCCTACGGTTCTGTAGGAGAAAATTATATTCTTTCAACGGGGCATGGCAGCAAGATGGCAGGGGGTTCATGGATCAATACTGGTGAGGGAGGAGTGGCACCGGAGCATCTTGAAAGTGGTGCCGATGTTGTTTCTCAAATTGGTCCTGGTTTATTTGGATATCGTGATGATGAAGGCCGCTTTTCACTAGAAGAATTCAAATTGAAGGCTGCAGAACCAATGATTAAAGCTTTTGAGCTTAAGTTCGGCCAAGGGGCAAAAATACGCGGCGGCCATCTGGAAGGTGCAAAGGTCACAGCAAAGGTTGCACGAATTAGAAAGGTCCGGGAAGGTCAAACGATCAATTCACCGAACCGCTTTTCCTTTTTGCAAAATGCAGCGGAAGCGTTGCAATTTATCAAAACACTGCAGGATGAAGGCGGGAAACCAGTTGGAATGAAAATCGTTGTTGGACATCACTCGAGACTGGATGAATTGTTCGAAACGATGAATCGACTGCAGATTTACCCTGATTTTATTACGGTTGATGGCGGTGAAGGCGGTACGGGTGCGACCTTTAAATCGATGGCAGACTCGATGGGACTCCCCCTTTATCCTGCTTTGATTGCAGTCGTCGATAAAGCTTGTAAATATGGGGTCCGCAATAAAGTCAGGATTTTTGCGTCAGGGAAATTAATTTCGGCAGATAAAATAGCGATTGCTTTGGGAATAGGTGCTGATGCGGTGAACTCAGCCCGCGGCTTTATGATTGCGAACGGCTGCATCATGGCCCTGCAGTGTCATACCGGCAAATGTCCGGCAGGCGTGACGACAACGGATCCGAAACATCAGGAAGCATTGGTGCCTGAAGAAAAGAAGTGGCGTGTGATGAACTATATTATTAATGTCCGACAGGGACTGTTTGCCTTAGCAGCCGCGTGCGGTATTGATACTCCAAGGAAATTTACCCGTAACCATATTGTTTTTAAAACTAGTGATGGTCAGGTGAAGAGGTTGTCTGAGCTTTTTCCCTTGCCTGAATCGGAAAACTTGCGATGATTTAGAGTTAGCATTATATTCATAGTGGAAACGTTTTCTATAAAAGTATATCTATTATCCTATTAATCTAAGCTAGGTGGTGGGACCTTTGGGGCTGCCTAATGATATTGTTCTCGAAAACGGTATGTTAAATGAAAAGTTAATTATGAAAAGGGAAATTCTTTATAAGGGCATGAATGGCAGGCTTGTCGAACGATTCTATTTGTCGGGGGCAGAAAGCTATATTTTTAAGCCGCTGACCAATAACGATCAATTAGGGAAGGAAGCGTGGATCCATGAGCAGGTGCTCCCCCATTTCCCTGCTATTTTTCCTAGAATACTCTCTTATTCTGAAAGTGATAATCCGGAATTGAGCTGGATGATTCTAGAGGATCTCGGCCAGCTTTCGCATAAATTTAATGAGGAAACGGTCTTGGGCGTGATCAAGTGGGTAGCCTGGTGGCATTCCTTCCCGGTGGGAAAACTGGGAAATCTTCCGGTTAAAGGGTTGAAGCCGCAGATTAGTGAAATAATTGTTGATATTTGCAATAGGAAAGCTGAGTTTTTTCAAATACTGCCGGTCTTGCAAATTGAAGAAAAGCTCATAGAGAAAATTTATTTGCTTTTGGAGAGCGTGGAATTTTCTAAGCAGCTGGTTTTGTCACATGGGGATTTACATGTCGGAAACTATGCCTTTGTGGATAATAAAATGATGATTTTGGATTGGGAGCATACCCACCTTAATACGCCATACTGGGATTTGTATCATGTTTTGGATATGTCTCATCCCCTTTTCCCAAGGTCGATTACGAGTGAATTTCGCGAAATGATTTTAAAATCGTATCTTAGCCAAGTAGAATTAGAGATTAATAACGGTGATTTTAAGAAAGAGTATTATTTATTCGCGGCGGCTTTTTCCATTTGGATGCTCCTGCTGATCGATAAGGACTTACAGAATAACGGCGGCAAGTGGTCGGTTGAACAGCTGATTACGCAGCGGAAAGAGACAGCTTGCAGTCTGCGGCAGTGTGGTGCTGCTCTCTTTTCGATAGAAAAAAGCTAACCATGAGGGTTAGCTTTTTTTGATTAAGCTTTTTGCTCGGTAAGATTGATGATTTCAATCACAGTGTTGGTGGCTTTGATCATGTTATCAACGGAAATAAATTCGTATTTGCCGTGGAAGTTCTCGCCGCCGGTAAAGATATTCGGCGTTGGCAGTCCCATATAAGACAACTGGGAGCCGTCAGTGCCGCCGCGGATTGGCTTCGTGATCGGTGTGATGTCCAGATTCAGCATTGCCTGGTGAGCGATGTCGACGATTTCCTTCACTGGTTCGATTTTCTCTCTCATGTTGTAATACTGGTCTTTTAAATCTAGCTGAATGGAGTCTGTGCCGTATTTTGCTTGTAGGTCGGAGACAATTTTTTCCATCACGGCTTTTCTTTCGTTGAATTTTGTCTTGTCATGATCTCTGATAATATAGTTAAGCTTCGTTTGCTCAACCTCGCCATTAAAAGAGATTAAGTGATAGAAGCCTTCGTATCCCTCGGTATGCTCTGGGGCTTCTTGTGCTGGAAGTTTACTATGTAATTCCATGGCAATTTTCATGGAGTTGACCATTTTGTCCTTGGCCGAGCCAGGGTGAATATTCGTTCCTTTGACCGTAATTTTAGCGCCAGCTGCATTGAAGCTTTCGAACTCCAGCTCCCCTAGCGGACCGCCGTCAACGGTATAAGCATAGCTGGCATTGAAGGCCGCAACGTCAAACTTATGGGGTCCTCTGCCGATCTCTTCATCCGGTGTGAATGCAACGCGGACCTTACCGTGCTTGATTTCCGGATGCTTAATTAGGTATGCCATTGCCGTCATAATTTCGGTGACGCCTGCTTTATTGTCCGCTCCAAGGAGAGTCGTGCCGTCGGTCGTGATTAAGGTGTGGCCCTTATAGTCTGGCAGGCTCGGGAAGTCCTTTGGTGACATGATTACTTTTAGTGCTTCATTGAGGACGATTTCTTGTCCATCATAGTTTTCCACGATTTGCGGGTTAACGTTTTTACCGGTAAAATCGGTTGCGGTATCGACGTGGGCAAGGAAGCCGATGGTTGGTACTTGCTTTTCTGTGTTGGATGGGAGGGTCGCCATCAGATAGCCATTCTCATCAAGTGTGATTTCTTCCATCCCTAGTGCTTTTAATTCGTCCTCTAGCATGCGAAGCAATGTCCATTGACCTTCTGTTGATGGACAAGTTTCACTGCTTTCATCAGATTGAGTGTCAACTTTTACGTAGGAAGTAAATCTTTCAATCAATTCGTTTCTCACTATTGCTACACTCCCTTTATAGGTTTTTGTACGTGAATATCATATCATTTTGTGGGAGCGGTTTCACATTTTAAGGGGGAGTGGCGAAGTGATTTTGCGTTACTCTCGGATAGGAGTTGTTTATTCTCGGATAGAAGTCGTTTACTCTCGGATAACCAAAATAACTCATGGATAAGCGGCATTTACTCTCGAAATCAAAAATAACTCTCGGATAAGCGGAATTTACTCTCGGATAGCCAAAATAACTCTTTGATAAGCGGCATTTACTCTCGAAATCAAAAATAACTCTTGGATAAGCGTCGTTTACTCTCGGATAACCAAAATAACTCTCGGATAAACCGAATTTACTCTCTGAAACCAAAAATAACTCACCAGTCTACATAGTTTGCTTAGTAGAAATGCCCACTTAACAGTTTCATACTTTTAATTGAAAAAGAAATATGTTCGGTTTCGAAATGTTCCTTCAAACATTAAATTCATACCTTGTAAAATTCGAGTAGCAGTGTGAATATCCACCCCCAAAAACTCCCGACACTCCCTATTCGTAATACTCCTCTTAAAAATCAAAAACCACTCCAGCAAAGCCCTTTGATGGGCATTGTGGTCTCTCGCCCCGCAATAAGGGCAATGCCAAGTCCGAGGGAGCTTGATCATTCCAAATCTACCGCATGTCATACATCTTACCCCTCGCCTGAAATCCCCAAGAGGTATCGAAAAACTCTCACTTATTGGTTTGGGAATAAATCGTTGATGACTGTTTAGAAGTTCATTAGAGAGCCAATTGAAGGTATCTACATCCAACTGTTTGCCTTGTTGTGGGATGCTTCGAATATAGGATGGTATCAAATTGGGGAATAATATCTTTGTTTTCGCTGGGGGAACGGCCACAATTTGCTTCGGGTATGCCAGTACAACTGCACCATAAATGGGGAGATTAATGCCGCGGCTTCTCAGCCAGGCACCCAATAAATCACGGTTCCGCTCTAATTGGGCGACAGGGCTTTCATAGCCATCCCTATGCCCATCTTCTCTGGTCCGGATCAACTGAGGAGGATTATCCTTAAACTCCAAAACGCCTGCAATATTTTTAACTTCTAAAACCAAACCATACCAGGGAGACATAAAATAGTTGTCCATTTGAAATTGCTCATTAGATTTGGGAGATAAATCGTGGAAAATGCGGTGATCAAATGGAAATGAATGTTTTCGGAAAATCTCAGCAACTCTTTCCTCCCCTCCAATCCCGGCCTCAACCGAAGATTGTTTGGCAGCCAAAATAGGCATACCAGGATGGCCGCTGGATAACCGATTTTGTGCAGCCATTAATCCTTCTAACATTAATGATGGATCTCTATTTTTAAGATTAATGTTGATCCACCTCCTTTAACATGGATGTTAGCACATCCAGAAAAATCCTACTATACATTTCATAATTTTGTAAAAAATATAGATTGACCACTATTGACCACAGGAGTCAATGGGATTATAATGTTTTCATTGACCCGCATGGTCAATGAAAACAAAAGGAGGGCTGGCACAGTGTTTTCAAAGTTTCTCAGCCTAGAAAAGGAAAAACAAGATCGAATCATCAATGCTGCCATAAAGGAATTTGCCCAGAAAGGATATGATAATGCCTCGACTAATGGAATCGTGAAAGAGGCAGGGATTTCAAAAGGGCTCTTATTTCATTATTTCGGCAATAAAAAGCAGATGTATTTCTTTTTATTCGACTATTGCACCAATCTCATAACCGACGAATATTACCAAAAGGTAAATTTTAAAGAAACCGACTTTTTTACAAGAATTCGGCAGGCGGTTATCGTCAAAATGGAAATGCTGGGTACCCATCCGGATATATTTAAGTTCATTCAAGAGGTATTTTTGGATGACTCTCCAGAAATAAAAGTGGAGTTTGATAAGAAAAAGCAGGAAATGACCCATATCAATATGGAGAAGTTTTATGAGGGCATTGATTATTCCAAATTTAGAGAGGATGTCGACCTCAAAAAAATCTTAAAAATCATTACTTGGACCTTTGAAAAACTGAGTGATGAGGTCTTAAATCAAGCAAAAATGTCACCTAACCATGAAATTGATTATCAAAAAATCTTGGATGAAACGGAAGACTATTTTCAAGTGTTAACCAGATGTTTTTATAAATAAAGGGGGCAATCAACGATGAATGTGATTGAAATTAATAATCTAACAAAGACCTATGGTAAAGCAAGAGGAATTACCAACATCAGCTTCAATGTCGAAGAAGGTGAAATCTTTGGATTCATCGGGCCCAATGGTGCCGGTAAATCCACCACCATCCGCACCCTATTGTCGCTTATTTACCCAACAAGCGGCAGCGCGAGCATTTTTGGCAAGGACTGCATCCAGTTTGCCCCGGAAATAAAAAGGGAAATTGGCTACCTGCCGTCGGAAGTTTTTTACTATGACAATATGAAAGTGAAAGATCTATTAAAATACTCAGCTAGTTTTTATAAAAAGGATTGCAGTAAGAGAATCAAAGAATTGGCGGAAATCATGGACCTCGATCTTAATAAAAAGATCGATGACCTTTCATTAGGAAACAAAAAGAAGGTTGGAATCGTGCAGGGGCTGCTTCATGAACCGAAGCTCATTATCCTTGATGAACCAACAAGCGGCCTTGACCCGCTGATGCAGCAAAAGTTCTTTGAACTGCTCGAAGAAGAAAATAAAAAAGGAGCGACGATTCTCTTTTCATCGCACATCCTTAGCGAAGTTCAGCGCCTTTGCAACCGAGTGGCCATTATTAAAGAGGGCAAGATTGTTACCGTTGAAAAGATTAGTACCTTAAAAGAAAACAACTATAAAAAGTTCAAGATTGAGACGAAATCGCCCATCAACCAGAATTATTTCCAAATGAGCGGCGTGAATAATTTAGCCATTGATGGCAGTATTACAAGCTTCCTATTCCGAGGAGATATTAATGCCATCATGAAGAAAATAGCGGAAATAGAAATTGCAAATCTATGGATTGAAGAGCCAGACCTTGAGGAGATCTTTATGCACTACTATGAAAAGGAGGCCTAAGAAACTATGAATATCTTTTTACATGAGTTGAAGGCTTATCGGAAGTCGACCATCATCTGGTCGATCTCGTTAGTGTTAATTATCGCTCTGTTTATGTCGTTGTATTCTTCCATTGCCAAGGATGCAGAGGGGTTTTTAAAGATATTGGAAAATTACCCGGAGGCGATTAGAAATGCAATCGGATTTAATCAAGGAAACTTCTTTACGATATTAGGTTTCTACAGCTTTCCATTATCGTTTATCACTCTGTGCGCCGGCATCCAGGCAATGAATCTCGGCACTTCTATTGTCAGCAAGGAAGTCCGTGAAAAAACAGCCGATTTTTTGTTAACAAAGCCTGTGACCCGCAGCCAAATACTCACAGCCAAGTTAATGGGGGCATTCGGGTCCCTGGTCATCACCAATATTATTTATTTTGCTGCAGCAAGTTTCCTGGCATTCCAAGTGAAAACAGATGATTTTAGTATGAAAACTTTCTTTTTGCTGTCGCTGACGGTTTTTTTCATTCAACTGATTTTCCTGGCTTTAGGGATCATCATTTCCGTGATTGTTCCGAAAATCAAATCGGTACTGACCGTCTCGCTTGCTACTGTCTTTGCCTTCTATTTTCTGGGGATATTCAGTGACACAACTGGTGAAGAAGTAAAACGTTATATTTCGCCATTCAAGTATTTTGACACTGCCTATATTATCAAACACTCAGGTTATGAGGCATCCTTTTTGATAGCCGGCGCTGTCATTATCCTTGTAGCCATTATGGCCAGCTATGTTGTTTATTCTAAAAAGGATATTCATGCCGTTTAAAATGGAGGTGTTTCCAAGGTGAATATATATGTAAAAGAGTTGAAGTCACACCGAAAATCAATTATCTTTTGGAGCATTGGTGTCTTCCTGATGGTGGTATCAGGCATGACAAAATATGACGCTTATTCTTCATCAGGGAAATCGATCAATGATTTGCTTAAAGATATGCCAAAATCACTGCGGGCTGTTTTCGGCATGAGTGATTTGGATTTATCAACGGTTAGCGGTTATTATGGAATGCTGTTTATCTATTTGTTATTAATGGCAACCATTCATGCGGCGATGCTGGGGGCAACGATTATTGCCAAAGAAGAGCGAGACAAAACCTCTGAGTTTTTGTTCGTCAAACCGGTATCTAGAATGACCATCATTACGGCAAAATTATTAGCAGCATTAACGAATATCATCATTTTCAATCTGGCAACCTGGATCTCGTCCATTGCTCTTATCGCGAAATACAATGAGGGTGAAGCGGTGAATGGGGATATCGCCCTTTTAATGGCTGGTATGTTCATTTTACAGCTGCTGTTTATGGTCATCGGCAGTGCCATCGCTGCGGTCAAAAAGAGGCCTAAGACGGCTGCATCATTGGCAACTGGCATACTGTTATTAACGTATATGTTGTCGATTTCGATTGATTTAAATGAGAATATTGAGAGTTTGAAATATTTGACTCCCTTTAAATATTTTGAAGCTAAAAATGTCATGTTTGGCGGTGGCCTCAATCCAGTCTTTATTATGCTTTCAGTTGCATTAATCGCCGCACTCTCCGCTGTTACCTATGTTTTTTATAAAAAAAGAGATTTAAATGTGTAAAAGACCGGGAGCTCTCCCGGTCTTATTTTTCGTTCGCCATTTTTACAAGGGTAATAATATCACTTGAAAGCTTGCTGTAAGACGGGGCTGGAGCTTTAATATTGGCTTTGATCCCGTCGATGAGCGGCATGGCTTTTGGATTAGTGATTGTTAGGATCTGAACTTGGCCGTTGAAGGCTTTTGTCATGATTTCCTTCGCCCGTGCTAAATTGTCATCGTTATTCAGATTGGTCTTGTCGACCCCGTCTAAGTTCCCTTTGCCGGAAAGGCCATTCGTATTGGTTAACACCTTTGACTGCATTTCATCATAACGGGTGGAGGTGGTTTCTTGATTCGCTCTTGCGAGGATGATGGTGTCATCCAGGACGAACACCTTAATGCCTGGAACCCCTTCCCCTGCAAGTCGTGACTCTAAGTGTGATGAAATTCCCCCGTCATGTAAACTGGAGCTGCCAATTAAGCTATAGACATTGCTGCCCAGCCCGCTTGTTGCTTGCGTTGTTTTCTTCTTGGCGCGGTCCACGCTTGGAATCTCATTAATACTATTATGATTGCCGTGTACGACTCCATTTCCTTTGTTGTTCAGGGACTGTTGATGCAGATCATGATTGATGGCCGCATCTGCCTCATGTGCTTTTAGATCTTGTTGACCTGAACAACCGCCAAGGAACAGAAGGGTCCCAATTAAAGGTGTACAGCAAATTTTCCAATTCTTCTTCACTACCTTCGTCGCCTCCTTTTTAAAAATAAAGTTCCCTTTTCCTTTTCTGCGTATGAATGGTTTATTTTGGGAACATTATCAAACAGAAGGCGGAAAACTGCCGAAGTATCCAGTTTTTTAATTCATTTTCCTCTGGAGGTGTTTGGAATGACAGAAGAAAAAAAGGAACAGCCGGATTTATTATCAAGGAGAAAATTTATTCGTAATACGGGCTATACAGTTGGAGGTCTTGCCGTTGGAGGTGTTTTAGGGAGCATCCTCCCACTCGGGACGGCAAAGAAACATAAAGAGGAAACTGCCCAGAATTTTAATCGAGCACTCATGTATTTTACCCCTGAACAATATCGGATTGTCGAAGCAGCAACCGAGCGGATTTATCCGAAGGATGATCATGGTCCTGGAGCCAAAGAATTGGGGGTTGCCTTTTTTATTGATCACCAATTAGCGGGCGATTGGGGCTTTAACTCCCGTGAGTATATGCAGGCACCCTTTTTTAAAGGGGAAAAGGTTCAAGGCTTCCAAGGCCGGTTAAAACGGAGAGATATTTTTGACATTGCCTTACGCGAACTGAATAACCATAGCCAATCTGTTTATAAGAAGGACTTTATCGACTTAAAGGGCGATGAGAAGGACGCTATTTTGAAAGACTTTGAGGAAGACAAAGTGAATATTACCACGATTTCACCGAGTGGTTTTTTTAATATGCTTAGGAGTTCAACCTTAGAAGGTGTTTATAGTGACCCGCTTTATGGCGGCAATAAAAATATGGATGGCTGGAAAATGCGAAATTATCCAGGAAGTCAAATGGCTTATGCCTCGGTGATTGAGAAGGATTTTAAGAAAATTAAACCACAAAGTCTGCAAAACCATATGGGCAAGTAGAATTTTTTTAAGAAGGTGAAAACATGGCGAGAAAATTACCGAAAGTAGACGTTGTCATCGTTGGGGTTGGCTGGGCTGGAGGAATTATTGCCTCAGAACTAACGAAGAAAGGCTTAAAGGTAGTCGGCTTAGAAAGGGGAAAGGAACGGAAAACTGAAGATTATTATATGGTTCATGATGAGCTGAGATATGCATTACGCTATGACCTGATGCAAGATTTAGCGAAAGAAACGATTACCTTCCGCGGCAATGAGAAAATCCGTGCCCTGCCAATGCGACAGTACGGTTCATTTCTGTTTGGTGACGGTTTAGGCGGATCAGGTGTCCATTGGAATGGGCATACATTTAGGTTTCTTCCATATGATTTTGAAATCCACAGCAAAACGATTGAAAAGTATGGAAAAAATAAAATCCCGGCGGAAATGTCCCTTCAGGATTGGGGCATTACATATGACGAGCTTGAACCATATTTTGACCGCTTTGAAAAAACTTGCGGGATTTCCGGTGAAGAAAATCCACTTGGGGGGAAAAGGTCTGATAAATATCCTACCCCGCCAATGAAAAAATCGCCACCGATTAAAATGTTTGAAAAAGCGGCGAAAAAAATGAACCTGCATCCCTATATGCTGCCATCTGCCAATTTATCGGAGTCGTATAAAAACCCGGATGGAATCCAGCGGGCAGCCTGTCAATACTGCGGCTATTGCGAACGGTTTGGCTGTGAGTATGGGGCAAAGGCAGATCCTGTTGTAACGGTGATTCCAGTAGCACTGAAATCAGGGGATTTTGAAATCAGAACTCATTCCAACGTAAGAAGAATATTAAAAACAGGAAACAAGGCGACGGGAGTTATGTATATAGACACTACAACCGGAGAGGAAATTGAACAGCCTGCCGATATTGTTGTGGTGACAAGCTATGTTTTCAATAACGTCCGTTTGTTATTGATGTCGGATATCGGAAGACCGTATGATCCGGCGTCCGGAAAAGGCGTCATCGGTAAAAACTATGCTTACCAGGTCATGAAAGGAAATGCCGTTGGCTTTTTTAATGATAAAGAATTTAATACGTATGCCGGGGCTGGTGCTCTTGGTATCCTGCTGGATGATTTCAATGGCGATAATTTTGATCACTCCAATCTAAAATTTATCCATGGCGGCGGGATTTCATTAACGCAAACGGGCTACAGGCCGATTCAAAACAATCCTGTTCCAAAGGGAACGCCGATGTGGGGGAAAGAATTTAAGAAGCAGTCGTTAAAATACGCAAACAGTGTATTAACCGTTGGGGCCCAAGGGTCATCCATGCCATTTAAGCACCACTTTCTTGACCTCGATCCTACCTACAAGGATGCTTTTGGCGACCCGTTAATTCGGATCACTTTTGATTTTGAAGAACAGGACCGTCAACTAGCAGTTTTTCTTGCCAATAAATGTGCCGATATCGTTAAGGAAATGGGTGCGGACCATATCGATTCCTTGAAGGAGTTAGGACCATACGATATTACCACCTATCAATCGACACATAATACAGGCGGGGTGATTATGGGAGCAGACCCGTCAACCTCTGCGGTCAATAATTATTCGCAAATGCATGATTACGATAATTTATTTGTTGTGGGTGCATCCGCTTTTGCGCATAACTCTGGCTATAATCCGACGGGAACAGTCGGGGCCATGGCCTACCGTGCGGCCGAAGGGATCCTGAAATACCACGATAAAGGTGGACAAGTGGGTTAGAAAGTGTTTAAAAAGATACTTACAATGGTAATATGATAAAATAAACGAATTAAAGGAGGAGAAACTCTATGACAACTCAAAATGAAAACCAGGCCTTACCGCCAAAAACATGTTCTGTTGAACGACTCGTAACATTGGAAGGGGATGTAAAGAAAGTCCTATCCGGGGAAAAAACAGCCACACGCAGGAATGGCCGTTACGCTGATCCAGGCGAAATCATGACACTCGAAGGCCGGAATTTCGTTGTGGATAAGGTTTATTCACAAAGCTTAGGTGAGCTGACAGATGATGATGCCCGCCGCGAGGGCTTCCAAACAGTAGAGGAATACAAGCAATCGATTCTTTCCATTCACCCAGGTATGCCTTGGCTCCCGCAAATGCGCGTCTGGGTTCATGAATTCAGTCCGGTTGAATAGTGTAAAAATGGCCCATTCAAAATGATGGGCCATTTTTTAATGGAATTTTAATCATTTCGGCAGTCGTAAAAATTTGTTTAAACCTTGAACACAAAATTATAATAGCCTTATCAAAAGATTTCCGACAAGCCGGGGTGACTAGAATGAAGTTTTTTAATAAATACATAAACAAGTATTGGAAGTCTTTTAGCATGGCTGTCTTATTTCTCACCTTCGAGGCGATTAGTGATTTAATGCAGCCTACAATCATGGCTAAAATCATCGATAAAGGTGTAGCGGAAAAGGACCTTCATTATGTATTAAAAATGGGCGGCGTCATGCTTCTAATTACGGCCGGTGGAGCAGTTGCAGCTTCAGGAAGGAGTATCGTCGCCAGTATTGTTTCGCAAAATTTCGGTACGGAGCTCAGATCTGATTTGTTTAAAAAAATCCAGGCACTTTCGTTTAAACATATTGATAGGTTTGACCGCGCGTCGTTAATTACACGGCTCACCAATGATGTTACCCAGGTGCAGGTCTTCGTCAATGGTTTGATGCGGATTTTCGTTAAGGCCCCGCTGCTTGCCATTGGCGGCCTAATCATGGCGACACGCCTTAACCTTCACCTTGCGGTTGTCCTCGCCGTCGTCGTGCCGATTGTGGCCATCCTCATTATTTTCAATATGAAAATAGGATTTCCGCTTTTTGCCAAGGTGCAAAAAGCGCTCGACCGGGTCAACGCTGTCATGCGTGAGTACTTATCAGGGGTACGTGTTGTCAAAGCTTTTAATCGCTTTGATGTGGAAATCGGCAAATTTACGAAGGCAAATGAGCATTTCCGCGATCAATCCATTACTGCCAGCCGCTTGATGGCGACCTTCAGCCCGGCGATCATGCTGACTGTGAATCTGGGGATTGTTGTCGTGCTATGGATTGGCGGATTAGGGGTGAATAAAGGGACTATCCAAGTCGGTCATATTATTGCCTTTACCAACTATATGACCCAGATTTTATTTTCTTTAATGGTGATTTCAATGGTTTTTAATATGTTTGTCAGAGCGAGGGCTTCTGCCAGCAGAATTGGTGAGGTCTTTATGCTTGAGGATTCCTCCATTATGGAAACGGATGCCGCGTCAAAACAAGGAGAAAAAGGCAGCATTGAATTTGAGAATGTCTCTTTTACCTATGAGACCGCATCGGGCCAGCCCATCTTAAAAAATATCAATCTGACTATTTTACCCGGCGAAACAGTCGGTATTATCGGCTCAACTGGTTCGGGGAAAAGTACGCTTGTTGGGCTCATTCCCCGCTTTTACGATGTCACAAACGGTACGATTAAAGTGGATGGAGAAGATATTAGCCAGGTAAATCCCAAAAAACTAAGGGAGAAAATTGCGATTGTCCCGCAAAAGAATATTTTGTTCACGGGAAGTATTGCGGAAAATCTTCGCTGGGGAAAAGAAGATGCTTCTAATGAGGAAATGGAGGACGCGGCAAATATCGCCGGTGCACACGACTTTATCTCAGCCTCTCCCGAAGGCTACAACACAAAAATTGGCCAGGGAGGCGTTAATTTTTCCGGCGGGCAGAAGCAGCGGATTTCAATTGCCCGGGCATTGGTGAAAAAACCGAAAATTTTAATCTTGGATGACAGTACAAGTGCAGTAGATGTGGCAACCGAGGCTAAAATTAAGGAAGGTTTGAAAAAGTATGCCAAGGGCCTTACGTGCCTCCTGATTGCCCAGCGGATCACCTCGATTATGGATGCCGATAAAATTGTTGTCCTTGACCACGGAGAAATCGTTGGGGTCGGCAGTCATCATGAATTAATGAAAGATTGTAAGGTTTACCAGGAAATTTACCACTCGCAAATGGGCAAGGAGGTATCATAAAATGTCAAACCAGCAAACAAGCAATACCCCTGCCCCTCCCCCATTACGGCCAGGTGGTGCCCAACGATTAAGGGGCCCGGTGGTAAAGCCAAAGAACTTTAAAGGAACGCTAAAACGGCTGTGGGATTACTTCGGCAAAGAACGGAAAATGCTGACCGTCATCTTTATCTTTATTCTAGTCGACGCTGCCCTCATGCTGGCAGCTCCGTTCCTGATTGGGAAATCCATCGATGCCATGACTCTCAAACAGGGCAAGGTAGATTTCGATGTTCTCGAAATGATGATTATCGTTCTAATAGTTGCTTATATAGCGGATGCCCTCCTCACCTTTTTGCAAGGTTGGCTGATGGCCGGCGTAGCGCAGCGAATAGTCAAAAGCTTACGGGAGTCTATTTTTCAAAAATTGCAAAAGCTGCCTGTTTCGTTTTTTGATTCGCGCACCCATGGCGAGCTGATGAGCAGGCTGTCCAACGATGTCGATAATGTCAGCAATACCATTTCTCAATCGACAACCCAATTAATGTCCGGGGTGATTGTCATCGCCGGGTCGTTAATCATGATGCTGATATTAAGCCCATTGTTAACATTAGCAAGCCTAATTACCGTGCCGCTTGTATTTTTGCTGACAAGGACGATTGCGAAAAGAACGAGCATCATGTTTAAAAATCAACAAATCCAGCTGGGCCAATTAAACGGGCATATTGAGGAAACAATTTCTGGGATTGAGGTGGTCAAAGCCTTTAATCATGAAGAGAAGGTAATTGAGGAGTTTAGTACGGTCAATGAAAGGCTGCGTGAGGTCGGCCTTAAGGCGCAAATTTGGTCAGGGTTCCTGATGCCGATTATGAATGTTATCAATAATCTTGGCTTTGCGGTCATTGCCGTGGTCGGTGGTATACTTGCCGTGAAAAGCCTGATCACCGTTGGGGCTATTGCCAGCTTTATCACCTATTCGCGGCAATTTGTCAGGCCGCTTAATGATTTGGCTAACATTTTTAATATCCTTCAATCGGGCGTCGCCGGGGCGGAGCGGGTTTTTGAAATTATTGATGAGCAGGAAGAACCTGCTGATCAGCGAGATGCCGCTGCCTTAGTAAATCCAAAAGGCCATGTGGTGTTTGAAAATGTCAGCTTTGGTTACAGGGCGGATGTCCCGATTCTAAAGAATATTAGCTTTGAAGCGGAGGTAGGCAGCAGTACGGCCTTGGTGGGGCCAACCGGTGCCGGAAAAACGACGATTGTGAATCTGCTGACAAGATTTTACGATGTGACGAGTGGAAGAATCCTGCTCGATGGACGTGATATTCGCGAGTATACAAGGGACAGCTTGCGAAGCTGCTTCGGTTTTGTTTTGCAGGATACGTATTTGTTTTCCGGAACTATTAAGGAGAATATTAAGTATGGGAAGCCGGAAGCAACGGATGAAGAAGTCGAACAAGCAGCAAGGATGGCAAATGCCGATACGTTCATTAAACGGCTGCCCCGTCAATATGACACCGTTCTTTCTGAAAATGGCGGAAACCTAAGCCAGGGTCAGCGCCAGCTTTTAGCAATCGCCAGGGTCATCTTAGCGAAACCCTCGCTGCTTATTTTGGACGAGGCTACGAGCAGTATTGATACGAGAACGGAGCTCCATATTCAAGCCGCACTGCTGACTTTGATGAAGGACCGGACCAGCTTTATCATTGCCCACCGATTAAATACGATTCGCGATGCCGATACGATCATGGTCATTGACCAAGGGCAGATTATCGAAAAAGGAAGCCATGATGCCCTAATGGAGAAACAAGGGCGATATTACCAGATGTTTTTCAACCAATTTAAAAATGTGGAAGGTGCACTGGATTAAGTGAACATGAAAAGCCCCCGCTGAAGGCTGGGGCTTTTCGTTATGCTTTTAGTTGTCCATTCAGTAAAAAGTAATACCATTTTCCGTTGATGAATTGCCAATTGGTCACCATTACCCCATCTGGCTTAAGGTAATACCATTGATTCGCCAGCGGCAGCCAGCCGGTGCGCATAACGCCCATTTCGTCCAGGTAATACCAATTTTTCTGTGTGGAAATCCAGCCTGTTTTCATGACTCCGTGGGAATCGAGGTAGTACCATTTGCTGCCGGTAAACAGCCAGCCGGTATGCATCGAACCGTTAGAATCAAGAAAATACCACGATGTCCCTTCCTTCATCCATCCTGTCACCATTACCCCTTTTTCAGTGAAGAAGTACCACTTTCCATTTATGTAATTCCAGCCCGTCTGCATCGGTCCTGATGGATTAAAGTAGTACCATTTGCTATTTAATTGCAGCCAACCCGTCTGTTTTACCCCATCCTTATTAAAGAAATACCAGTTGTTGTTGGATTGGTACCAGCCGGTGACGCTTTGGGTCGTGAAGGTGATTTTAAGCGGATTGTCGCTGACATGATCATAAGCATCTACCGCAAAAACTTCGTAAGCATAGGTGGTGTTCGGGAATAAGTTATTGATGGATAGGGACAGTGTTTCCTCCGGCTCCCAATAACGTGAATAAATTGTCTTCACTAACTTGCCATCTTTTTTAATGACATACCGGTCAACCACCGTATCATCTTTCCCGCGGTCCCACGTAAATGCAGCATCTGTCGTGCCAATCGTGCTTATACCTGTTTTGGCAGATGCAGGAAAGTAAGGCTTCGATACATCTTTCGTTGTTTCTTTAAAAGGGATGGGGATGGTTTCCGTTCGAATCCACGTTCCATTACTGAATTCCCGTGCCTTAAATTCAACACGGTCATCGTAAACATTAATAACGTAACCTTGAGAGAGTGTTGGAACCCAGCCGCCATCGTACCAAGTACTTTCAATCGAGCTCGTATCGACCATCGTAAATCCATCCTGGTAAATGCTTTTCGGATGATTTAATAGATAGTGAGTATGGCCGGAAATTAAGATGGCTTGCGGGTATTTTTTTAAAATGGCTAACAATCTTTGGTTATCAAATCCGGCATTCCAGCGGTCGCTTCCATAGACGGTATTAGCGATCGGCTGATGTAAAAGGACAAATATTGGTTTATTGCTGGCTGCATTGATAGGCAGTGTTTGCTCCAGCCATTGATACTGCGCCTCTGAAATATAGGCCCAATCACGAGCTCCCGGATTACTGCTTTCATAAGGGGTTAACGATTTAGGCGAAAGCTCGCCTCCCAAGGATATGAAATGGTATCCTTTGATCCATTTATCAAAATAAACCTTGGTGATTGGATCGCCATTGTTTTGCATGAACCTGGCTTTTAGCTCGTCATCGGTCACAGGAGAAGCGGGATCGACAACCGTTTCGCGATATTCATGGTTCCCAATGGATATAATCGATTCTGCCAGTGGATTTTTATAGGTTTTGAGAATGTTTGTAAAGGTTTGATATTCCTTTTCATACCCTGCATCCGTAAAATCGCCGACAACGGCAATCGCGTCATATGTTGGGGCAATCCTATTCAGGTCATTTAAGGCATTCTCAAACTTATTACTCGGCCTGTCCTTGTTAATATGTACATCACTCATGACTGACAATTGGAGATTGGGCTGTGAAAAAGCGGCAGCCGGCTTAGGTGTAAATAAAAGACCTGTTATTACGACTGCAGATAGAAGAATGGATATTTTTTTCATTGGGTGTCCTCATTTCTTACTCTTACTCTATTTCTATAAAAATATTTTTATAGTTTCCTAGTTAATTTATCCTGATTATATAAAATATTATTGAAAAATGCCAAAATATGATAATGTTATAGGTAAATTTGTCGAAATAAAGGTGATCGAAAGTGAAGAAGTGGACAATTTTTTTAAGCAGCATCGTTGTCATATTAGCAGTGGGGGCAGGATCGCTTTATTATTACCTCAATATTAAAGAATATAAGACGGCGGATCCAAAAGTAGATAGTATTGTAAAAACTGATTTTAATATCAAATTACCTGATGAGAACACCTCAAAGACTAAAGCTGTTGCAGAGACCAAGGGCCAAGATTTAAGCAAGGCGGTTATAAAGGTCTCCTCTAGTTCAGCCGGCGAAACTCAGGAAACTGCAAAAATAGAAAGCAAAACAATGGCTCATATTGTCAAAACAAAGCCGACTGCCGCTAGCATTATCGCTAAATATCAACCGGCCTTTAATGGTCTCGAAGGACAAGCGAACAGTAAGCTTAATAACTTATTATCATATGCCATGAGTGAATATCAAGAAAAAAAGGCCAATGGTGAGGATATTTCTTATTTCTATTTTTATTCAAAATATAATGGTGCCGCCAAAAGATTAGAAGCTAGTACAGACGCTTCATTTAACTATATTTATAATGCTCTAGTAAAAGAACTGGGGAATTCAGGGTACAGTGCTGATGAAGCGAAGCTGATTAAGAATCATTATGTAAGTCTGAAAAAGCAGAAGCGGTCCGCGCTAATGGATAAAGCTGTTGGCGCATTAAAATAATTGAATAGGAAAATTGTATTATTTTGTTGTAGAAAATGGTAGTTTTATGTAAAATAAGACTATTACTTCTTATAGTAAACTAGCGTTCTAGTTTATAGATTCAGAGGTTTAGTACATAACAACTAGGAGGATTATTGTGAAAAGAATTATTGCATTATCTAGCTTTTTATTCCTTTTACTAATGACAGTGCTACCTGCAGGCGTTTCACATGCGGCAAGTAATCCAGCTGTTAAGTTAACTGGAATCACCTTCGTTTTAGCGAACGGAGAAAAAATCAATGCGGTTGGCGATAAAAACAACAACTTCACGTTAAATTTAGTTGGCGGACATGATTTAGGAGACAAAATCGTAAAGGAAATTGATATAACTTCTGATACGGCAGTTACCCTTTCAACACTTCCTTCTGGTTTTGACTACAGTGAAGTTTCACCATTGACAAAAGACGAATTTGATATTCAGTTCGTAAATGGTGTAGCTGTTTTAGATCCGCAAAAGGCAGCAAACTGGTCAAGTAGAATTGATAAATTAATTGACGGTACAGTAGATCCTGTTGAGGAAACTCCAGACCAATTGTTCACTGTTGATGAGTTGAAAACTGATATCTTCCCAATGCTTTCTGACCTATACGCTAATTTATTAGGAATAAATGTTGAGTCAAAGACCCAATATCTGTTCCCAGGACATTTGACAGATAAAGATGGCAATGAATCTCCTGCTTCTTTAAAAGTTATCACAAAAGGTTGGAAACAGGATGCTAAAGGTTGGAAGGTTTATGATGAGTTTGGTGATTATTTAACTGGCTGGTACGTTGAAAATGGAAAATGGTACTACTTAAATCCTAAGAATGCAGGTTATATGGTAACTGGCTGGTTTCAAGTGAATGGCAAATGGTATTTCTTTACTCCAAGCGGTGTTATGGCAACTGGTCTTGTAAAGTCTAATGGTAAACCGTACATCCTTGGTCAAAGTGGTGCAATGCTAACAGGAACTGGCTGGGTTAAAGATGGAAGTGGCTGGTATTATCTTGTAAAGGATATTGCAAAAACAGGCTGGGTTAAGGATAAAAATAAATGGTACTATCTAAATCCTGCAACAGGTAAAATGGCGACAGGCTGGGTTAAGGTTGGACCACAATGGTACTACCTAGATGGCAGCGGTGTAATGAAAACTGGCTGGGTGAAAGTATCAAATAAATGGTACTTCCTATACAACGATGGCCATATGGCAG
Organism: Neobacillus sp. NRS-1170; assembly: GCF_050468025.1. Classification (NCBI taxonomy): domain Bacteria; kingdom Bacillati; phylum Bacillota; class Bacilli; order Caryophanales; family Bacillaceae; genus Neobacillus; species Neobacillus sp. NRS-1170. The sequence goes on along the minus strand of NZ_JBITPF010000021.1, from coordinate 79,359 downwards.
CTAACACAAGAATCGGCAAGGATTGGGTTGGCAAAGACGGCGCATGGGTGCCAGGTAAATAATAAAATGAAGGAGAGAATGCGATGAAGCATCCTCTCTTTTTTCATGGCATTTTTGAAAAAGTAGTGACAACTGTAAAGACACTTGCTAGAATATCTATGTTTAGTAGCGTGTATTTCTTTTCTAAAATAAATAGAAAGAATTGGGGAATAATGTTAATGAGTGCTACAGCATAGGGGGATTTTAATGGACAAAAAGAAAATATCAGGCCGTAAGTTGCTTGGCATTGCCGGGATGGGCTGGATGTTTGATGCCATGGATGTCGGAATGCTCTCCTTCATCATTGCGGCTTTAAAAGTAGAATGGAATCTAACCCCGGGGCAGATGGGCTGGATTGGCAGCATCAATTCCATTGGGATGGCTGTCGGTGCCCTCATTTTCGGTTTAATGGCTGACCGTATCGGGCGGAAAAATGTCTTTATTATTACGTTATTATTATTTTCGATTGGCAGTGGCGCCTCTGCGTTTACATCAACTTTAACTGTCTTTTTAATTTTTAGATTTTTTATTGGAATGGGCTTAGGAGGAGAGCTCCCTGTTGCTTCCACTCTCGTATCAGAAAGTGTTCCTCCGGAAAATCGCGGCAGGATTGTTGTCCTGTTGGAAAGCTTTTGGGCGGGAGGATGGCTGATTGCAGCCTTGATTTCTTATTTTATCATTCCTAAGTTCGGCTGGCAGACGGCTTTAATCATTAGTGCCATCCCTGCCCTTTATGCTCTATACTTACGAATGGGGCTCCCGGATTCACCGCGGTTCTCAGCCATAAAGGGAAAAGAGAAAATTTCTGTTTTCCAAAGTCTTGCGAACCTATGGTCAAAAGAGCATGGACGCCAAACAGCGATGCTATGGGTCCTGTGGTTTTGCGTCGTCTTCTCTTATTATGGGATGTTTCTCTGGCTGCCAAGCGTGATGGTAATGAAAGGCTTTAGTTTAATTAAAAGCTTTGAATATGTCCTGATCATGACGCTAGCTCAATTGCCGGGTTATTTTACCGCTTCCTGGTTTATTGAAAGATTTGGCCGAAAATTTGTATTAGTCGTTTATTTAATCGGTACGGCTGCCAGCGCCTATTTCTTTGGTACGGCCGAATCGACCGCCCTTTTGATGACATCTGGAATCCTGCTGTCCTTCTTTAATCTTGGGGCCTGGGGCGGCCTATATGCCTATACTCCTGAACAATATCCAACGATTATTCGCGGGACAGGTGCAGGTATGGCCGCTTCCTTTGGGCGGATTGGCGGAGTGCTGGGTCCATTATTAGTGGGTTATCTTGTGGCCCAAAAAATGCCGATTCAGTCTATCTTTACGATCTTTTGTATCTCCATCATTATTGGAGCGTTAACAGTATTGATTTTTGGAAAAGAAACGAAAAACAAAGAATTGGTATAACATTTGTTGAGAGAGATTCCCTTTTTGGGAGTCTCTTTTTTTTTCGTTTAAGAGGAAAGAAATATATTTAGACAAAATATTAATTCGACTATAACCCTTTTTATGGAAAAGTAAATTCTTATTCACTTTAGTTGAATAAAGCCTTGAAATGTACGAAAACCGAAGAAAATATTATTTTCAAAATTATTTTAAAATAACGGAGAAATAGACTAGACGAACTACAAAATATTAGATACAATGTTTTCAGAATATTATATGTTTTTGAAACAGTAGCACAACAAAGTTGGGAAAATTTTTAGGAAAAACAGGGGGTAAAGTATGAGAAAGAAAAAGGTAGCTGGAATTTTTATGTCGCTGATGATGGCGGCAGGCGTAATGGCAGGCTGTGGCTCTGCCAGCACGAGCGGAGATGCCGAAAAGGGCGGCACAATCAAGATCGGTGCAAACCTAGAGCTATCCGGCGGTGTAGCTTCTTATGGTCAGTCTGTTAAAGAAGGTGTTGAATTAGCATTTGAGGAAATCAACAAAAAAGGCATCGATGGCAAGAAATTGCAATTAGTGGCAGTTGATAATAAATCAGATGCTGCAGAAGCAACAAACGGTGCTATTAAGCTAGTCAGCCAAGATAAGGTATCAGCAATCATCGGTTCCGCAACAAGTACAAATACCCTAGCTCAAGTTCAAATTGCCCAAGATAACAAAGTTCCATTAATTACACCAACTGCTACAAACGCTACGATCACAAACAAAGACGGTAAGGTTAATGACTTTGTATTCCGTACTTGCTTTATCGACCCATTCCAAGGTACTGTTGCTGCAACTTTTGCACTAGACACCCTAAAGGTTAAGTCTGCAGCCGTTATTATCGACAGCTCCAGTGACTATTCAAAAGGCCTGGCTGCTTCCTTCAAAGAGAACTTTAAGAAAAATGGCGGTTCTATCGTTGCAGAAGAAGCATATGTAGCGAAGGATACAGATTTTAATGCAATCCTAACAAATATTAAAGCAAAAAATCCAGAATACGTGTTCCTTCCTGGATTCTATGAAGAAGTTGGTCTAATCGTAAAACAGGCTCGTGCTCTTGGTATTAATGTTCCAATTATGGGCGGCGATGGCTGGGATTCTCCTAAACTAGTAGAAATCGCTGGTGCCGATCCGCTTAAAAATACATTTATCACAAACCACTATTCTTCTGGTGATAGCGATAAGAAGGTTCAGGAATTCGTATCTGCATTTAAAGCTAAGTATGATGGTAAATCACCTGATGCCTTTGCTGCTTTAGGTTATGATACTGCTTACTTCGTTGCCGATGCCATTAAGCGTGCAGGAAGCAGCGATCCTAAGAAAATTCAAAAAGCCCTTGAATCAACTGACGGCCTTCAACTTGTATCTGGAAACTTAAAGCTTGATAAAAACCATGATCCAATTAAAGCCGCAGTAATTCTTGAGTACGTAAACGGCCAACAACAATTTAAGACAAAAGTTAACCCTTAAATTCTATACGGTAAAAAAAGGAATAGGGAGTCTCAAAGCTCCCTATTCCAATTTAAAAAAAGTAAACACTTTTTTCAACGTGTTAACCATGTTAACGCCTATTTAATTAAACAAAAGTAGAAGTCCCTCCAAAGGAGTGTAGCACATATGGAAATCATACAGCAGATAGTAAACGGAGTTTCCTTAGGCAGTATTTACGCTTTAATTGCCTTAGGGTACACAATGGTATATGGTATCGTAAAATTAATTAACTTTGCCCATGGGGACGTCTTCATGGTTGGTGCATTTATCGGGTTTTATTGTATTTCTATTTTTCATTTAGGATTTTTCCCAGCATTATTGATTGCAATGGTGGCCTGTGCCATTTTCGGTGTCTTAATTGAGCGGATTGCCTATAAGCCGCTAAGAAATGCAACAAGAATTGCGGCGCTGATTACAGCGATTGGGGTATCCCTGTTTATCGAATACGGAACAATCTATGCCCGCGGTGCACAGCCGGAAGCATATCCAAGCAACATCGTTCCATTAAAGAGCTTAGAGATTTTTGGTGTTAAAATCAGCGGACAATCTCTATTAATTTTAGGTACATCTGTTTTCTTAATGATTTTACTGCAGTTTATCGTTCATAAAACCAAAATCGGTAAAGCAATGCGTGCCGTATCACACGATATGGACGCTGCAAGATTGATGGGAATCAATGTAAATAATACGATTTCTGCGACTTTTGCCATTGGTTCTGCCCTTGCTGGAGCAGCAGGCGTTATTTTCGGAATGTACTATACAAAAATTGAGCCATTAATGGGAATTATCCCAGGTCTTAAGGCTTTCGTTGCAGCCGTTTTAGGCGGAATCGGCATTATCCCTGGTGCAATGACAGGCGGTTTATTATTAGGTGTTATCGAAGCCCTAGTAAGTGCAGCCGGATATTCCTTATGGCGTGACGGAGTAGCCTTTGTTGTCTTAATTCTAATTTTAATTTTCCGACCTGCAGGTTTATTTGGTAAAAATGTCAGGGAAAAAGTCTAGGGGGTGGCTTAAGCGATGAAAACATTAAAACAAACAAAGACTTTTTGGATCTGGATCGCTGCTGCCGTTGTTTTTGCAGTAGTAACACAGTTTTTAATTAACGGAGGTACATTAAACTCCTTCTATGTCAACACACTCTTCTTCATCGGTATCAATATCATTCTTGCAGCAAGTCTTCATTTAATTATCGGGATTACAGGACAGTTTTCGATTGGACATGCGGGTTTCCTTGCCGTAGGTGCCTATGCTTCGGCAATCGTCACAACTAAATTAAGTCTGCCATTCCCGGTCGCTTTAATTGCCGGCGGTATCATCGCGGCAATTGCCGGATTAGTTATCGGTATCCCTACGCTAAGATTAAGAGGGGACTATCTTGCCATTGCAACATTAGGTTTTGGCGAGATTATGAGAATTGTATTTTTAAATATTGATTATGTAGGCGGAGCAAGCGGTATGACCGTTCCCCACCTGATCACATGGCCATGGCTGTTTGCCTGCGTACTGATTACAATTGTTGTCATCGTCAACTTTACAAATTCAACACATGGACGTGCTTGTATCTCGGTCAGAGAAAATGAAATTGCCGCAGATGCAATGGGAATCAATACGACTTATTACAAGGTTATGGCTTTTGTCATCGGTGCTTTCTTTGCTGGTGTAGCCGGTGCCTTGCATGCTCATAACTTTTATATTATCCAGCCGACAAACTTTGGCTTCTTGAAATCCTTTGATATTTTAATTTTCGTAGTGCTTGGCGGTCTTGGCAGTATGTCTGGCGCCGTTATCGCAGCGATTCTATTAACGATTATTTCAACATTCCTTGCCAATTATCCAGAGGTTCGGATGGTTGTTTACAGCCTTGTGTTAATTGCGATGATGCTTTTCCGTCCACAAGGATTGTTAGGAACAAGAGAAATTACCTCATTCTTCAAAGTAGGAAAGTCTGCTAAGGGAGGTTCTCAAGATGTCAACAAACAAACAGTTGCTTAAAGTAGATAATGTAGGAATCCGATTTGGCGGATTAAAGGCTGTTTCAGATGTAAATTTGGAATTAAATCAGGGTGAACTTGTCGGTTTAATTGGCCCAAACGGTGCCGGGAAGACGACATTTTTCAACCTTTTAACAGGTGTTTATATCCCTACTGAGGGAAGCATTTCGCTCGATGGCGAAAAACTGAATGGACAAGCGCCCTATAAAATTACGAAGAAAGGCATCAGCCGTACATTCCAAAATATCCGTTTGTTCAGTGAATTATCAGTGTTGGACAATGTAAAGGTAGCCTATCATTCTCTTGCTAAACATTCGATCTTTAGCTCAATCTTCCGCCTTCCTTCTCACTTTTCTGGGGAAAAGGAAATGGAAGAAAAAGCGATTGAATTTTTGAAAATCTTTAAACTTGATGAGGTTATGCATGAGAAGGCAAAGAACCTGCCATACGGCCAGCAGCGCCGCCTGGAGATTTCCAGGGCACTCGCAGCCAATCCAAAGCTGCTTCTGCTAGATGAACCTGCAGCAGGAATGAATCCGCAGGAAACAGAGGAACTCATGAATCTGATTGCCTTGATTCGTGAGCGCTTCTCCTTAACGATTCTATTGATTGAGCATGATATGCCCCTAGTCATGGGAGTGTGTGAAAGAATTTATGTACTTGACCACGGCCAATTGATTGCCAACGGTACCCCAGAGGAAATCAGAAATAATCCAAAAGTCATCGAAGCGTACTTAGGTGAGGAGGTCTCTTAAAATGCTAAAAATCAAAGATATAAATGTCTACTACGGAAACATACATGCATTGAAGGGAGTATCCCTCGATATCAAGCAAGGTGAGATTGTTACACTGATTGGCGCTAACGGAGCTGGAAAAAGTACACTTTTGAAATCGATTTCCGGCTTACTGAAGCCGAAGAATGGCGAAATTGTTTTTGAAGACGAGCACATTGCCGGCAAGGTTCCGCAATTGATCGTGAAAAGAGGCCTATGTCAGGTACCAGAAGGCCGTCGTGTTTTTTCCAACATGTCGGTTGAAGAGAACCTTGAATTAGGCGCTTACTTGCGTAATGATAAAAAAGGCATCCGTGAAGATTTTGAAAAAGTCTATCAGCTTTTCCCACGCTTGCATGAACGCCGCAAGCAGCTATCAGGAACATTATCCGGTGGTGAGCAGCAGATGCTTGCAATGGGCCGTGCGTTAATGGCACAGCCTCGTCTATTGCTGCTAGACGAGCCTTCGATGGGTCTTGCACCGTTATTAGTAAAACAGATATTTAACATTATCGAAGAAATCAATAAAACAGGAACAACAATCCTGTTAGTTGAACAGAATGCCAATATGGCATTATCAATTGCTGACCGCGCCTATGTCATTGAAACTGGAAAAATTGTTGCCTCTGGCTCGGCTGAGGAACTTAGTGCAAGTGATCAAATTCGAAACGCCTATCTTGGTGGGCATTAAATAGAAAAGCGGAAGCGCCTTGGGCAGCCCCGACAAGCATAAGTCAATCCCAGTAAGAAGGCGTTTTTTTGCCTTCTTACTGGGATTGACTTATGACCTCGAGGGGCTAGGCGCTGCAGCTAGACAAAAAGGTATCGGAGAGAGCTCCGATACCTTTTCTTCTTAAGGTGTAATTTTTCTTTGTTCCGGTTCGAGTTTAAATTGCCGGAGAAGTTTTGGCTGATGCTGATTTTTAATTTTATTGGCATAATCAACATAGAGCTGCTCTAAGCCTACCAGGGCAAGCGAAAAGAAATTGGCGTAAACCACCTCTCTTGATTTGTGAATTATTTCACATGGATATATGAACTATATCTATCATTTTATTTTAGTTTACTATATTACTGTTTTGATAGAGTGACAAACGGGTGACAAAATTTAGGTAATTTTGATAACGGTTGATTTTACTACAAAGGTACTAATGTAGAATAATCCTTTTAGTAAATGGAAAAAAACGGTTTCCTGTGTGATAATATTAATAACGAACCTCCACCAGGTTTGTGGGACCCAGTATCGGTTAGTGTATTCATTGTACCGGTCTGGGCTTTTTTGTGAGGTTAAGAGGTTGGGAAATATCAGCTTGCCCATGGGCTTAGATGGATTTAGAGAATTGTTTTTCTTATATAATTCCATTACAATAATAATTAACAGAAAATTATGTTATTTGTAATAAAATGAGGTGGTGCTACATGGCCAATTCTGTGATTTTGCATAAAAAAGAACGGCTGGCAAGGCTCTTTTTGCTGCTAACATCTATCATTGGAACGCTGATTTTCATCCAATTTGGACTGATAAAATTAACGGCGCCGAAAGAGCCGATGATTTTTGCCTTATTAGTGATTTTCCTTTTTATCGTCGAGTTCTTCCCCCTGCCGATTTGGAAAGGTACCGTTACGATTTCTTTTTCGCTTGTTTACGCCATATTCATCATGGATGGCCTTGCATATACCCTTGTATTTTACGGATTGATCGTTGCAGCCATTAATCTTATTAAAAGACGCCCATTACGACTTGTTTTTTTTAACCCGGCTCTTTTGGTTATCAGCTTCTTTCTCGCTTACATACTATGCATGTCATTGTTTTCTTCTCTACCGATTGCAGACCAATCGAAGGTTGTGCAAGGAACAGTCTTTTTCACCCTGCTGATGATTCCTTTTTATGTGATTAATAACATCCTAGTTGATATTTTGCTTGTAATCCGGCCGCAAACCTATAGTTTTAAGGCATGGAAACGAAAGTCACTGCAAGAATTGAATAGTTTTTTTATTTCGTATGCCTATCTCATCCTGTTTCATTTTTTAGGTAACCAAAACAGAGGTGAAATTGATGTCTTTTCCTTTTTCTTCTTTTTCTCACCGCTAGTTTGCTTTGCCCTGCTAAGCTCTATCATTGCCAATTTGAGAAGGGAAAAAGCTAAAATAAAAGCACTTTTCAGTATTTCCTCGGAATTAAATAAAAAAATTGCTACTACCGATTGGCTTATCTTTTTAACAGAAAATCTTCAGGAATTTATTGATGTCGATGCCTGGGTTTTATGGAAAAGGGAAGGAAACGTTTGGAAATTAAAGACGGCCTCCGGACTCCTTAAAGAAAAATGGACTTTATCTGAGCAAATGGCGGATTCCCTAGATGAACTTAAGCAATTAACGGTCTTTCACAATACGAAAAAGGCAGCGGGCCCTGTTGGGGAAATTTTTACGGAAGAAGTAGCTTCGCTGTTATATGCACCATTGATACTAGAAAGCGATCTGGTTGGCATGTTTGTGGTTGGCAGGATCCGTACGAAAAGCTTTGCCGAAGATGATATGCAGTCGGCGGCGACACTTGCTAATCAGCTGGCCGTCCTGATCAAAACGAGATGGCTGTTTGCCGAGCAGGAAAAACGATTAATTTTAGAAGAGAGAAATCGAATTGCCCGTGAAATCCACGACGGTGTTGCCCAGTCGCTTGCAGGGGCGATTATGAATTTAGAGACGGCTCAGCGGAAATTTGCGAAGATGCCTGAGGATTCCCTCCGCTTAATAAATGGCAGCACGGAAAAGCTGAGGAGAAGCCTTAAGGAGGTCAGGGAATCCATCTATGCGCTCCGGCCTTATCCAACGGAACGTGTCGGTTTGCTTGCGGCTATTTCCACGAAGATTAAAGCAGTGGAGCGGGAGTCAAAAATCCCAATTTCCTTAGAAACAAGGGGACCAGAGTTTCAGCTAAGTCCAATGGTGGAAAAAATTATGTTTGAAATTTGCCGGGAAAGTGTGCAAAATGCAATCAAGCATGCAGATGCTTCCAAATTAGAAATTCTCTTAAGCTATCAAAAAGAGCATGTTTTATTAAAGGTGAGGGATAATGGCAAAGGATTTTCGCTTTTCCAGGCAATGATTAAGGCGCGTGAACACCCGCATTTCGGAATCTTGCATATGAATGAAGCGGCTGAAAAAATCCAGGCCACCCTCCAGGTTGACAGCAAGGAAGGGGCAGGGACAGAAATTACCTTATCGGTACCAAGGATGGGGATTGAAGGGAGTGAATTGCGTGATCAAGCTTATGCTAGTCGATGATCATGCCGTCTTACGGGATGGGTTAAAGAATATTTTAGGTATGGAAACAGATATTGAGGTGGTCGCGGAAGCTGTAAATGGAAATGATGCCATCGCCAAGGTGAAGGAGAAGCAGCCTGACGTCATTTTGATGGATATTAATATCCCGGAGAAGAACGGTATTGAAGCCACAAGTATAATTAAGCAGCTTTATCCAGCAGTCAAAATATTAATGCTGACGATGTATGACCATGATGAATACTTTATGTCGGCGATACGTGAAGGGGCGGATGGCTACCTTCTGAAGGATGCCCCCTCACAGCATGTGGTTGATGCCATTCGTGCGGTCGCGGGCGGGCAATCGGTGATTCACCCTTCGATGACCAAGAAGTTTCTTGCCTTTCAACAGCCAAAAGCGGCAGATCCTGTTGAGGAGAAAGTGGAAGGTGCTCTGACTGGAAGGGAAAAAGAGGTTCTTCTGTGCCTTGTAAAGGGGATGAATAATAAGGAAATTGCTGGCTCCCTTTACATAAGCGACAAAACCGTTAAAATTCATGTTTCAAACATCTTCAAAAAACTCGGCGTCAAAAGCCGCTCCCAGGTCGTCATCTACGCCGTCCAAAACCAGCTCGTCCCACTGACATAGCCTCAAGTATTGATAAAGGTGTCAGGCACCATGTGAAATCTTCACATGATGCCTGACACTTTTTTTGACCTAGTGGTCTAGTTAATATTACTTTTGTACGAGTTGAAAATAGTACCTATTCTTTTTTTAATTACTCCCTTTGCTGAATAGTAAGTCGGTCTGAATTTTTAGACAATAACCCTATCAAATGTAAAATGAAAAGGGGAATGGAATGTGAAAAGGTGGTTTTCAGGCTTACTGGCTTTCTTATTACTATTTTCACTCGTTTTACCGAATCTATCAAAGGCGCATGCCTCGGTTACATCTGCAGTCCTAGATAGTAAATTGGTCAAAGCACTTGAAAACGTAACAGAGCCCTTACAGGTCATTGTAAGCTTTGACGGCCAGGGTGCTCCGACAAAGGGAAATTTGGATTTATTGAAGGACCTTGGAATTGCCAATGGAATAACGATGAAGGCGTTACCGATGGCTGGAATTGTCGCCACAAAGGATCAAATTAATAAGCTTGCTGCTTCACCTGGAGTTAAGTCTATCTATTTAAATCGTAATCTTGAATATTACAATGCTGATGCTACCAATATTACAGGAGTGGATAAGGCCCGCACAGACGCTGCGATGCAAAAAGCAAACGGCGGTCTACCATTAACCGGTAAGGGTGTAGGCGTTGTTATCAACGATAGCGGTGTGGATGGAACACATAAAGATTTGCAATTTGGCAGCCATGTTGTTCAAAACGTGATGGCAAGCTTAAATTTAAACAGCTTGGAACCGAGCCTGCTTCCAATTACTTATGTTGAAAATGTACCAAATACCGACTCGAATTCTGGTCATGGAACCCATGTTGCCGGGATTGTCGGCGGTACCGGTGCAGCCTCTAACGGAAAATATGAAGGTGTTGCCCCAGGTGCGAACCTAATCGGGTATGGATCAGGTGCTGCCTTACTGGTACTCGATGGAATTGGCAGCTTCGATTATGCTATTACCCACCAGTCTCAATACAATATTCGCGTGATTACAAACTCTTGGGGCTCTTCGGGCGATTTTGATCCGAATGACCCTATTAATCTAGCAAGTAAAGCTGCCTATGACCGAGGCATTACCGTATTGTTTGCGGCAGGAAATGAAGGCCCTGGTGAAAATACTCATAATCCATATGCAAAGGCACCATGGGTCATTTCCGTGGCTGCCGGTGAAAAAGATGGTTCATTAGCAGATTTTTCTTCACGGGGAACTAAAGGTGTCGGCGGCACGTTTGAACTGGATGACCGCACATGGGCTTGGAAGGATGAGCCAAGTGTTACCGCCCCCGGGGTGGACATTATCTCGACTCGTGCAGTGGCCCCGGTCTCCTCTTTAGCAGCAACGGATGACGCTGCGGTAATTGAACCGGCCTATCTCCCATACTATACGGTGATGAGCGGGACTTCTATGGCAACACCGCATGTTGCAGGGATTGTCGCCCTTCTCCTTGAAGCGAAGCCAACGTTAACGCCGGATGAAATCAAGAAGGTATTACAGGATACGGCGACGAATATGCCTGGATATGAAACGTGGGAAGTCGGTAGCGGGTATGTTAATGCTTATGCGGCGCTGGACGCAGTTCTTTTTGACAACACCTATGGAAAGACCGTGAATGCAAATCAAACATTTAATAGCAATGCGGTTGCCTCTGTTGAAAGGTCGCCATTTCAAGTAGACTATAATCCATTGATGTCAACGTCAAACACCTACTCATTTGATGTTCCTGCAGGTGTGTCCCAATTATCTGCCCGAATTGATGCATATGGGTTACTTGGTCAAACCGGGAACCCGGTTAATCTTATATTAACTGCGCCGGATGGGACGGAGTACAGCTCTGGAATCAGCCTATTGTTTACGCTTTATCCTGACCGTACGGCGACCGTCAATTCACCAAAGGCTGGTACATGGCAGGTAAAGATTGACGGTTTGCACTATAATACGGCCAATCCGGTTGGTGCCGGCTTGCCTGAAACGATTCAGGGGACGATATCCGTTTCGAAAGTCAGTGGTTTTTCAGGTTTGAATGATATTGCTGGCAGCCCCGCTGCCTCCGCGATTGAAATGGCGGTAAGTGAACGATTAGTAGATGGTTACGTGGATGGAACTTTTAAGCCGCAGCAGAATCTGTTACGGAAGGATTTAGCACGCTTTTTAGTAATGGGAGCAGGAATTCGTCAAAGCCAGGCTCCAGCATTGAAGGATGTTCAGTCAGCTGACGTTCCGTTTGTTAAGGCTGTTTCGGCCAAAGGGGCTGCCATTCGTGATGGTTTACAGTCGCAGGGCGGCGTTATGCTACTTGATTCTGCCGGGAATTTTAATCCAAACGGTGAGGTCAGCCGCGCAGAACTCGCCTACTCGCTTGTGCAAGCGCTTGGTTTAGAAAAACAGGCAAAGGATTTCATCGGTGATACGGTAACGGTCCTTTATAAGGATGAGCGGATTCCTTTGAAGGATGGTGCGTCCATTCCTGCTGCGCTTAAAGGTTATGTCCAAACAGCTCTGGACCTTAATATTTTAAATGCCACTTTTGCTGTTAAACAAGGACCTTACGAGTTGGTGCCAACCGTCGAAGCCAGCTTTGATCCAGCGAAAAAAGTGACAAGAGGCGACTATGCAGTTGCCATAACACGCTACTTCCAGGCGTGGCTGCAATAATATTTGAGGAGAGCTTTGCAATGGGGCTCTCCTTTTTCATGAAATTATTGCTATACTACTAGTAATTTATCAATAAAGGATGATTAACATGGCACAGACGAAAACAAATGCAATGCGGATATTGGATGCAAAAAAGGTCCAGTATGAAATGCTTACATACGACAACAAAGATGGAAAAATTGACGGAGTTTCCGTGGCTGAAAAAATTGGAAAGGAGCCAAAGGAGGTCTATAAAACACTTGTGGCACAGGGCGCAAGCAAGAATATTTATGTTTACGTTATTCCTGTTGCGGAAGAACTGGACTTAAAAAAAGCGGCGAAGGCGGCTGGAGAGAAAAAAATTGAAATGCTTCCGGTAAAGGATATTCAAAAATGGACGGGCTACATCCGCGGCGGCTGCTCCCCCATCGGCATGAAAAAGGAATATAAGACCTTTATCGATGAAAGATGCCGCGAAATCCAGACAATCGTCGTAAGTGCTGGGAAAATTGGCATGCAGATCGTCCTCGCACCTGCAACTTTAAAGGAATTAACAAACGCCGACATAACTGATGTTCTTAAATAATTTTAATAGGCATTCACCTATAAATGACAAAAGCATAAGATAGGGTGAAATAAACTTAAGCTTTCGTCATAAAAAGGGAGTGTTGAAGAGTGGCAGGTAAAATTAAGAATTATTTTGCCGGCGGTAATACAGCTAGGGGGTTCCACAATCTGTACGATTCAAATCTCCAAGGACTTGACCGGTTATTTATTTTAAAAGGCGGACCTGGAACAGGTAAATCCTCACTAATGAAAAAAATCGGCAATGAGTGGATTGAAAAAGGCTTCGATATCGAATTTCTCCATTGCTCATCAGATAATAATTCCATTGATGGTGTGATTATTCCAGCGTTAAAGGTGGGGATCGTCGATGGAACAGCACCGCACGTCATTGAACCGAAGGCACCTGGTGCAGTTGAAGAATATATTAACCTTGGCGAGGCTTGGAATGCAAAGGCGCTGGCTGCTCATAAAAGCACGATATTAAAATTAACAAAGCAAATCAATCAGTCCTTCCATAAGGCCTATGATACATTCAAGGAAGCCCTGGATATTCATGATGATTGGGAAAAAATTTATATTAACAGCATGGATTTCAAAAAAGCTGATCAATTAACAAACAAATTAATTGATACATTCTTTGGAAAAATGAAGCTCAGTAAACAATCCGATATCCGTCACCGCTTTTTAGGAGCTGCTACGCCAAAAGGTGCAGTGGATTTCGTTCCAAATCTAACAGAAGAGGTTCCGAAGCGTTATTTTATCAAAGGACGCCCGGGTTCTGGAAAATCCACGTTGCTGAAAAAGCTGGCAGCTGCCGCTGAAGCGAGAGGTGTGGACGCAGAAATTTATCATTGTGGCTTTGATCCACATAGTTTAGATATGGTTATTTTTAGAGAACTGGGAATTGCCATTTTTGACAGCACGGCACCGCATGAGTATTTCCCGAGCCGCGACAGCGATGAAATCATTGATATGTATGAATTATTAATTGCTCATGGTACAGATGAAATTTTTGAAGATATCCTTAGTAAAATTGCGGCTAACTATAAAAGCAAAATGCTGGAGGCAACCTCTTATTTGGCGAAGGCAAAAGAGCTTCATGATGAATTAGAGGAAATTTATATTGCAGCCATGGACTTTTCGGTCGTGGAAGGAATCCAAAATAAAATTGCTGGGGAAATAAGAGACTTAGCAGCCACAAAAGTAGAATAGGACTGAGATTTCACCAAATTAGGCCGTTTGCATACATTAGAGGGAAAACAAATAAAAGGGGGTTTTGTGCCTTGGATTATTTGAATTACCCTTATGGCCATGGACTAATACATGGCAATTCTCATGAAGATTTTTTGCGCCAGACACAGTTTCCTGGAGGAGGCCAGCAGCAGCCGCCAGGACCGCCGCCGCAGAGCGGGGTTCAACACATGCCGCCGCACGGGGGTAGCCAGCATCAACCACCACACGGGGGATTTCCACCACCGCCGCCGCAGCATGGGGGCGGACATCAACCGCCGTTTGGCGGAGGGCAGCATGGAGGCCCTCCGACTGTACCGCCGCCGGCCTTTATACCACATGAACAAGTGGGATTATATGCGGTCGACCCAGGCGGCATCAGACCGTGCCTCTACCGTTACACCTATATTTGGTTAAGAAGTGGAAAAAACTTCTGGTACTACCCAACCTATGTGGGCAGAACTTCCATCGCCGGTTATCGCTGGCGAGGCAACCACTGGCAATATTATGGAATGGATTTAGACCGAATCCGATCCTTTACCTGCCATTAATTTTTCCAAAAAATCGGCTTTCAATGGAGAAAGCCGATTTTTTACTAGATTTAAGCATGTGGATTAGTTTTGCTTTGCTGGCCTTTATTGCGCTTGTTCCCTTTACTGTTATCGCCGCTTACAAACTCATTTGCAAACTCCGCCTCTGCCTGTCCTGCCTGCGGCGAATTTTGATTGCGGCTGCCTTTGTTAAATTTCTTAGTCACGAAACCCCCTCCTTCCTTATCCACTTTTAGTTTGTCATTGGTAAATTCGTTTATGCGGAGGGTATCGAAATAAATAGAAAGGGAAAAAAGTTAAAAAAGAGAATAATTCATAATAGAGAGGAGTGATTTTTTTGCAAATAGATTTGTTAACCAATCTTTTCGAAAAAAACCGCAATGAAACAAATGCTGGGCCGATGGAAAGCTATATGAAGGGGCATTTCCCATACTTGGGCATTAAGTCTCCCTTGCGCAAAGAGCTTGAAAAGCAATTTTTCAAGGAGACTGGGATTCTTAAAGAACCATTTAATAGAGATATCGTCAGCGTGTTATGGGACAAGCCTGAAAGGGAATATCAATATACAGCCCTTACTTATATAGAAAAATCACTTAATAAGCTGGAAAAACAGGATTTGGAATTCATGAAGCGGCTGATTATGACGAAATCATGGTGGGATACCGTGGATGCGATTGCCCCAAAAGCGGTCGGGAAAATCGCTCAGAAATACCCTGAAGTCGTTGAGGAAACGCTAAATGGCTGGGCAGAACACGATTATATGTGGCTTCGCCGGGCGGCAATACTCTTTCAATTAAAATATAAAGATAAAACGTATGAAGAACTGCTTTATCATTATATTGAGCTAAATGCCGACAGCAAGGAATTTTTTATCCAAAAGGCGATTGGCTGGGCGTTGCGGGAATATTCCAAGACAAATCCCGCGTCGGTAAAGGAGTTTATCGAGGGTCACCGGTTAGCACCCCTAAGTGTCCGCGAAGGCAGCAAGTATGTAGGCTAAGCCTTCTGGAGGAAAATTGCCAGCCAATCGTGTTAGAATGGCAATATCAAAAAATAGGAGCTGGACAACATGATTAAGTGTATTGCATCAGACATGGATGGGACCTTATTAAACAGTATTCAACAAATCACACCGGAAAATAAAGAGGCCATTTTAAAAGCACAGGAGAAGGGTATTGAGTTTGTCGTTGCCACAGGAAGGTCGTATCAGGAGGCAACCTTCGTGTTGGCTGAGACAGGCTTGAAATGCCCGATTATTTGCGTGAACGGGGCTGAGGTACGCTCGAAAGATGGCGAGATTATTTCTGCAAACCCAATTAGCAAGGAATTAGCAAGGGAAGCAGCTGCCACGCTAACGGAGCATGACATTTATTTTGAAGTCTACACAAACCAAGGTACGTTCTCGCTTGATTCGGAAAAAGCAGTTTCGATTCTTGTTGACATTGTGATGAGCGCGAATCCGGATTTGAATCGGGAGGAGATTGTTTATAAGGCAGGGGCACGGGTACGAAATGGCTTAGTTCATGAAGTTGGGGATTACGAGATGATTTTTGCAGATGAAAATCACCAGATTTATAAATTGCTGGCGTTCTCCTTTGACGCTGACAGACTTGAGGCGGCTAACAATGCCCTTGCTGCAATAGAAGAATTGGAGATTTCCTCATCAGGTCATGAAAACATTGAAATCACTCATAAAAATGCCCAAAAGGGAATAGCGCTGGAGTCATTTGTGAAAGCAAACGGGATTGAATTATCTGAGACAATGGCGATGGGAGATAATTTGAATGATGTTTCCATGTTCGAACGGGTAGGAAGAGCGGTAGCAATGGGCAATGCCAGCTATTACATAAAGTCACTTTGTGACCATGTGACAGACACCAATGAAGAAAGCGGTGTGGCGAAGGCAATAGTAGAAATTTTATAGAAGAAAAGTGGAAGGAAGGGGTTTATGTACAAAGTTGGTTCCGGATTACTATTGATGTTGCTGCTGTTATCAGGCTGTTCATTTTTTGAAAAAAATGAAGCGAAACCTGAAGACAAGGAAGTTATTGTCGGGCAGTCTGAGGTGGAAGTGGTGGCGGAGAATTTGTCTGTCCCATGGTCGATTGATAAGCTAAATCAAGCTTTCTACATCAGTGAACGAACCGGAAGTATCGTAAAAGTTGAAAATGGTAAAACGGAACGGCAGCCAGTGCGGCTGGCACATCCGCTTGCGAAGGCAGCAGAAGCAGGGTTGCTTGGCTTTGTACTAGATCCTCACTTTTCTGCCAACTATCGGGCCTTTGCGTATTATACCTATGAGGATGGGAATGGGCAGTTTAACCGCATCATTGTGTTAAAACAAAAGGGTCATGAGTGGGCAGAGGAAAAAATTCTTTTGGACAAGATTCCGAGCGCGGCTTTCCATCATGGCGGCAGGCTGAAAATCGGTCCTGACGGAAAGCTATATATTACGACTGGTGACGCAACCGTCCCGTCAACAGCTCAAAAGTTGAATTCGTTGAACGGGAAAATTTTACGAATGAATTTAGACGGGACTGTTCCTTTGGATAATCCTTTTCCAAATTCCCTCGTTTACAGCTACGGCCACCGCAATCCGCAGGGGTTGGTGTGGATTCAAGGAACGCTTTATGCAAGCGAGCATGGCCAATCAGCGCATGATGAAATCAATGTGATTAAACCGAGGGCTAATTATGGCTGGCCCTTGATACAAGGAACGGAGCAGAAAGCAGGAATGGAAGCCCCTCTTTATCAATCCGAAGATGAAACATGGGCCCCTTCGGGAATGGTTGCAGCAAATGGCAACCTATATGCGGCCACATTAAGGGGCAATGCTGTCCGTGAATTTGAGCTGTCAGAAAAAAAGACGAGGCCTGTCATTACAGGATTAGGCCGGATTCGCGACCTCTATGTCGACGGCGGCTATCTCTATTTTGTCAGCAACAATACTGATGGCAGAGGCAACCCGGATCAAAAGGATGATAAATTATACCGAGTCCGGTTAAATGATATAAAATAGTTTTGTTGATTTGCCTTTTGCTGATTGAGTAGCGTTATCCGCCAATTGATTTGCTATTTGCTGATTGGCGACCGTTATCGGCCGATTAAAGCAGCATATCCGCTAATTGAGTGGCGTTATCCGCTAATTGATTTGCTATTTGCTGATTGGCGACCGTTATCGGCCAATTAAAGCAGCATATCCGCTAATTGGTTGACGCTATCCGTTAATTAAAATTGCTATTTGTTGTTGAGGGTCTCCAATATAGACAAAAAGGGTCACTTTTGGTTGTAAAAGTGACCTGAGATTCGTGCCATTTTAGAGAATTTCAATTTTTAGTGAATTTACCTGCGACACTAGCAGGTCCTCGTATTCTTTTTGGGCTAAATAGTAGACTTCTTGTTCGCCAACTTTCGGGTTTTCCTTTTTGACTTTTTCAATGACGTCCTTTTGCACCTTTTGAGAAAGAACGATTAATTGATACTGCTGCTTTTCTGTTGCCCAAAACTTATCTTCGCCGTACTCCTTAATCAAGCTTTTGGCAGATTCGAAGGCGTTATACTGATCTCGAGCTTTGCTTACGGCCTGTCCGACTTCGGCATCTGTGGCCTTATGTCCTTTTTCATTGGCCAGCATCGCCATCGCACGCAGACGGATAATCTGCGTTAATAATTGGTTTTTATCATCATTGATTTTTTCCTGTGAATCAAGATAGACCAGTTCTTCCTCTAACTGCTTGCCGGTATATTTTTTCTTGGCCGCCTCGCGGTTGATTTCCAGCTGAAGCTGATTGATAAACTGATAAAAAGCAATGTCGTCATTCGTTATCCATTCACCATTAATTTTGGCCACACCTCTAGGCCTTGTGACGTTAAGGTTGATGAGATCCTCCGTTTTTTCCCCATCTTTTTTGAGCGTAAACGCTGCTTCATATTTGCCGCCCATTGGCAGCTTCACACTACCTGAGTAAGTGCCATTTTTCCCTTCCTCTAACTTCACATCATAGGTGCCGTGGTCCATATTCGTCATCGATAGCTGAGCAGAAACATCCAGCCCTTTCACCGCTTTTTTATTGTCGGTTACTTTAATTTCAAATGGCAGTGCCGTGTCCTTATGGAAATAAAGATTTTTTGTCACTTCGATTTTATATTCAGGCCCCTTGCTGCAGCCGGCCAACATGGCAATCAGCAGCAGCAAGGGGAATATTAGGCGTTTCATCATGACTCATTCCCTCCTAATTGGTGAGTTTGTAAAAATTCCTCAACTGTATATTTTTCCATTTTTCCATTATCTAAATAAGCAACATGTGTGCAGACCTGCTTGATTTCATCGAGATGGTGCGAGGAGAGCAGGATGGTTTTATCATGAAGATTCCGAAGGACCTCCAAAATTTCCTTTCTCCCCATCGGGTCGATGCCGCTTGTCGGCTCATCAAGAATCAGAATGCTCGCATCCTGATAGAGTGTGATGGCTAAGCCAAGGCGCTGCAGCATTCCTTTTGAGTAGGACTTAACTTGGACATCCCGGTCGTCCCAAAGACTTACCGATTTCAAAACCTGTTCCATCCGGCCAAGGTCGGCTTTTTTAAAAACCGCTTCCGCAAAAAACGTCATATTTTCAAGCCCAGTGAGCATCGGATACAGCATAAATTTTTCCGGAAGGTAAGCAATGGTCTTTTTCCATATCTGACTTTTTTTCGTGACTTCAATTCCGTTTATCGAGATCGTCCCCTGCTTAACCGGGAGCAGTCCAAGCAGGCTGTTAATAAATGTTGATTTACCGGCACCGTTTCGTCCGACAAGGGCACAGATTTCATTTTTTTCAATCTCGATTGAAATCGAATCCAATACCGTCTTTTTCCCGAAGGATTGGTTTAAATTTGTCACTTTAATCATTCATAGCCCTCCTTGCGGTTAAAAACAATCGCTGTACTTAAAGAAACTGCAAGCCAGAAAATCAAATTTCCGAGTAAAAAGAACACCGGCTTCGTCCACATGAATGCTTGAAGAAGTCTTGACATATGGCCGAAGGAATAGACGCCCATGCCGGTTTCTAAAAACATCCTGACTGACTGCAGCGGATTCAAGAAATAAACCACTGAGAAGAATTTGACATTTTCATACTGAACATCCGGCAAAAAAGATAGCAGAATAAAATCATGCAAGAAGAAAAAGTAAAACCAGACAAAAATCGTAATCCCTAAAATTTGCATCCGAGAGCGGCTAAAGCTGCCAATCGCTGTGCCCATTTGCAAAAACACCAGCGCCATGCAAATAACAGCCGTCATTAAAATCAAATAGCTTTTGATATCGAGTTGAAAGTTAAATTTTAATAATAGTAGATAGATAAAAAACCAAGTAAGGATCGGAACAAGAACAACGGTATAAAGCCCAAGGCTTTTTCGAACCAAAAAGCTGGTGTAATTGTCCTTCTTCGTCAGCAGCATAATCAGCGTTTTTTGTTCCTTTTCCTGAAAAATCGAAAAGGCGCCGATAAACAAACACAGGATTGGGATAAAGTAGATCTGCGTATCGAACAAATTGATTAATAGAATATAAAAGCCTTTATCATATGAAAGGTTGGTCGAGCGGAACAAAATACTAACGCTTAAGAGCACGATGATGCTTAAACTGAGCCACAGGCCTTTACCCCTTAAATTTTCCTTCCATTCCTTCCAAATGTAATGCATAGCCTTTGTCTCCCCTTTAGTAAAATCAATACCACCAGCACTCCTAGAGCGAAAAATAGAATCGTATGCGGCTTGCCTTTTTCGGCAGCTAACGGGTGCGGATCTTTAAACATCGTATCCTCATCCTTCAGCGTGGCATTGATTTTTTCATAGATCGATATTGCTGGACTTTTTAAAAATAAATAAGTTAGTTCTTGATCCTCGATTAATTGATATAACGAGGAACGATAGGTGACCGGAAAATCCCCGATGCCATCCTGGTTTAAATCGGTGAGCGGAAACGCGCGTCCCCAATCATTGCCCTTACCACGTTTGCTCCAGGCATTGTGTTCGCCTGTTCCGCCAAGGGTTACAGCAGGAATCGTATTTTCAGAGATGTGATTTAACGTGAACGTCTGGTCATTGGAGCTCGCCCACAGTTCAATGCCGATTTGGTTCTGGACGATATGGTTGTCCTTAATGGTGTTTCGCGTTGCCTGATCAATGTACAGGCCCCGCTGATTCATGTAAAACGTGTTTCCCGCTATATAATTATCGTTGGCCTGCAGAAGCATTAAGCCAAACGATTGATTTCCATAGTTAACGATAAATTGATTATCTTCTAATTTAAGATGGTTCGAATTCATGATGGCTGCGCCGCCGGTGTTCATGGTAAAGGTATTTTTCTTGAAAATATTTTCATCTGAATACATGTAATGCAGACCGTAACGTGTGTTTGTAATGTTGTTTTCATAGCTTTTATTGTTATTGGCATAATCGAAAAACATCCCGTCGCGGGTGCCGTCGATCGTATTGTGCTCGAGCAGATTATCATTGGCATAATAAATGTGAAGTCCGTTACCTTGGGCGGCAATTTCCCCTTTGCCCAAGCCTTTGATGTTATTATTACGGATGATATTATCGTGAGCCTGACTTAAATAAATGCCGTGAAAGGAATGGCGGATCTTGACATCTTCCACCACATTCTTGTTTGTATAGATCTTGATGCCTGCATATTCTTCAGCCGAATTGCGGTCCATACTGCTGTGGGTCACGGTAAGGTGGCTAAGTTTCACGTTCGGAGCTTTAATGGAAATGACATTTCCGGTTCCGTCTCCCTTTATCACGGTATTACTTGAGCCAATAATCGTCATGCTTTTGTTAATGACGATATTGCCCTGATAGGTTTTATTTTCAAGTCTCAATACCGCCCCCTCTTTCATGGAGTCGATTATCGCTTGTAAGTTTTCGGCTGCCATATTTTTCTCGGGTTTGATGAAAAAAAGAAGAGAAAAAACTAAAGAGATGAGCGTGAGTTTTTTCATTTTATTTTCGATCCTTCCATAACGGAATTAGTAATAATAGAAACGCAGCAATCACGAGATACATCCCAGTCCCAAACAGGCTGGTTGTATGGAAGTTGGCAATCGTATTGTGACCCAAAATCGGCGGGATAAAGGGATCAATTTTAATCGGTGCTTCTGGGCTTAAATTCGTTCCAAATTTTTTCAAGGCGGAATGGAGGTCAAGGACTCCGATCAGGCCGCCAATGGCAAAAATGCCAATCAATCCATAAAGAACCGACTTTTTTCGAAGCAGCGCAGTTAATAGAGTGATAGCTGCTAAGCCACCAATTAAATAAGGCAGATATTGAAGCTCAGGGAAGTTTGCTTCACTAAAGTTGGCCATTCCGATATAGTGATTCAGTCCGTTAACGATATCAATTTGCCCCTCAAGCTTATTAGGAAAAACAATGATATTAAGCCCTTCTGGATATTGCGGGGCAATGAACACCATTTTCCACCACGGGAAAAAGAGAGAGCCTGCAATCAAAATGGCTGATAACGTTAAAATTAAGGAAGAAACCACTGAAAACTTTTTACTGGTGCCAATCAAGTTAACCACTCCTAATATAGTGTTAATTAAGGAAAAGGCTAGGGTATCAATTAATCTAATTGATACCCATCACCAATGTTTAATTCTTTGGTTTTACTAGGAAGTAACCTGTCATTTCCTGGTGCAGGGCGGAACAGAAATTTGAACAGTAAAGCGGGAAGGTACCTGCTTTTTTAGCGGTAAATTCCATTGTGTTTGTCTGGCCAGGCTGTACTTCCATGTTTAAGTTATAGCTGTTGATGGCAAAGCCATGGGTAATGTCTTCATCGAAATCAATGTTTGTCAAATGGATGGTAACTTGATCACCCTCATTGACTTCAATCACATCAGGACGTTTTGCTTTCGCATCAAAGATAAACTTCGAGCGCATCGCGATTCCATATACATCGACCTTGTTTCCATTGCGGACAATTCGTGCGTCAGACTTTTTATAAACAGCGTCTTTGTTCTTTTCATCTTTAGGGTAAACGTTTATCGTCTTGATCTTATCGGCTTTAATCATTTGTGCGTAGTGCGGCTCTGGGTTAACCGGAGCAGATTGGATGACCTTCATTTTGCCGCTGATGTCGATTAACTGCATGGACTCAGGGTGTGAAGGACCAACAGACAAGTAGCTGTCTTTCGCAATTTTATTAAGTGCCACAAGGTATTTACCATCCGGTGAAACGGTGTCGCCTTCTGCGGCAACAGAGTGACCAGGTGAATATTGTACAGGTACGCGGTCTAATGTTTTACCAGTGTTTGGATCCCATTTAACAACCTCAGAAGAGATGAACATGGTTGTGTAGGCCATGCCTTTATCATCAAATTGAGTATGAAGTGGTCCAAGAGCATTTTCTGGGTTAACTTCTCTTTCCATTACAGACTTGTAGTTAAGAATCGGAATACCGTTGCGGTCCCCGGCAAAGTCTTTATTTTCAATTGCTTTAAATGCTTTTTCAAAAGAGAATACAGTCATCGTAGGTGCTAGTTTACCGGAAGCAATGAAGCGTGTGCCATCTGGCGTTACGTCAACGCCGTGAGGTGATTTCGCCACCGGAATTAAATAGATGCCGCCTTTTTGTTTTTCAGGGAAAATCATTTTTTGGCCGTTAACATCCTCATACTTGCCGTCCTTGACCATTTTCTCAAGCTCTTTCCAGTTAAAAAGAACAATATAGTCACGGTCCGCCTGTGACGCGTTAATTTCAAGGTTTGTCGTTGATTCCTCTGTATTATAAGTCGTTAATACAGCCCAATCCTTGGAGATTTTTTTACCGGCATCGGAAAGGTCGTAGGACCATGGCGGAAGCGCCACTTGGTAAGCAATATTAAGCTTTTCTTTGTTTTGATCAAACGTTACGGCACTCATGACGCCGCGGTATTTTGTGCTGTAGTCATCCAATGATTCGTATTTCGATCCAAGCGGTACAGCGAAACGAGTTGGCAGGAACATGTACTCGGTATTTTCGGTAACGAAGGCCGCACAGTGCGGACCGCTTGTGTTTGGAACTTGGATGATGTCTTTTACGGTAAAGGTTTTTAAATCCATGGCCGCCGCACGGCTGTTACCAACGTCCGTTGCAAACATGAATTTACCGTCATAGTCTCCGTTTGTTTCAGAAAAGGCAGGGTGGTGAAGGTCTCCCCATGTATAGTCACCCATTAATTTCTTGGAGTGCTCATCAAAGCCATATCCTGTTGCCGAATCTGGTGAGAATACTGGAATGGTACGAATATGACGCATCGATGGAACACCGTAAATAAACATTTGTCCAGAGTGTCCGCCAGATGCGAACAGGTAGTAGTCATCTTTTTTACCAAAAGGAACATACACCTTTTCTGCATCGCTTTTATTGCCTGCGGATGCAGCTTCCGTATTAGTCTTTGCGGAAAAATCAGCAAAGGAGATTGTCGCAGCTACGAAGCCGGCAAGTAATCCCGATGCGATTGGAATCCATTTTTTCATTGCATTACACCACCTTTTGATTATTTTGCTTCAGATGCTTGCTTAAGAAGATCAAGGACCTGCTTGCGCTCGTCATCTGTTAATGGATTTTTACCGATTACGCCTGACATAACTGCTGAAGTAGGCGCCTTTAAGAATTCCTCTATTGGCTTGCCGTGCTTGCCTTCCACATTAACAAAGGCTTGGGAAAGATCCGGTCCGACGGCGCCGCCTTTTAGATTAAGAGCTTCCACGCTGTGACAGCCAAGGCATCCTTTTTTATTAAGGATGTTATCCTCGTTTGCCGATGATGCTTTTGCGGGTTCCTCCTTAGCTTCAGTGGTTGTATTCGTTGTTTGCTTTGTATCAGCTTGAGCGGTTTGCGGCTGTTTTTCGGAGTCTCCCATGATGACTCCAAAAACAAGGTAGCCTAAACCGAAGCCAAGCAACGCGCAAATGACAAAACTTATAATGGCTTTATTCATTTTGTTTTGACCCTCCTTTTTGTCTAATGAACAACTTTATCCTACCCGCGGAGGGTTGATTAAATTGTGATGTACCTCACACCGTTTCGGATGTTTTTGAACGTTCTGTGAAAGGGCTCGCAAACCCTAGGAAAAATCGCTATTTTAAATTATTGAACGATTTGTGAATCTTAAGAATACAGAGATTTGTGACGTTGGTTGGGACATAAGGGCAAAGCGTGTGTCGGGAATCTTTCGAGGCTGAAAAAAGATATTTTGAAGTCTGAGAAAATTATTTTGTTCCACATTTATTATTATTAATAGGATAATTCATATTTTGCTAGTAAGACATTTTAGGGTGGAAATTCATCACTAAAAGCCCTTCTTTATGCCAGTGGATTAAAAATGTCTAAATTTTTTGTGTTTTTGAAATAGTATTGACATTATTCTAATACGATTATAGAATGACACTGTAATATATGAAACGATATACTTCTAATAAAGTTTAATTTGAACTTTTTCTGGTTCGGTTGTAACCGCTTCCAACTTTTGCCTCACACTAATGAAAATATGAACAATGGGTTTACATGCATCTTTTTTTGAAAGCAACAATAAGGAATAAAGGGGAGGAAAAGGAATGGCAAACAAGGAATTGAGCAGGGGTTTAAGTTCACGTCATATTCAAATGATTGCTTTGGGCGGAACGATTGGTGTAGGTCTATTTATGGGTTCTTCCAGCACAATAGGCTGGACGGGTCCATCTGTCATGCTCGCTTATGGAATTACAGGAATATTTCTATATTTAATTATGCGCGCCATGGGGGAAATGCTTTATTTGGAACCAAGTACAGGATCATTCGCAACATTTGGCTATAAGTATATCCATCCAATCGCGGGATATATGACTGCCTGGAGCAACTGGTTCCAGTGGGTAGTTGTCGGTATGGCGGAGGTTATCGCGATTGGCACCTATATGCAGTACTGGTATCCAGATCTTCCTGCATGGATTCCGGGACTTATCGCAATGGTTATTCTTGGAACAGCAAACTTTATTTCTGTTAAATCATTTGGTGAATTCGAATTTTGGTTTGCGCTAATTAAAGTAGTTACGATTGTATTGATGATTGTGGCAGGTTTTGGCTTGATTTTCTTTGGCTTTGGCAACGGCGGAGAAGCGATTGGCCTATCAAATCTCTGGAAAAACGGCGGCTTCTTTACTGGCGGCTTAAAAGGTTTCCTTTTTGCACTATCACTTGTTGTCGGTGCTTATCAAGGTGTAGAGCTTATCGGTATTACAGCTGGTGAAGCAAAAGATCCTCAGAAAACATTAAGAAACGCGATTCAAAGTACAATTTGGCGTATTCTTGTATTCTATATCGGTGCTATTTTTGTTATTGTTACTGTTTATCCTTGGGATAAGTTAACTTCACTTGGAAGCCCTTTTGTAGCAACTTTTGCAAAAATCGGTATTACAGCTGCTGCTGGAATCATTAACTTTGTTGTGATCACTGCGGCTATGTCAGGTTGTAACAGCGGTATCTACAGTGCAGGGCGCATGCTTTATACTCTTGGTGTCAATGGACAAGCTCCAAAATCGTTTGCGAAGGTTTCAAGCAACGGAGTGCCTCTAGTCGGTACAATTGGCGTACTGATCGGCCTTGGCGTTGGCGTAGTTTTAAGTTATCTGGCACCAGAAAAACTGTTTGTGTACGTCTATGCGGCAAGTGTCCTTCCTGGAATGGTTCCTTGGTTTGTCATCTTAATTAGCCAAATCAAGTTCAGGAAAGTCCATGCTGCAAAAATGGCCAGCCATCCTTTCAAGATGCCTTTTGCGCCTGTCACGAACTATCTGACAATTGGCTATTTAACTGCGGTGCTTGTCGGTATGTGGTTTAATGAAGACACTCGTGTCTCACTGATTGCAGGTATTGTCTTCCTGGCTATTGTGGTAATCAGCTATTATGCTTTCGGAATCAACAAACGTGTACCTGCTGAGCTCCAGTCAGAGGATAGGACTGATAGGGAAGCAGTGTAAATATTACGAATAAATAGGGACATTTTTTATAAAATTGTCCCTATTTTTTTTGAAAGCAGCATGTTAATAAGTCAGCGTAACATCTGTCCTAATAGAACTTGATTCTTTCAGGAATGATCAAATAATAAAAGCCGCTCTTTTTAAACATGAAGAGCGGCTTTTAATAATCAGAACAGACTTTTCAATTTAGTTAGCAAATTTATAAGTCCAAAACCGTTCATTGTTAATCCACACCATGATTTGCGGATCATGGTTTTTCAACTTCTCCTCCACATCTTTAAACATCTGCTCGGTCTGTGAGCGGTGGGCCTGAATTGCTGCGAGCTTTTTCTCTGCCACAGGGGTGATGTTGTTGATGATGTCGGCCTCGCCAAGATCCTCGACGCAATTATTTGAAAAAGCGACACAGTGTAACGTTGGCCGCGCTGCGGCAGGCAGCTTTTCAACAGCTCTTACGACAGCCGCACCGGTGGCGTCATGGTCAGGGTGAACGGAATAGCCGGGATAAAAAGTAATGATTAAGGAAGGATTTAATTCTTTAATGAGTTCTGACATGGTGTTTGTCAGCTTATCTTCATCCTCAAATTCAATTGTTTTATCACGGAAGCCGAGCATCCTGAGATCCTGAATGCCCAGAACCCGGGCAGCCTCCTGCAGTTCTTTTTTTCTGATTTTAGGAAGATTTTCCCGATTTGTAAACGGGGGATTGCCCATGTTTCGTCCCATTTCCCCTAGAGTTAAACAAGCATACGTCACCGGGGTTCCATTTTGCACATGAGTGGCAATCGTTCCGGATACTCCAAATGCCTCATCATCAGGGTGAGGGAAAACGACCAGGACTTGACGTTCTTTTTCCATTTTCATTCTCCTTTCCACATTGCTTAAGCAAATGGTGTAGTACTGATTTCCAGTGCAACAGCGAGCCTTCCTTCATTGTCGTGGCCGGCCATCAAAAGGTGATTTTCTTCATCTATTTCAAAATGTGTGATCCCTTCGGCATAAACCCAGCCGAGGTTAATTTTTAATCCAACCCGGTATGGTCCTTTGCCAGTGATTTTCCCTAATTCATAACGGACAAGGGCATTCCGGATATAGGCTCCTGCATTAAAGAAAGATTGATCTTTATGGGATGCATAGGCTCCGTTCGTTGTTTCAAGGTGAATGTAGACATCTTTATTCGCAAAATGATTAATGGCTTCTTGAACCTTTTTAATATCAACTAACTCCAAAGTTAATGTCTCCTTTCCCTTTCATACCTAATGAATATTTTTCATTAATAATGTAATCATCATACTAAAGTCTGTTAAAAAATGCGAAAAACATGCACAAAAAAGAACCGGACAATAAAGCTCCGGTTCTCCACACTATTTATTCTTAACAATCTTCGCAATACTCAGTAACGGCTCCGGCACTGCGGTACGCCCCGTGCCAGGTCGGACCAACGTATTCATTTAAGCGGAAGCCCTGTTGGATGCCCGCTGAAACAAATTGCTTCGCCACATCGACTGCTTCATAAACGGACAGACCTTTTGCCAATCCAGCCGTGACAGCAGAAGAATTCGTACAGCCTGCCCCATGAGTGAAGGTGGTCTCAATTTTAGGAGACTCGTAAATTGTGAATTCCTTCCCATCATATAAAAGATCGATGGATTTTTCTTCTGACTGAAGCTTGCTGCCGCCTTTAATGAGGACATGCTTCGCGCCTAAATCATGAATTTTCACAGCAGCATTTTTCATGTCATCAAGCGTACGCGGTGTACCTGTCCGGGCAAGCTGGCCTGCTTCAAACAGATTTGGTGTTACCACAAAGGCCCTTGGCAATAACAGCTCGCGCATGGCATCCGCTGTCTCCGGATTTAACACCTCATCTTCGCCTTTACACACCATAACAGGGTCAATCACGACGCGCCCGAGTTTGTGTTCATCCATTTTTCTTGCGGCTAATTCGATGATTTCAACCGTTCCAAGCATCCCTGTTTTCATTGCGTCGATGCCGACAGAGAGAATCGTTTCCAGCTGCTTTTCGAGGATATTCACATCAATTGGGAAAACCTCATGATGCCAATGGTTTTTCGGGTCCATTGTTACGATGCAGGTAAGGGCTGTCATTCCATATACGCCAAGCTCTTGAAATGTCTTTAGGTCAGCTTGAATCCCTGCTCCGCCGCTTGAATCTGAACCGGCAATGGTTAATACCTTATTAATTGTCATTATGTAATCAACCTCCTCATTCTAAAAAACCTCTTCTATATTATAATTCATCTTTTTAAATTTAACAGAAATCCGCAATAGTTGACAGAAAAATGATAAAAGAACCATTTTTACTATTTACAAGTTCTTAGTGTGATAAAAATTACTTTCAAATAATCAATGGAAAAGTACGATTTAAGAAACAAGCGTATAGCCAGTTTGCTGTGAAAATGTGAAATCCCTGGAAGGCCTCTCATGGTGGCAATAAAGACCATAAAGCGATCCAATTCATACAAATGAAGGGGACAACGTATCGCAAATCCAAGTTTGCGAACTGTACAACAGCTATATTAAAATGAATGATACAAGACAAAATATCGAAAAGCCCTCTGCAGCCTGGGAAAATGGGTATAACGCAGTTAGGGAACTGAAAAAAGAGGGTGCTTCATGAAAGCGGCGGCCATTATTTTATCTGGCGGGAAATCGAGCCGGATGGGCACAAATAAAGCCCTATTAAAAATAAACGAGAAAACCAATATTGAGAGAATCCGTGATACTCTTCATGACTCGTTTGATGATATCATTCTAGTAACGAATGATTCAAAACAATATGAGTTTTTGAATATAAAAATGGCGGCGGATCACTTTCCAGGCAAGGGGCCGCTCGCTGGACTGCATGCAGGTCTAACGGTAAGCGAATATGATGTGAACTTCATTGTCGCTTGTGATATGCCGTTTGTATCCGGCAGGCTTGCAGAGAAACTCGTCAGTCTGTGCGGCGAATTTGATGCAGTTGTTCCTGTCATCAACGGAAAACAGCATCCGTTATTTGCAGCGTTTAAAAAAGGTGCCGCCGAGAAAGCCGCACAATCTATCGAAACAGGAAATCTTCGCATGAAAGACCTGCTAGAGCGATTGCATGTCTTATTTGTAACGGAAAATGAGCTTAAGAACATTATTAATACCGATATTGAGCGTGTTTTTTTTAATATGAATCATCCTGAGGAATACGAAGACGCCAAAAAGTGGGCTAAAGCAGAACATTTTCCTTTGCTGTGACCGGCTCTGCTAAAATATAATGGAGGGTGACAAAATGAAAATGTATGAGATTTCAAAGGAACCGATTAATATACAAGCGGTGATTGATAAAGTGGTGCAGCGCGAAGCAGGCGCGATTACCACTTTCATCGGCACCGTCCGCGAATTAACGCATGGCAAGAAAACCTTATTTTTAATCTATGAAGCATATGAAGCGATGGCGGTTAAGAAGCTCGAGCAGATCGGTTCAGAAATAGAAGAGCGTTGGGAGGGCTCCAGCGTCGCGATTACCCACCGGGTAGGGCGCTTAGATATTACTGATGTTGCGGTCGTGATCGCGGTATCAACGCCGCACCGCGCTGATGCTTATGAAGCGAACCGCTATGCAATTGAGCGCATCAAAGAAATTGTCCCAATTTGGAAAAAAGAGCATCGGGAGGACGGCGAGGCCTGGATGGGTAATCAGCTCGAAACGGTTGCCTACCCGAGCGGCAAGCCTGAGGAGAGTGACTTGAATGAATAAAGTGTTGTTTTTTGCGCATTTACGGGATGCCGTCGGCGAAGAGTTTCTGACGGTGGATGCCAGCGGGAAAACGGTCGCTGAATTGAAAGCAGACTTGGCGGCTCGGTACGACCTGCCGCGAATGGAAACCGTCATGACTGCGATTAACGAAGAGTTTGCTTCCAATGACGAGGTCATCCGTAACGGAGATGAAATTGCTTTTATTCCGCCTGTGAGCGGCGGTTGATTGTTAGATTCACAAATAAAAGCGGCTAATTCGCAAATAAACTATGTGAATTCGCAAATAAACTAGACGGCTTTACAAATAACGTGGAAAATTCGCAAATAAAATTGCGGATTAATGCCTTTAAGTAGGCAAAAAAACTATAAATTAGTGCATTAAGCTCGCCAAAAGGCGAGTTTTCTATTAGCGGGGTGAAAAATTTGAACGATCGCTATTCACGGCAGGTCCTCTTTCCGGGCATCGGCAAAGACGGACAAGCGAAAATTAGTGAAAAACATGTTTTAATAATCGGAGCAGGGGCTCTTGGTTCAGGAAATGCTGAAGTTTTGACCCGATCCGGCGTTGGGCGGATTACCATCATCGATCGTGATTACGTCGAAGCAAGCAACCTGCAGCGGCAGCAGCTCTACACAGAAGAAGATGTGGCCGAGAAGCTTCCAAAGGCAGCTGCTGCGGAGAAATGTCTGCGAGCCATTAATTCCGATGTTGAAATCCGGGCGATCATCGGTGACGCTACCCCTGAATTGCTGGAAGAGCTCGTCACCGGTGTGGATGTAATGATTGATGCGACGGACAATTTTGAAACGCGGATGGCGATGAACGATGTATCGCAAAAATATAACGTTCCATGGATTTACGGTGCTTGTGTCGGCAGCTTTGGTATGAGTTTTTCGATTATTCCGGGGAAAACACCGTGCTTGAACTGCCTGTTGCGCAGCATTCCGCTCCAGGGGATGACCTGTGATACGGGAGGAATTATTTCTCCTGCGGTACAAATGGTCATCGCCCATCAGACGGCTGAAGCATTAAAAATGTTGGCTGAGGATTGGGAAGCAGTGCGTACATCGTTTGTCAGCTTTGATTTATGGAGAAACCAATATACGAGTTTGAAAATGTCGAAGGCGAAGTTTGCCGGCTGCTTATCCTGCAGTGAGGAGCGGACCTACCCGTATCTTGACCAGGAAAATATGACGAAAACGACAGTGCTGTGCGGCCGCGATACGGTGCAAATCCGCCCTTCCTCGGCGAGAGAGATTTCACTGGAACGGCTTGCCGGCCAACTTAGTTCACTTGGATATACTGTTAAAGGAAATCCCTATTTAGTGTCAGTAGAAATGGGTCCGGAGCGGATGGTAATTTTTCAAGACGGCCGCGCCCTTATCCACGGAACAAAGGATTTAACGCATGCGAAGTCTATTTACCAGAGAATACTAGGATGATCTCAAGCCCGCGCCTTCAATGGTACGGGTCTTTTAAATGACATAAAATGACATGTTTCACGTGGAACATGAAAATATTGTCGCAGCCCACGGTCTAATTTTTCGTAAAAAAGTCAATACTCAGGTAGAATAGAAGCGAGTCTTAATTTTGAGGTGTCAAACGTGAATATATCCATCCAAAAACTATTAGACAAAATGGAAGCAGAATTAAAGCAGGCGCAAACAGCTCAGAAGGAAGAAAGCTTGCGGGAAAAGATTTACTCTATTAAAATATTATGCGAATTGATACTGGAAGAAAAGCCTGGTATAAGGGATGCTTCATGGAATCCAGCCACTAAAGTTCAGGTCCAGCCCGTTATTACGCAGCCGGTATTTCAAAATCAGCCAGTATCACTGCAGCAGCCTAAAAAATTAGAATTAGGTAACGAAGCAAACGGAGATTCGTTATTTGATTTTTAACAGAAAAGCGGAAGCGTCTTGAACATGGTTTTATGAATCCGAGCCCATAGGCGCTGAAGCTAGACAAGAAGGGAAGGAAAATAGAAGATGAAAACCTTTATTATAATCGGTGCCATCAATGCCTTTTTGGCCGTTGCACTGGGTGCCTTTGGAGCACATGGATTAAAGGATAGACTGGATGCTCATTATTTAGATATTTGGAAAACGGGCGTAACCTATCAAATGTTCCATGCCACAGGCCTGTTAATCATTGGCCTTCTTTTAGGCAAGGTTCCAGTCAGCTCTTTGTTTAGCTGGTCCGGATGGTTAATGCTCGCGGGCATCATTTTATTTAGCGGCAGCTTGTACATATTAAGTTTGACGAAGGTAGGCGTCTTAGGAGCGATTACACCAATTGGCGGCGTTTGTTTTTTAGCAGCGTGGATTTTGATAATCGTCGGGGCGGTAAAACATTTATAAACGAAAAAAGGCATTGGACTAGGGGTCCGAATGCCTTTTTTATTTACCTTGGAGGGAACGTACCTAATTGTTGCCCGCCGCCATATGGATATTCGTACTCGATTTCTTCGGAAAAAGTAATATAGTCCACCGCTACCATTGGAATGAGGAAACGTGTACCTTTCTGTGGATCACTTAAAATGACATGGTCTCTCCCAGCTGCTTCAATGATTCCTCTAAATTCCTTGGAATTCCATGACGTGCTGCCTTCAAAGGTGGCAAAAACACTGACAAGTTTGCCTTTGTTTAAACGTAAAATATTTTCGATGTAGGATTGTTCAATTGGCAGCATGCCGGCTTGCATAGATGCCGCAGCTGCCGCTTGTTGCGGCGTTGGCGTGGCGCCCGCGCCGGCAGGCGGAAATCCTTGTTGTGTGCCAGGGTAATAAGGCTGCCCCGCCACTCCTGGCTGCCCTCCCGGAGTATAAGGCTGAAATCCTTGTGGATTGTAATATTGACTCATCTTTTTCCCTCCTAAAAATGTGGCTCAACATTCTATTCATACTCCCATAAGCCCAAATTGGTTCCTGCAGACTTTTACTAAGACTCGCTGTTTTATTAGTATGAGGGAAAGTCCTAAGATATGACTTAAGGTTTAGGCGGAAAAACAAAAAAGCTCCCAGCAGGAGCCGGGGCTTTTATGGATTAAACATGAAGGAATTTTGGTACGCGTTCTTCCTCTAACAGATTGCCGACAAAGAAAGCTCCGAATTCCCCGTAGCGCGCGCTGACTTCATCAAAACGCATTTCATAGATTAGCTTTTTAAACTGAAGTACATCTTCAGCAAATAGGGTTACGCCCCATTCGTAATCGTCAAAACCAACAGAGCCAGTTATGATTTGCTTCACCTTTCCAGCATATGTACGTCCGATCATGCCATGGCTGCGCATCATATTGCGGCGCTCTTCCATCGGCAGCATGTACCAGTTGTCACTGCCCTGGCGGCGCTTATCCATTGGATAGAAGCAAACATGCTTTGTTTTCGGAAGCGTCGGATACAGACGCGCAAGGATTTGCGGATTTTGGTATGGGTCTTCGCCGGCAGGCAAATAGTTGCTCAGTTCCACGACCGATACATAGGAATGAGCCGGAATCGTGAATTCCGCTAATTTTGTTTTGTTGAATTCGGTTTCAATTTCATTTAATTCTTCCATGGTTGGACGAAGGATCATCATCATAAAATCAGCCTTTTGGCCAACGATTGTATAAAGGGCATGGCTGCCTTCTTTGCGTTCCTGGGTGGTATTCCATTTTTCAACTAGACTTAAAAACTCGTGGATGGCCGACTGGCGTTCATCGCTCGAAAGCATCTTCCAAGTCGTCCAGTCTACCGTACGAAAATCATGCAGGCAATACCAGCCATCAAGCGTTTGTGCTGCTTCACTCATTACAATCACTCCTAAATAATCATTCTAAATAACTATAACATAGTTTGACCAACAGACGCTTTAATAAAACCTTAAAGGATATTTTTATAAAAAATAGTAAATAGTAAAGGTTAGAGTGTAATTTTTTGAAAACAAAAACATTTTGAGTGAAAACGTTCTCTGTGAGTAAAATCATTGAAATTTTAGTAAGGTAAAGTATGCTTGGTAGGTAGTTTTTTTAGGGAGGTTTGTTTTGTGAGTGATTTATTTGAAGGTTTGAAGCAAAAAATTTCCGGACGTGATGTAAAAATTGTTTTTCCAGAGGGCTTGGACGAGCGGGTTATTCGTGCGGCCGGTCGATTGGCAGAGGAAAAGCTGCTGACCCCGATTTTGGTTGGCAACATTGAACAGGTGCAAGCAAAAGCGGATGAGTTCGGTGTTTCCTTGGAAGCGGCGGAAATCTATGACCCTGCGAACTTTGCAGGAATGGATGAGCTTGTCGCGGCATTTGTCGACCGCCGCAAGGGTAAAGCGACTGAAGAGGATGCGCGAAAAATCTTGCTTGATGAAAACTATTTCGGCACGATGCTGGTGTATTTAAATAAAGCGCATGGCTTGGTCAGCGGTGCGGCCCACTCCACAGCCGATACGGTCCGCCCGGCGCTGCAAATCATTAAGACAAAGGAAGGCGTGCGGAAAACTTCCGGTGTGTTTATCATGGTCCGCGGCGATGAGAAGTATGTGTTTGCCGATTGCGCGATTAACATTGCACCGGACGCCTCAGATTTAGCGGAGATAGCTATCGAAAGTGCGAAGACGGCGGAGATGTTTGATCTTGAGCCGCGGATTGCGATGCTTTCGTTTTCAACGAAGGGATCGGCGAAGTCCCCTGAAACGGAAAAGGTTGTCGAAGCCGTTGCTGAGGCGAAGCGCCGCGATGCGTCACTCGTGCTAGATGGGGAATTCCAATTTGATGCCGCGTTTGTTCCATCTGTAGCTAAAAGCAAGGCGCCTGGTTCTGTGCTGCAGGGTGACGCGAACGTTTTTATCTTCCCGAGCCTCGAAGCTGGAAACATCGGTTACAAAATTGCCCAGCGTTTAGGCGGATTTGAAGCAGTGGGCCCGATTTTACAAGGCTTGAATAAGCCGGTTAATGACCTGTCCCGCGGCTGTAATGAAGAAGATGTCTATAAGTTGGCGTTAATTACGGCGGCGCAGGGGTTATAAATGATTTTTGGGGAGCTGGTCCGGAGGTGGGCTGGCTCTTTTTTGTGGATTGGACATTTTTGGGGCAGTATTGGACATTTTTTTGGTTAGTTTGGACAAATTTTAGGGGGTTTTGGATATTTTTTAGCCCTGATTGGACATTTTTAAAGGGTTATTGGACGTTCTTACAATATGTGGAATGTAACACCTAGTTTAATTTGATACAATTACCCTATCAAACATTCAAGGAGCTACAAAAATGGAAGGTTTAATGCGGCAGCCACAGTGGCGGGTTATTGACCAGTCTGCTATAGGCAGTCATTTTCACGCGTTACAGTCATTTGGAACCGATGATACGCTCTGTGCTTCGGTCGGAGCTGGAAAAGCGCCGGCTACTGCAAGGACATGGGTGCATCATAATACCATCGTCCTCGGCATTCAAGATACAAAACTGCCATTCTTACAAGAAGGCATTGAATTTCTCCGGAACCAGGGCTATCAGTCTATTGTAAGGAATTCCGGCGGTCTTGCCGTCGTTCTTGATGAAGGCGTCCTCAATATCTCGCTGATTTTTCCCGAGGCCGAGAAAGGGATTGATATCAATCGCGGCTATGAGGCAATGTGGCAGCTGATTCAACAAATGTTTGCCGATTTCCCTCAGCAGATTGAGGCAAGGGAAATTGTCGGATCTTATTGCCCGGGAAGTTATGACCTTAGTATCGGCGGGAAAAAGTTCGCAGGTATTTCCCAGCGCCGCCTCAAAAAAGGAGTAGCCGTTCAGATTTACCTTTGTGTCAATGGCAGCGGCAGCAATCGCGCCGAGCTGATCAGGGAGTTTTACGCAATTTCCAAACAAGGGGAACCGACCAAATTCACCTACCCTGAGATTGTCCCTGACGTAATGGCCTCATTATCTGAGCTTTATCAAACTAATTTTTCAATCGCGGATATCATGCTTCGGCTATTGAGCCAATTAAAGCAAAACAGCGATTTGCTCTACGCCGGCCAGCTCAATGAATTCGAACTCGAGCTCTTGCCTGGTTACTATCAAAGGGTCGTAGAGCGAAATGAGCAAGTAAAAAAGCCGTAAACGTTGATTTACGGCTTTTTCTAATTGGATGCTGCCATCCAACCTCTTCTCCCCGGATCGTCTTATGCCTGTCGTCCCTGGTCAAGGCGCTTCCGCTTTTCTAGTTACTCAGCTACTTTCTCTAAATTGCCATTACGGTCCATCTTGAATTTAGTAGCGGGTCTTTCTTCTTCTTCAAATAAAACAAGCTTTCTGGCGCGGTTCATGATTTTCATTAAGGTCTCGTAATCTTCTTGAATCGTTTCGGTATTTTGCTCGAGATCATCGATTTTTGCACGCATTTCCTCATTTTGCTTCCGCAGCTCAGACAATTCTCGCTTCAATCTTTCATTCTCACTTTTTAATGCTTCATTTTGCAGATTGGAATGATTGAAGTTTTGCAAGTAATCGATAACAGAATCTAGGTTGAGCCCTGTTGATTGCGGTCGGTAGGTTTGTGCTGCGGCTGGTTTTACATAAGTTTCAGCTGCCAATTCAGCGGTCATATCAGGTAATTCTCTCGAAGTCTCCACTGGTATCTCAACGGACACCGGCATTGCCTCAAACTCTTCAGTCGTAGTAACCGGCGGGCTGTAAAGCAGTTTTTTCTTGCCGCCTTGGTCTTTGCCTAAAACTCTTGACCTTTGCTTGCGCTGCTTCTTGGCTAATTGCAAGGCTTTTTCATACGTATGGCGTACGACGGCATTCCATCTGAAGCCGCAGGCTGCTGAAGTTCGGTTCAGCTTGTCGCCTACCTCTTCAAAAGCATTCAGCTGGGTGCTTCCCTCTCTTACATGTCTAAGGACAGTTTCGGCTAAAAGCAAATCATTCTCATCTGTCCATGCATCTTGACGAACTTTCATATGTTTCAACTCCTTATAAGTTTTCTCGATTTTTAAAAAAGTTCTAGTCTTAGGATGGACAAGTTTTCTAGCCTTTATACCAAAATGGTTAAAAGGATAATAGATTTTTTTAAAAGTTTAATTAATTGATTGCAAAGAATTGTACCTTGCAATGCCTGCCAAGAAAATGTAAAATACCTAAGGAGTTTAATTACGTGACTATAATGGATAAAATAATAGATAGAAGCAGATTGACCGAGAAAGGGTTGTACCAAATGTCCAATGAATTTCGTGTTTGCGACGATTGCCAGGCCGTGAATTTAAAGACATTGATCCCTCGTTTGAAAGACATCGATCCGAATGCCGAAATCAAAATCGGCTGCCAGTCCTATTGCGGACCCGGCCGGAAAAAGACCTTTGCCTTCGTTAATAACCGCCCGGTTGCCGCATTAACGGAAGAGGAATTAATGGAGAAAGTAAATAAAAAGATCAAATAATCACCTTTGACCAGTGCGCTTAAAGGTGATTTTTCTTTTCGGTTTCTGTCGAAAAATACTGGGGAAAATTGTTGTTTTTTGGGATATAATAGAAAAAAGTGATTTTTCGAAAAGGAAGGGGGAAATCGATGTCATATTCCACTGAAAAACTTACCGAAGAAAAAGTATTTAAGGATCCAGTCCACCGCTATGTCCACGTCCGGGACCAGGCGATTTGGGATCTGATTGGAACAAAGGAGTTTCAGCGGCTGCGACGGATTAAACAGCTGGGAACGACTTTTTTAACGTTTCATGGTGCAGAGCACAGCCGTTTCAATCATTCTCTCGGTGTCTATGAAATTGTCCGCCGTATCATCGATGATGTGTTTGCCGGCAGACCGGAATGGAACGATGACGAACGTCTGCTGACGCTTTGTGCTGCCCTTCTTCATGACCTCGGACATGGTCCGTTTTCCCATTCCTTTGAAAAAGTGTTCGATTTTGACCACGAGGATTTTACCCGCGCGATTATTCTAGGAGATACCGAAGTAAACAAAGTGCTTGTTAGGGTAGGACCGGATTTTCCAGAAAAAGTAGCCGAAGTCATCGCCAAGACTTCCGATAAAAAGCTGGTTGTCAGCCTGATTTCGAGCCAGATTGATGCCGACAGAATGGATTATTTGCAGCGCGATGCTTATTTTACCGGGGTCAGCTATGGCCAATTTGATATGGAGCGGATTTTGCGTGTGATGAGGCCGCGCGAAGACCAAGTCGTCATTAAAAAGAGCGGTATGCACGCTGTTGAGGATTATATTATGAGCCGCTATCAGATGTATTGGCAGGTTTATTTTCATCCAGTGTCTCGCAGCGCAGAGGTACTTTTAACGAAAATCCTCCACCGCGCTAAGCAATTGTTTGAGGAAAACTATACGTTTAAATATGACCCGATTCACTTTACCTCCATCTTTCATGAGCAAGTGACATTAGAAGACTATTTAAAATTAGATGAATCTGTTATTTTATATTATTTTCAAATTTGGCAGGAGGAAGCAGATCCGATATTAAGCGACCTTTGCCGCCGGTTTGTCAATCGCAATCTGTTCAAGTATGCGGAATTTGACCCTGCGAAGGAATATAAAAAGCTCGCTGAACTGACGCGCCTTTTTGAAAAAGCAGGGATTGACCCTGAGTATTACTTAGTTGTCGATTCGTCTTCGGATTTACCTTACGATTTTTATCGTCCAGGTGAAGAGGAAGAACGGCTTCCGATTCATTTGCTGATGCCGAATGGGGAGTTAAAGGAGCTATCCAGGGAGTCTGAAATCGTAGATGCGATTTCCGGGAAGAGAAGAACGGACCATAAGCTCTATTACCCGGCCGATTTCCTCAAGGATGACTCTGGTGATGTGAATATAAAAAAGCAAATTCGTGCCCTTTTAGAAATATAAGACTGTTTTGGGTGCCTGACACCCAAATGGAGTAGGAGTTGACGAACGTTGTTAAAAGATCATGCTAAGCTGATGCAGGCGATCCTTGTTTCCGGTGAAATTGTCGGAAGAAAGAAGCTGCAGAAGATGATATATATTGCGAAAAAAGTTGATTTCCCTTTTCAGGAGCGCTTCCAGTTTCATTTTTATGGGCCCTATTCGGAGGAATTGACAACGCGTGTGGAAGAGCTTTGTAATATGGGTTTTCTAAATGAAGTACGGGAGAAAAAAGGCGGCTATTTTCAATATCGCTATACATTGACCGATGCGGGGAAAGAGTTTCTGAGCTTAAATGACGTGGACATGCCGTTTTTGCAGGAGTGCCTTATCGATATGAATGACCAGAATGCTAGATTCCTTGAGCTGGTTTCAACGGTTTTATATTTTGATAATCTTCCAAAGGAAGAAGTTACAAACAAGGTGTTCACCTTAAAAAGCAGCCAGCGCTACACCGAAGCAGAAATCGATGACGCTTATCAATATATTGAAGCGTTAAAGGTGAAAATACAATAAAAGAAAACGCTTGGACCAATTCAAAGTCCAAGCGTTTTCTTTTGGGTACCAGTGTCCGTTGTGAGCGGACAAATGTCTACGGATGGTGCCTGACACCAACGTTGACACCAACATTTTTATTTGTCGTTGAAGCGGACGCCGCCGGTTGCGTAGTGATTTTTGCTCATTTCTTCGATGAAGATGGTGATGTTTTCTTTTGGTGCGCCGGTTGTTTCGCTGACAGCGGCGGTTACCTTTTCGACAAGCGCACGCTTTTGGTCTTCTGTACGTCCTTCGAGCATTTTTACTGTAACGTATGGCATTGATATTACCTCCTTTTCATCATAACTTATAGTAGTGTTCCACAAATATTGAAAAAGTGCAATAACAGCGGTCACTTTTGGTTTTCTTTTTCCAAGCGGTTTCATGTATACTTAAAGGAAATAGACAGAGAGAACGGCATCAAAAGGAGGAGAGGCAGGATGGAAGCATTAGAAGGATTTCTTAGGTATCCGCTAAGTCTGATTCCCTATGTAGTGATTACCCTGGCGGTGGCCTTTACGGTCCATGAATTTGCTCATGCATTTGTGGCCTATAAATTCGGGGATCAAACGGCGAAAAAACAAGGGCGCCTCACGTTGAATCCGTTCAAGCATCTGGATCCAATCGGAACCCTTCTCATTTTTATTGCCGGCTTTGGCTGGGCCCGCCCTGTACCGGTGAATCGCTTTTTCTTTAAAAAGCCGCGCCTGGCAAGCATACTCGTCTCAGCTGCCGGTCCGCTTAGCAATTTGATTTTGGCCGTGATGGGCTTTATCGTCGGCTACGGGTTAAGCCGCTTTGGCATCGCGACATCGGAAGTCATTGATAATTTCATCAATATTTTTATCAACCTGAATATTGTCTTGTTCGTTTTTAACCTCCTTCCGTTCCCGCCGCTTGACGGCTACCGAATCATTGAGGACTTGGCGCCTAATGATGTCCGGGCAAAAATGACACAATATGAACAGTACGGCGCACTGATTTTTTTAATACTAGTGATTACACCGCTTGGCCGATATACGATTCAACCTATTATGAATAACCTGATCCCTTGGGTAACAGAGGGATTAAGCCATTTCTTTTATACATTGTTTTTTTAGAGGAGGAAATCGCATCAATGGAAGAGAATAAGAAAAAACTTGGCTTTAATATTATAAAAAAAGACCCTTTAGACGGGCATAAAGGCTTTGGGAAGGGCGCGTTAACCCTTGATAATGTTTCACCGGTCATTATTGATGTTGAGGCAGGCGAAGCCGAGATCGATGTCGGTGCCATGCATGCCCGCAGTGCTGTTGAAAAAGGGATTAAATTTTTGCCGAATAAAGAGGAAGTACCAAACGGTAAGCCATATTGGCTCATCTGGGTCACAATTGACCGCAGTGAAGCAGGGCCTTATTATGCCGGCGTGACCGCCTGTTTTATGACAGTGGACAGAGAAATCCGCCGCGGCTACAAGTCCCTTCCAGAGCATGTCAACCGCATGGATAAGTCCTTAAAGCGCCATATCATAGTAGAGGATATGGACCTGAAATCGAAAAAAGTATTAGCGGACTTTCTCCTCGCTCACAATGAGGTATTTTGGAATAATTCATCCGAGGATTTGAAAAAAGGTTTATTAGCAGAATAAATATTTTTAACTTGTAGTTTTGTTAAAAAATAGGTAGTATTATAAACAGTGTGTAAGCACTGTAAAACTAGGACAAGAAAAGCTCCGGAGCGATCCGGAGCTTTTCTAATTATCCTAGTAAAATTTAATTACCCCACGGCATAATCTTCTTGTACCAAGGTGTTTTCTTAGTTTTCTTTTTGGCAGCCGGGCTTTCATCGGCATGTTTTAAATGCTCGGTGCAATATTCCTTCGGCTCTGTTCCTTCGACAAAGTAGGTGAAGCGGCGGACAGGGCAATCATCCGTTGCCAGCTTGCCATTCTCTGGGTCGACATATACACCGATAACGCCGTCCTTCGGTGGCTTAAAGGCTTTTACAGGTTTGCCTGATAAGGCTTCCTCCATAAAATTTGCCCATATATTTTTCGCGTATGTTTTTTCAGCGGTAAGCTCGAGCGGCTTACCGACATCATACCCCGCCCAAACGGCCGTGACAAGCTGCGGCGAATACCCAATCATCCAGCTGTCCGTCTCCGTGGAACCTGATTTCCCGGCATATGGCCGAGTAAGGTCTTTAATAACAGTGCTGCCGGTAACCTTGGCATAGCCGTTTAGCTTCGGATCGAAGATGCCTGTCAGCATTTGCGTCATGACGAACGCCTTTGCAGGGTCTAGTACTTTTTCGGACTGACTTTCTCTTTCAAAAATCACATTTCCATTATAATCTTCTACTCTCGTAATTAAGATCGGCTGAACCTTTTTGCCGCCATTTGCAAACATGCTATAGGCATTGGCCATTTCAATTACACGTACACCAGAAGTACCTAAGGCCAGCGATGGAACCTGATTCATTTTCGTGGAAAGGCCAAATTTTCGGGCCATTTCGATTAACGTACCTTCTCCTAAAAATAAGTGTGTTTTAACGGCAAAAATATTATCTGAAACAGCCAGCGCCTGTGCCAGCGTGATTTCGCCGTCCGCATACTTGTTGTTAAAATTATGCGGCGTATAATCAGGTGTCCCGTCATCAAAATGGAAAGTGGTAAACTCACTTCTCATCGTTGAGGACGGCGTAAAGCCATTTTCAAGGGCGGCGTAATAGAGCAGCGGCTTGATCGTCGAACCAGGCTGTCTGATCGCTTGAACGGCGCGATTAAAGGGACTTTTTTCATAATCCCTGCCGCCGACCATCGCTTTGACGTATCCGTTTTTCGGATCCATCGCCACAAGGCCGACCTGAATTTCCGAAGTGTTGGCCACATAGTTGTTAACCTGGCTTTCGGCCGCTTTTTGATCCTTTAGATTTAGTGTCGTAAAGACCTTTAAACCTCCAAGGGCAATCGTACGTTCATTTAAATGAAGCTGGTTCTTTAACGCATTTTTAACAGCATCCTGAAAATAAGGCGCCACCTTCACTTTTTGTGTTTTGTGAACGCCGACTAAGGCGAGCGGCTGCTGGGCCGCAATATGTGCTTTATTTTTCGAAATGTATCCGTTGTTAACCATGCTTTGCAAGATGATCGCCTGGCGGTTCTTCGCATTTTTCATAGAAGCGAGCGGTGAGTAATAGCCTGGCCCCTTTGGAATTCCAGCGAGCATGCTAGCTTCTGCAAGAGTTAATTCGGATGCTTTTTTGCCAAAATAATATTGGCTGGCCGCTTCGACACCATAAGCCCCGTTGCCATAATAAATCGTATTTAAATAGCCTTCGAGAATATCCTTTTTTGAATAATTCATTTCAAGGCGGATCGTATAGAAAGCCTCAAGCATTTTCCGCTTCCATGTTTTATCGTGCTCAAGAAAAAGGTTACGGGCATATTGCTGGGTGATGGTGCTTGCGCCCTGCACCTTAGCAAATGCCTGAACATCGGCAATCACGGCACCGGCAATCCGTTTAAAATCAAAGCCATGATGCTCGTAAAAATTTTTATCCTCAATCGATACCGTCGCATTCACGAGGTCTGGTGAAATATCCTTCATGCCAACCCAGTAGCGTTTTTGACCATTGTTACTTTCGCCGATTAACGTGCCATCTTCGGCGAAAAATAACGTTGATTGCGGAACAGCCAGCGGCGGCGCTCCCAATATTTTGGCATAGCCAAGGATGCCGAGGAAGAGAATGAGCATACAAATCATGCCGATCAAACTGATGAAGATAAGAGCACGCAAATATTTAATTGTTTTTCGAAACCCGTGATTAGTCATGATTTCCATTTCGTTCACTCCCTTTCCACTTTTTGAAAAAATAGATAGTAATAGTATTGAAAAAATAGAGTCGTTTTAAACATTTCCCATCGAAAAATGAAATATTTTCTTTAAAATTGCTAGACTTTTTTTTCTGGTTGTATTTCAATAGGTTGGGTAGTATAAAAATTAGAGGCAATTGTATGAAAATGATATGGAAGGAAGATGAACATGGCCATTTGGTTCACGGAGAAGCAAACCGAAAACTTCGGTATCACCATGAAAGTTAATAAAACCTTACATACAGAGCAAACAGAATTCCAAAAGTTAGATATGATTGAAACAGAAGAATGGGGCAACATGCTTTTGCTTGACGACATGGTTATGACGTCTGTGAAGGATGAATTTGTTTACCATGAAATGGTGGCGCATATTCCATTGTTCACTCATCCCAATCCTGAGAACGTTTTGGTTGTCGGCGGTGGCGACGGCGGCGTTATCCGTGAAGTATTGAAGCACCCAAGTGTGAAGAAAGCGACGCTTGTTGATATTGATGGAAAAGTGATTGAGTATTCTAAGAAGTTTCTTCCGGAAATTGCTGGCATGTTAGAGGATCCGCGTGTAGATGTACGTGTGGACGATGGCTTTATGCATATTGCTAAGAGCGAAAATGAGTATGATGTCATTATGGTTGACTCAACAGAGCCGGTAGGACCAGCGGTAAATCTATTTACAAAAGGCTTCTACGCTGGAATTTCTAAGGCATTAAAAGAAGACGGTATTTTCGTGGCGCAGTCTGACAACCCATGGTTCAAGGCCGATTTAATCCGCAACGTGCAGCGCGACGTTCGCGAAATCTTCCCAATCACACGTTTGTATGTTGCGAATATCCCAACATACCCAAGCGGTTTATGGGCATTTACAATTGGTTCGAAGAAATACGATCCATTAGAAGTCAGCGAGGACCGCTTCCACGAAATCGAAACGAAA
This sequence comes from Neobacillus sp. NRS-1170, assembly GCF_050468025.1. Classification (NCBI taxonomy): domain Bacteria; kingdom Bacillati; phylum Bacillota; class Bacilli; order Caryophanales; family Bacillaceae; genus Neobacillus; species Neobacillus sp. NRS-1170. Next base: position 34,813 of record NZ_JBITPF010000021.1, on the reverse strand, counting down.
TACTACACAAAAGAACTTCACAAAGCAGCGTTCGTGCTGCCTAAGTTTGTTGGGGATTTGTTGAAGTAAAAACGGCGGGGGACCAGACTGTTTAGGTTCTAAGGGACAAAACAGGTTAAAAAAACCAGAGAAATGTCCCATAGAGGGATTCAATGTGAAATATATATAAAGTGAGGAATGCTTAGATGCGTTTTGATGAGGCTTATTCGGGCAATGTGTTTATTAAGAGTCATCCCAGTTATGAGGAGAGCCAGGTTGTATTGTACGGGATGCCGATGGATTGGACGGTGAGCTACCGTCCGGGGTCACGTTTTGGCCCGGCCCGTATCCGCGAGGTGTCGATTGGTCTAGAGGAGTACAGTGCTTATCTTGACCGCGAACTTGAAGAGGTAAAATATTTTGATGCCGGTGATATTCCACTTCCGTTTGGAAATCCACAGCGAAGCATTGATATGATTGAAGAATATGTGGACCAGCTTCTGGCTGCGGGCAAGTTCCCGCTTGGCATGGGAGGAGAGCATTTAGTATCTTGGCCAGTTATGAAAGCTGTCTATAAGAAATACCCCGATTTAGCAATTATCCATTTTGATGCGCATACAGATTTGCGTGAGCACTATGAAGGCGAGCCGTTGTCACATTCGACGCCGATCCGCAAGATTGCGGAACATATCGGACCGCAAAATGTCTATTCATTCGGAATCCGTTCCGGGATGAAGGAAGAGTTTGAGTGGGCGAAGCAAAACGGCATGCATATTTCCAAATTTGAAGTGCTGGAGCCGCTTAAAGAAATCCTGCCTCAGCTTGCAGGTCGTCCGGTATATGTTACGATTGATATCGATGTCTTGGATCCAGCTCATGCGCCTGGAACAGGTACGGTCGATTGTGGTGGAATCACTTCAAAAGAACTGCTTGCCTCCATTCATGAGATTGCTCGTTCTGAAGTGAAGGTTGTCGGCGGTGACCTTGTAGAGGTTGCTCCAATTTACGACCCATCCGAACAAACCGCTAACACCGCGAGCAAACTAATCCGCGAAATGATTCTTGGCTGGGTCAAATAATAATCATTATAATGTGGTGCCTGACACCAAACTAAAATGATTCTAATGTGGTGCCTGACACCAATCTATAATCATTCTAATGTAGTTCCGTAGTGCCTGTCCCATTGGGGCGGGCATCTTTTGATTTGTACCGTTTCAATGTTTATAATAGGTAAAGTATGCAGTAAAAGAGTACGGTCAATGATGTAGACTAGTATAAAGAAAAAGAGCTTTACAAAGTTCCTTTTACAAAAGGGAGTGTAATTGGTTGGATAATGCAGAAATTCCCGTGAAGATTAAAGTAAAAACGACGATTGACGGGCAGGAGAGCTTTGAGCTGCTTACTTTTGGCCAATACTTTCAAAAGGGAGAAGCAACCTTTTTAAAGTATGAGGAAGTGCAGGAAGAGGGCAGGGTAAGGACGATTGTGAAGGTGGCTGGCAATGAGGCCCTGATTTTGCGCGGCGGTGCGGTGAAGATGAGGCTGCCGTTTGAATTAAATCGAACACTGAGGGGCAGCTACGAAATGCCGTTTGGCACGTTTGAAACCCTAACACTGGCGAAACGGATTGAGCACACCGAGGGGCGGATTGACATCCTTTACGATTTTGCGATGGCTGCCGAGCATGCCGGTACATATCATTTAGAAATAACGTTTCAGGAGGAGCGGAAATGAATATAGTTGAACAAGTACAAAGTAAACTTAAGGAAGAGATACGCGCGGCGGTGCTGAAGGCAGGGCTTGCAGCTGAGGACCAGATTCCCGATGTCATTCTAGAGACACCGAAGGAGAAAGCGCACGGGGATTACTCGACAAATATGGCGATGCAGCTTGCCCGTGTGGCGAAAAAAGCGCCAAGGATGATTGCGGAAAGCTTGATTGAGCATTTCGACCGTTCGAAAGCTTCGATTGAAAAAATTGAATTGGCGGGGCCGGGCTTTATTAATTTTTATATGAATAATGCCTATTTAACGGACTTGATTCCGACGGTGCTTGAGGCTGGCGACAAGTACGGCGAAACGACGGTTGGCGGCCGCCAAAAAATCCAGGTCGAGTTTGTTTCCGCGAATCCGACTGGTGACCTGCACTTAGGACATGCCCGCGGTGCGGCGGTCGGCGATTCGCTTTGCAACATTTTGGACATGGCCGGATATGATGTTTCGCGTGAATATTATATTAATGATGCCGGCAACCAGATTAATAATCTGGCATTGTCCGTAGAGGCGCGTTATTTCCAGGCACTTGGAATGGATAAAGAAATGCCGGAGGACGGCTATCATGGGGCCGACATTATCGGCATCGGCAAGCGTCTAGCCGAGGAGTTTGGAGACAAATATGTTGGCGTTTCTGATGAGGAACGTTTTGAGTTTTTCCGCGAGTATGGCCTGAAGTATGAAATGGCGAAATTGAAGCGCGATTTAGAGGACTTCCGGGTTGGTTTTGATGTGTGGTACTCGGAAACCTCTCTTTACAAAAACGGCAAAATTGACGTGGCGCTTGAGGCGCTCAAGTCGAGCGGCTATATTTATGAGCAGGACGGCGCGACGTGGCTCCGTTCGACAGACTTAGGCGATGATAAGGACCGCGTGTTGATCAAGCAGGATGGTTCCTATACGTACTTGACACCGGATATTGCCTATCACAAGGACAAGATGGAGCGCGGCTTTGAAAAATTGATAAACATTTGGGGTGCGGACCACCATGGTTATATCCCTCGGATGAAAGCGGCGATTCAGGCGCTCGGGTATGACCGCGAGGCGTTAGAGGTCGAGATTATTCAGCTCGTTCACTTGTATAAAAATGGCGAGAAGATGAAAATGAGCAAACGGACAGGAAAAGCCGTCACAATGCGTGATTTGGTTGATGAGGTCGGCCTCGATGCGACCCGTTACTTCTTTGCGATGCGCAGCTCGGATACGCATCTTGATTTTGATTTGGATTTGGCGGTATCGCAGTCGAATGAAAATCCGGTTTATTATGCGCAGTATGCCCACGCGAGGATTTGCAGCATTTTGCGTGCCGGTGAAGAGCAGGGCATTAAGGTAGATACTGAGGCAGATTTTTCATTGGTAGGGTCTGAAAAGGAAATCGATTTGTTGAAAAAGCTGGGCGAGTTCCCTGCTGCTGTCGGGGAAGCTGCATTAAAGCGTGTGCCGCACCGCATCACGAATTATATTTTTGAATTAGCGTCCGCCTTCCACAGCTTTTACAATGCTGATAAGGTACTCGACCTCGAGCAGCCAGAACGCAGTAAGGCACGCCTCGCGCTTATAAAGGCCGTAAAGATTACGTTAAAAAATTCATTGGCATTGATCGGGGTTTCAGCGCCGGAAAAAATGTAACTGTTGGTGGCACTCTCATTGGATTGAGGGTGTCTTTTTTTGAGGTGACCGATAATTAGATAACTCCTTTTATTTTTCCAAAAAAGTGAATATCCTCCTTAAAAAAACAAATATTAATAGAGTATTTTAGCAAGTGAGGAGTGAACCGAACGCATGAATGTTGGAAGAGCGAAGGAAATTGCTGATTCGGCGGATATGATTAATGTGACCTATGAGGGAACGCAGGTCATCATCCAGCATGTGGATGAAACGACAAAAATGGCACGAATCTATTCACGGCAGGATCCGGAGAATGAACGAGAAGTCCCTGTTTTAAATCTGATTGAAGAGTAAAAGTCTCCGCTGCGACCCGGAGACTTTTTTATTGTGGGCAAGGAATCGCCCCGCTTTATTTCACTTCAATCGCCCCGCCGCTAACACGCTTAAACCCCCGTAGTTTACTTAAGTTCTCCACCAACATCAGGGCGGCCTGGTCCTTCGCTTTGGCCTCAATCATAAAATCAACATCCTGATTAAACTCTTTTAAAATCTTCAAAAACGGCATCACAAACTCAGGGTCCACGAAATCGGCATGGGAGCGGAATTCCTTCTCGGACTTAGGCAAGGAAATATGAATTTTTGGCACAATCGGTTTGTGCGACCAAGTTTGAAAAATCCGTGGCAGCAAGTCCACTAGCGGCACCTCGCATAGATTCGCCATATGGTGATGATAATCAAACACAAAGGGAATCCTTTCTTTTTCACAAACCGAAAGCGTCTCCTCAGCCGTATACGTTTTATCGTCATTTTCTAACGTCATCACTTGTTTAATAGGAGCGGGCAGCGTCGTTAAATTCTCATGAAACCGGGCCAGTGCCTGTTGTTTATCCCCATACGCCCCGCCAATATGGATATTAATCAGACCGACGTCTTCAAGGCCCATAGCCTCAAACATTTGATAATGGTACGTCATGTCTACGACAGCATTTTCGGTAATCTTCGCTTTCGGTGAGGTAAAAAGAGTAAATTGATTGGGATGAAAGCTGACCCGGAGCCGCTTCTTCTGGACAATCGAACCAATCTCCTGCCAATCGCTTCTGAACGGCGTAATAAAGTCCCAGCGTATTTCCGGGTGGGTGGCAAGCGGAACTATAGAGCTTGAAAAACGGTACAGCTCCAGCTCATGGGCAATATTGTAGTACAGCATCCGGAGGGTGTGGTTTAGGTTTTGCTTTGTCACCTCGAATAATTTTTCCTCGCGCTCCTCGACACCCATTTGCTGATACCTTGTAAAGGTGAGCGTCTTGGCAGGGGAGGCATCCCACAGGCTGATCGCATGAGCCACATAACCGAAACGAATTTTCATTTGCGATAACTCCATTCTTTTATAAAAAATAAGCAATCGCACAAGCAATGCTTTCTTTTACTTTCCTGAAAAAAGAGCCATGATTGAGGTCTGTTATTGACAACGGCTCGGAATCAGCGATGTCCTTTTTTAGAACCGCCCGCAAACGTTCAATAAAGGCGGGATCATATAGATAGCAGTTGATTTCTTTGTTTAAAAAGAAACTGCGTTGGTCGAAGTTGGCGGTGCCGATGTCACAGATTTTGTCATCGATGACGATCGTTTTGGCATGATAAAAACCATTTTTATACTGAAAAACCTCCGCCCCTTTATGAAGAAGCCTGCGTAAATAGCGGTACGAAGCTTCCTGAACAAGGATATGGTCAGAAGTATAAGGAACCACAACCGTAATGCTCACGCCGCGGCGTGCCGCCTCCAGCAGCTCGGCAAAAACCTTCCGGCTTGGAATAAAATAGGGCGTACCAATAATAATGGAACTGTCGGACTTACGAATCAAACGAATAAACCAATCCTCCAGCTGACCTGCTTCCGTCGGCACAAACTGGTGCCGGACCTCACCCTTCAGCAGCTCAGGAAAGTACTGCTCTGAGCGCTGCAAATCCTCCCCAGCATACTCCTTCCAATCCATTAAAAACTCACTCTGTAAAAAATCGACGCTCTCACCGGTTATTTTTAAATGATAATCCCGCCATGGACTCAGCTTGGGATCGCCATCAATATACTCCTCGCCAACATTAAACCCGCCAAGATAACCAATTTCCCCATCAATAATTGAAATTTTGCGGTGATTCCGAACCTGTGAGGAATAAAACAGAAAGGGAAGCTTAATCCGGTTGCTAAAGGCAAAATGTATGCCTGCTGCCCGCAAATCCTTTACGATCTTCTTCTTGATTTTCCAGCTGCCTAGCCGGTCAACGAGCAGCCGTACTTCCACCCCTTGGTTCGCTTTTTCTTTTAACAGCGAGAAGAATTGCTGGCCAAACGAATCGTCCTTCACAATATAAAACAAGACATGAATATGCTTTTTTGCCTGGCGGATTTCGGTGAAATAATCGAGGAACAGTTCCTTGCCGTGAGTGAAAATCTCAAAATTTCCATGAAGGATGGCCGTTTCGGTACTGCGGGATATAGAAAGATGCTTCCGTCGGCCTAATTTAAAATCTAAAACCATCCAAAGAATGATCAGCCCAATCAAAATAAGTGCAAATTGCATGTGGAATCGTTCCTCCAATCCGTTTTGTTAGTTTTTCCGAAGGCCATGATTTCTATAAGTCGAACGATTCTTTCAAAAAACTGGTTGACTGAATGCTCATTCATAATATAATAGAGTTAAATAGGATTCAGAAAATTATTTATTTTCTACAACTTACAAAACATACAACGAAAGGGGCGTTTTATGTGAATGGTTTTTTATGGCTTAACCTGATTGCATTCTTGGTTGTAACCGCTTACGCGATCAGCCTGTTCGTTTACGTTGTCAAAACGCGGATTGAATTCATCAAGCTTGGCAAAAAAGTCGAGTTTGACAACAATGTCAAAGAGCGTCTGCAAAAAATTTGGGTCAATGTTTTTGGACAGAAAAAGCTTTTAAAGGACAAAAAGAGTGGTGCCATCCACGTCATGTTCTTTTACGGCTTCATTCTCGTTCAATTCGGTGCGATTGACTTCATTTGGAAGGGACTGGCTCCAGGCTCACACCTGCCGCTAGGTCCACTATATGCAGGGTTTACATTTTTCCAAGAGATTGTCACTTTAATGATTTTAGTAGCAGTTATCTGGGCTTTCCACCGCCGCTATGTTGAAAAACTTGTTCGCTTGAAACGCAATTTTAAATCAGGCCTTGTCTTATTATTTATCGGCGGCTTGATGGTTTCTGTTTTAATCGGAAATGGCATGGGCATCATCTGGCACGGCGAAGAAACGTCTTGGACAGAGCCGGTCGCTTCGGTGATTTCGGTTATTTTTTCAGGCATTGGTGAAACCACCTCCATTGTGATCTTCTACATTGCCTGGTGGGCGCATCTTTTGTTCTTGTTAACCTTCTTAGTCTACGTACCTCAGTCCAAGCACGCGCACTTAATCGCAGGACCGGCGAACGTGTATTTTAACCGTTTAGAAAAACCAGGCAAGCTGAAAAAAGTTGATTTTGAAGATGAATCCCAAGAATCCTTCGGGGTTGGAAAAATTGAAGACTTCACGCAGCACCAAATGATCGATTTTTATGCCTGCGTAGAGTGCGGCCGCTGTACCAACATGTGTCCGGCTACCGGCACAGGCAAAATGCTGTCTCCAATGGATTTGATTGTGAAAATGCGTGACCATTTAACCTTCCACGGCGCCGCAGTAACGCAAAAGCAGCCATGGGTGCCAACCTTTGCTTTTAGCGGTACAAAAGGAAACCAAATTGCTTTGGCTGCGGGCGGACAAGGTGCACAAGAGTCAGCTGCAACACTTGCTTACAATCCAAGCCTGATTGGCGATGTCATTACCGAAGAAGAAATTTGGGCTTGTACAACATGCCGAAACTGTGAAGATCAATGTCCGGTTATGAACGAGCATGTTGATAAAATTATTGACCTTCGCCGTTATTTAGTTTTAACAGAAGGAAAAATGGATGCCGATGCACAGCGTGCGATGACCAATATCGAACGCCAGGGCAACCCTTGGGGCTTAAACCGTAAAGAGCGCGAAAACTGGCGCGAAGTCCGCGAGGATGTTCATATTCCAACCGTGAAAGAAATGAACAAGGCCGGCGAAGAGTTCGAATACCTTTTCTGGGTTGGTTCAATGGGCTCTTACGACAACCGCAGCCAAAAGATTGCCTTGTCATTTGCGAAGCTGTTGAACGAAGCAGGCGTGAAGTTTGCAATCTTAGGCAACAAAGAGAAAAACTCCGGCGATACACCGCGCCGTTTAGGTAACGAGTTCTTATTCCAGGACATGGCTGCAAAAAATATCGAGGAATTTGAAAAGGCAGAGGTTAAGAAGATCGTAACGATTGACCCGCATGCCTATAATATTTTCAAAAATGAATACCCTGACTTTGGATTAGAGGCAGAGGTTTATCACCATACGGAAGTTCTGTTTGAGCTTGTGAGGGATGGCCGTCTCGTACCGAAGAATGCGGTTAACGAAACTATTACGTTCCATGATTCTTGTTACTTAGGCCGTTACAATGACGTGTACGACGCCCCGCGTGAGATCCTGAAAGCCATTCCAGGTGTGAAGTTGGTGGAAATGGAGCGGAACCGCGAAAAAGGCATGTGCTGCGGCGCCGGCGGCGGTTTGATGTGGATGGAGGAAGAAACAGGAAACCGTATCAACGTAGCAAGAACGGAGCAGGCGCTTGCGGTCAATCCATCGGTTATCAGTTCGGGCTGTCCATACTGCTTAACGATGATTACTGACGGAACGAAAGCGAAGGAAGTGGAAGATAAAGTGTCCACTTATGATGTTGCCGAACTTTTAGAAAAAGCAGTCTGTGGTGAATTAAAAGCATCTTAAGAAGTTTTAACATGTTGATTGGAGCGGAAGGCACGAGACTCCTGCAGGAGTACGGGACAGGGGAGACCCCACAGGCGCTTAAGCGCCGAGGAGGCTCCCCGAACCGCCCTAAGGTGCGCGAAGTGCCTGGAGCGGAAATCAACATAGCTATTGAATATATAGTAGAGGTTGAGTATTTTCGTGAATTCATAAAATTTTAGGAATTTTGCGTAAAAATATTTCAACTTCTACTCTTTTTTATGTAAAATAGAATATAGAGTAAAACGCTTACATTTCCTTTTTTTAATCAACGCATTGATGCGTTAATTTTTTAATTTAACATCGAGCGAGCGTTCAGTCACTTTGTTGAAGGAGTATTTAATAAACATAAAAGGGAGAGTGTTTTGAATGGGGAAAACGGTTATTTTAAGCGGAGTTAGAACGCCATTTGGAAAATTCGCAGGATCCTTGAGCAGCTTCACGGCTTCAGAGCTTGGAGGAATCGCAGTAAAAGAAGCTTTAGTGCGTGCTGATGTGAAATCTGAAGAAGTTCAGGAAGTCATCCTTGGAACGGTTTTACAAGGAGGGCAGGGGCAAATACCTTCTCGTCAGGCGGCAAGACATGCCGGATTGCCGTGGGAAGTGAAAACAGAAACGATTAATAAGGTTTGCGCTTCTGGAATGCGGAGCGTGACTTTGGCAGACCAAATCATCCGCGCCGGCGATGAGGAAGTCATTATTGCAGGCGGCATGGAATCGATGAGCAATGCGCCTTATATTCTGCCAAAAGCAAGATGGGGACTGCGCATGGGCGACGCTGCCGTAAATGATTTAATGATTCATGATGGCTTGAGCTGCAGTTTTACTGGTGTTCACATGGGCACATACGGAAATTCGACGGCGGCGGAGATGGAGATCTCACGACAGTCTCAGGATGAGTGGGCATTGAGAAGCCATGAGCGGGCAGTTGCCGCAATCGAAAGCGGAAAATTTGCTGAAGAAATCGTTAAGGTGGAAGTGCCGCAGCGAAAAGGTGTACCGGTTGTGGTTGAGCATGATGAAGCACCCCGGAAGGATACTTCGCTTGAAAGGCTAACTAAGCTTGCTCCAGCGTTTAATTCAACAGGCACGATTACAGCGGGAAATGCGCCGGGAGTCAATGACGGTGCGGCTGCCCTCGTGCTAATGAGTGAAGAGCGGGCTGCGCGCGAAGGCCGTACAGCGGAAGCGGTCATTTTGGGGCATACGGCGATTGCCGTGGAAGCGAAGGACTTCCCGCAGACACCAGGCCTTGTCATCAATGAAATTTTACGAAAAACAGGCCGGAGCCTAGAAGAAATCGACTTATTTGAAATTAATGAAGCTTTTGCGGCGGTCGCATTAGCGAGCAGCCAAATTGTCGGTCTTGATCCAGAAAAGGTCAATGTTAACGGCGGTGCGGTTGCCCTTGGACATCCGATTGGGGCAAGCGGCGCACGCATTAATATCACGTTGATGCATGAATTGAAGCGCCGCGGCGGCGGAATCGGGATTGCAGCAATTTGCTCCGGCGGCGGCCAGGGCGATGCGGTGATGATTGAGGTGCCTAAGAGGTAATTTTACGGGTTGAATTTTCCCAAAATTGTCTAAATGGACAATGGGGCTTAATAAATAGACAAAGCACCCGAAAAAAATAGACAAAACCTATTAAAAAATAGACAAAGCACCAGAAAAAATAGACATAACAACGAAAAAAATAGACAAAACCATTTTTGAATAAAAAGCACGGGGCTGCGGCCCCCCATTTGGAGGGGAAAACATGAAGTTTTCTAAAGTAATGGTAATCGGAGCAGGACAAATGGGCTCCGGAATCGCTCAAGTATGCGCTCAAGCAGGCTACAATGTCGTATTAAATGATCTTAAATCTGAATTCGTTGAACGCGGATTAGGTATTATCAACAAAAATCTATCCCGCAACGTGGACAAAGGGCGAATGACAGATGAACAAAAGCAAGAAGTGCTGGCTAAACTCACAGTCTCAACTGACCTTCAGGATGCAGCCGAAGTGGATCTTGTCATTGAAGCAGCTGTTGAAAACATGGATATCAAGACGAAAATTTTCGCACAGTTAGATGAAATTGCTCCGGCACATACGATTTTAGCAAGCAATACTTCCTCGCTTCCGATTACGGAAATTGCAGCGGCAACAAAGCGTCCGGAAAAGGTCATCGGCATGCACTTCATGAATCCAGTGCCGGTGATGAAGTTGGTTGAAATTATTCGCGGGTTAGAGACAGCAGATGAAGTATACCAAGTGATTGAAGATATGACGAAAACGCTCGGCAAGGTGCCGGTTGAAGTCAATGATTTCCCAGGATTTATCTCCAACCGTATCCTTTTGCCAATGATCAATGAAGCGATTTATGCCCTGTACGAGGGTGTTGCTACAAAAGAAGCTATCGACGAAGTGATGAAACTCGGCATGAATCACCCGATGGGTCCTCTAACCTTGGCTGATTTTATCGGCTTAGATACATGCCTATACATTATGGAAACGCTTCAGGAGGGCCTTGGTGACGACAAATACCGTCCATGTCCGCTCCTTCGAAAATATGTAAAAGCAGGCTGGCTGGGCAAGAAAACCGGCCGAGGGTTTTACACATACGAATAGAGTAGGAGAATCGTGCTGCAGTTTTAACACGAACGAATAACAGATTAAAAAATAATTTAAGCCCAGTTCCATTCTATTTTTCGAAAAAGGGGATGCTTGATGATGAATACTGCCACTTTAGATTCTCCAAAAGGAGAAATCAGCATGAATCTAACATTCACAGAAGAACAAGAAATGATGCGAAAAATGGTCCGCGATTTTGCCGAAAACGAAATTGCTCCATTTATTGAAAAAATGGAAAAGGGTGAGTTTCCGCGCGAAATTCTTCGCAAAATGGGGGAACTGGGCCTAATGGGAATTCCTGTTCCAGAAACATACGGCGGCGCTGAGATGGATTTCACTTCCTATATCATTGCTATTAATGAGCTATCCAAAGTAAGCGCCACCATCGGCGTTATCCTATCCGTGCATACCTCCGTCGGTACAAATCCGATTCTTTACTTCGGAACCGAGGAACAGAAGCAAAAATATTTGCCAAAGATGGCATCTGGTGAGTATCTTGGGGCATTTTGCTTAACGGAAGCGAGCTCTGGGTCGGATGCTGCCAGCTTGAAATCGCGTGCGGTTCGAAGCGGCGATCATTATGTAATCAACGGCTCGAAGGTGTTTATCACAAATGGCGGCGAAGCCGATGTCTATATTGTGTTTGCGAAAACTAACCCGGAGTTAGGCAGCAAAGGTATTTCCGCGTTTATTGTGGAAAAGGGGACACCTGGCCTCGTAATCGGCAAGGATGAAAAGAAAATGGGCTTGCATGGCTCAAGAACGGTCCAGCTGACGTTTGAGGACATGAGGGTGCCGGCCGAGAACATTCTTGGTGCGGAAGGCGACGGCTTTAAAATCGCGATGGCCAACCTCGACGTCGGCCGCATCGGGATTGCCGCCCAGGCACTTGGAATCGCTGAGGCCGCACTGTCGGCCGCAACCGCCTATGCGATGGACCGCCAGCAGTTCGGCAAACCGATTGCTGCCCAGCAGGGGATTGGTTTTAAGCTGGCCGATATGGCAACTAGTGTGGAAGCTGCGAAACTATTAGTCTATCGTGCAGCTGATTTGCGTACGCGCGGTGTGAGGTGCGGTTTGGAAGCTTCGATGGCGAAGCTTTATGCATCGCGGACGGCGGTAGAGGTTGCGACCGAAGCCATCCAAGTATTCGGCGGCTATGGATATACAGAGGATTACCCGGTTGAACGGTATTTCCGCGATGCGAAAATTACGGAGATTTATGAGGGTACGAGTGAGATCCAGCGGATTGTGATTAGTAAGAATTTGTAGGTTTTTCAAAAAGATCCAACGAATGTTGATAACTTTCGAAAAGATGTAGTAAGCAGCTGAAAATATGCCGTAAGTAGCTGAAAATCTATCGTAAGTTCCGAAAAATTGGTAGTAAGTTTCTTGGAATTTAGCATTTTGTAGAATGTGGTCTCAAAATTGTAGAAACCAACCTGAATTTTAAAGAATACACACCAAAAATAGTAGAATTCAACCTTAGTTTTGTAGAATACCCACTAAAATTCGTAGAAAGTTTAAAGGAGGACTCTTTAAATGAACTTCAAATTATCCGAAGAACATGAAATGATTCGTAAAATGGTTCGTGATTTTGCGCGTAACGAGGTGGCGCCTACCGCTGCAGAACGTGATGAAGACGAACGCTTCGATCGTGAAATTTTTGACAAAATGGCGGAGCTTGGCTTAACAGGAATTCCGTGGCCGGAAGAGTACGGCGGCATCGGCAGCGACTACTTAGCATACTGCATCGCAGTAGAAGAGCTTTCCCGCGTTGACGCATCAGTAGGTGTAACTCTTTCTGCCCACACTTCACTTGCAGGCTGGCCGATTTACAAATTCGGCTCTGAAGAACAAAAGCAAACCTACCTACGACCAATGGCAGAAGGAAGCAAAATCGGCGCATACGGCTTAACTGAGCCAGGCAGCGGTTCCGATGCGGGCGGCATGAGAACGACAGCGCGTCTTGAGGGCGACCATTACGTTCTAAACGGCTCCAAAATTTTTATTACAAATGGCGGCATCGCGGACATCTATGTTGTATTTGCCTTAACCGATCCATCCAGCAGACAAAAAGGCACCACTGCGTTCATCGTTGAAAAAGATTTCCTAGGCTTCTCTGTAGGGAAAAAAGAAAAGAAGCTCGGCATTCGTTCATCACCAACAACTGAAATTATTTTCGAAGATTGCCGTGTTCCAGTTGCCAACCGTCTTGGCGAAGAGGGCGAAGGCTTCAAAATTGCGATGATGACGCTTGATGGCGGACGCAACGGCATCGCGGCGCAAGCGGTGGGAATTGCCCAAGGCGCTCTAGACGCTGCTGTCGACTATGCCAAAGAACGCCACCAGTTCGGCAAGCCAATCGCGGCCAACCAAGGCATCAGCTTCAAGCTTGCTGACATGGCAACAGGCATCGAAGCTTCAAGACTATTAACCTATCAAGCGGCATGGCTCGAGTCAAACGGACTTCCATACGGAAAAGAGTCGGCGATGTCGAAGCTTCTTGCAGGCGACACAGCGATGAAGGTAACAACAGAAGCCGTTCAAGTGTTTGGCGGCTACGGTTATACAAAGGATTATCCAGTTGAGAGATTCATGCGCGATGCAAAAATCACGCAAATTTACGAAGGCACTCAGGAAATCCAGCGCCTCGTTATTTCTAGAATGATCACTAAATAAGGTGGAAAAAGCGATGAAAAAGCGGGAGGTTCAGGCCTCGGTCAAGGATGAGCGCCTCGTTCAAAAGAGGCGCGATCAAATGATCAAAGGGGCCGTAGCACTTTTTAAACAAAAGGGGTTTCACCGGACGACGACAAGGGAAATTGCCAAAGCGGCCGGCTTCAGCATTGGGACGCTATATGAATACATCCGCACAAAGGAAGATGTGTTATATCTTGTCTGCGACAGCATCTATGACCATGTCAGCGAGCGCCTCGAGCAGGATTTGTCTGTGAAAAAAGGGACATTGGAGAGCTTAAAGCTCGGCATCGCAAACTTTTTTCATGTAATGGATGAAATGCAGTCCGAAGTGCTCGTCATGTACCAGGAAGTCAAATCGCTTTCAAAAGACGCTCTTCCATATGTGTTGAAAAAAGAAGAAGCCATGGTGGCCATGTTTGAAAACTTGCTTTCCCGCTGCATCGAGAACGGGGAGCTTGAGTTAACCGAACAGCAGGTCAAAATCATTGCCCATAATATTTTTGTCCAGGGGCAAATGTGGGGCTTCCGCCGCTGGGCATTACGAAAATTATTTACATTAGACGAATATATCGAGCTGCAAACCGAACAATTACTATCTGGATTGCGCAAATTCCAGCCGCAAAAAAAAGGCTGATTTTTAGGCTAGTAAAGGTTTGAAACTCTGTTGATTGGAGCGAAAATCAACAGCTAATTTTAAAAAAGGGGGAACCCAAGCGTGAAAACAACGAGTAAATACCAGCCGAAGCATCATATCCGTTTTGTCACAGCATCCAGTCTTTTTGACGGCCACGATGCTTCCATCAATATAATGCGTCGAATCCTCCAGTCAAGCGGGGCCGAGGTCATCCACCTAGGCCATAACCGCTCAGTTGAGGAGGTCGTGAACGCCGCGATTCAAGAGGACGCCCAAGGAATCGCGATTTCATCCTACCAAGGCGGACACGTCGAATATTTTAAATACATGTATGACTTATTAAAAGAAAAAGGCGCACCGCACATCCGTATATACGGGGGCGGTGGCGGCGTAATTATCCCTCGGGAAATAAATGAGCTCCATGAGTACGGAATTGCCTGGATTTTCTCACCTGAAGACGGCCGCACCCTCGGCCTTCAGGGCATGATTGACCGGATGATTGAGGATTGTGATTTTTCAACGGTCACAGACGATATCAGCGAGCAAATCGAAAAACTTCCTTCAGGGGATGTTAACGCTATTGCTAAGCTGATAACAGTGGCAGAGCTTCATGTCGATAAAAGGAACGAGGCGGCGGCTACGGCCGAAGAAGTGCTCGAACAAGTGAAGTCACTTGAGAAGGGGATTCCAGTAATTGGTATCACCGGAACGGGCGGTGCTGGAAAAAGTTCGTTAACCGACGAATTGATTCGCCGTTTTATCAACGAGCTGCCTGATAAAAAAGTGGCGATCCTTTCAGTTGACCCAACAAAGCAAAAAACAGGCGGTGCGCTTCTTGGCGACCGTATCCGCATGAATGCGATTTTTTCACCGAATGTATACATGCGCAGCCTTGCGACAAGACATTCGAAAAACGAGCTGTCCCTCGCCATTAAAGATGCTGTTGCCGTGACAAAAGCAGCGGGCTTTGACCTTGTCATCGTGGAAACAAGCGGGATTGGACAGGGCGATGCCGAAATCACAGAAATCTGTGATGTATCACTTTATGTAATGACTTCAGAATTCGGGGCACCGTCCCAGCTTGAAAAAATCGATATGATCGACTTCGCCGACCTGATCGTCATCAATAAATTCGAGCGCAAGGGTTCAGAGGACGCAAAGCGCCAGGTGCAAAAGCAATATCAGCGAAGCCATATGCTGTTTGAAAAAGACCCTTCAGAAATGCCAGTGTACGGAACGATTGCCAGCCAGTTCAATGATCATGGCACAAACGCTTTGTTTGCCGCGTTAATTGAAAAAATTAATGAAAAAATGGACACCGATTGGGTGACATCTTTTAATAAGAACGCCGTTGTGGAAAAGCAAAACGTGATTATTCCAACGGACCGCCGCTACTATTTACGTGAAATCTCGGAAACAGTGCGCGGCTATCATAAGAAGGCCGAAGAGCAGGCCAATATTGCCCGGAAATTATTCCAGCTTGAGGGTGCGATTGAAGCAGTCCAAGAGCCTGGAGTAATTGCGGCACTCGAAGCCGTCAAAGCGGAAACAGAAGCGAAATTAACCCCGGAATCGAAGAAAATCTTAGACAGTTGGGAAGATACCAAAAAAGCGTATTCCGGAGATAAATTTGTCACCAGAATCCGCGATAAAGAAATTATTACAATTTTAAAAACCAAGAGCTTATCAGGAATCGATATTCCAAAAGTAGCACTGCCAAAATTCAAGGATTACGGCGAAATTCTCCGCTGGGTCTATCAGGAAAACGTACCGGGTTCATTCCCATATACGGCAGGTGTTTTCCCTTTCAAGCGTGAAGGGGAAGATCCAAAACGCCAGTTTGCCGGAGAAGGCACACCGGAAAGAACGAACCGCCGTTTCCACTATTTATCGAAGGACGACGATGCGAAGCGCTTAAGTACAGCATTTGATTCCGTTACTTTATATGGCGAAGACCCTGACTACCGTCCTGATATTTACGGAAAAGTCGGCGAAAGCGGCGTCAGTGTTTGTACGTTGGACGACATGAAAAAGCTCTATGACGGCTTTGATCTTTGCCACCCATCGACTTCAGTTTCGATGACAATCAATGGACCGGCACCGATCATTTTAGCGATGTTCATGAATACAGCCATTGATCAGCAGGTGAAGCGGAAAGAAGCGGAGTTAGGCCGGGTGTTGACGGTGGAAGAATTCGCCGAAGTTCGCGCCTATACATTAAGGACTGTCCGCGGTACGGTGCAGGCCGACATTTTAAAAGAAGACCAAGGCCAGAACACCTGTATTTTTTCAACAGAGTTTGCCCTAAGAATGATGGGGGATATCCAGCAATATTTCATTGACCATCAGGTGCGCAACTACTATTCCGTTTCCATTTCCGGCTATCACATTGCTGAAGCGGGTGCGAATCCGATTTCGCAATTGGCCTTCACGCTGTCAAACGGCTTCACTTATGTCGAGTACTACCTAAGCCGCGGCATGAAAATTGATGACTTTGCGCCGAACTTATCATTCTTTTTCAGCAACGGTTTAGATCCCGAATATACCGTTATCGGCCGTGTGGCCCGCCGCATTTGGGCAACGGTGATGCGCGATAAATATGGTGCAAACGAACGGAGCCAAAAGTTGAAGTACCATGTTCAGACATCCGGCCGCTCGCTGCATGCTCAGGAGATCGACTTTAATGATATCCGCACCACCCTGCAGGCATTAATGGCGCTGCACGATAACTGTAATTCACTTCATACGAATGCCTATGATGAGGCGATTACGACGCCAACAGAGGAATCAGTAAGACGGGCAATGGCGATTCAAATGATCATTACAAATGAGCACGGCTTAACGAAAAATGAAAATCCGCTTCAGGGCTCGTTCATTGTGGAAGAGCTCACGGAACTTGTCGAAGAATCCGTTTTACAAGAATTTGAACGCTTGAATGACCGAGGCGGTGTGCTTGGTTCCATGGAGACCCAGTACCAGCGCGGTAAGATTCAAGATGAATCGATGTATTATGAAATGAAAAAGCATACCGGTGAACTGCCAATTATAGGCGTCAATACGTATTTGAATCCGAATCCTCCGTCCGAGGAAGACGTCAACAATATGGAATTGGCCCGTGCTACAACCGAGGAAAAGGAGCTGCAGATTCATAATTTGCGCGCGTTCCAGGAAAGACATAAAGAAGAAGCAGCGGCGGGGCTGAAACGCCTGAAGGAAGCGGCTGTCAATAATGGCAACATTTTTGCCGAACTGATGGAAACCGTCAAAGTGGCCAGCCTTGGCCAAATTACCCGCGCCCTTTACGAAGTCGGCGGGCAGTATCGAAGAAATATGTAAGTAATGTCGAGTGTCAGGCACCATGTGAGAATTTCACATGGTGCCTGACACCGTTGTTTTAAAAAAAAGATTTTTCTTATATAATCTAACTAGTGGACAAACTTTGAGGATCTTGGCAGGTGTGAACATGAAGCTACGTACGATAATCATTATTTTACTCATTTTTGCCTGGCCATTATATTATCTGTATGAGCGTCAGTTAGGCGCCGTCTCATTCCTGCTCTTAGCGATCTTCTTTCTAGTGATTTCGATTAAAGAATTAAAAAAATTCAACAAAAAGGATAACTAGCAGGAAAAAATCAAGGGATTGGTCAGCTAGAACTAGCATAAACGATAAGAATTTGTTTATAATGAAGAATATGCAAACTGGGAGAAATGCCCTTATCACTCTTTTTAGAGTGTTAAATAGAGAAAGGAAGTGCCAATATTGAGTTTAGCACAATACTCAAAAGAGGAATTACAAGAGTTATCCCTCATTGAAATGGCTTACGAATTTTTAAAAAATAGCAAGCAACCAATCTCCTTCAATGAATTGGTTAATGAAATTACACAGGCTGCTGAGCTTTCTGAATCAGAAGTTCGCACGCGGCTGGCACAATTTTATACTGACATGAATATAGATGGCCGTTTCCTCTCTTTAGGTGAAAACCGCTGGGGACTTCGTGTTTGGTATCCGGTTGATACAGCCGAAGAAGAAGTTGTGAACACAGTGAAGCCGAAGAAGAAAAAGGCGAAGAAAGTCGTCGATGAAGAGGATCTTGACGATTTCGATGAAGTTGATGATGAAGATTATGATGACGTCGATGAATTTGACGACGAAGATGATCTCCTTGATGATGACGATTCCTTCGATGAACTTGATGAGGTCGACGACGAGTTTGAAGATGACGATGATGATGTCATTGAAGACGACGAAGAATTCGAGCTTGACGACGAAGATGAGCTCGATGACGATGATGATGATGAAGCCGAATTAGACGAAGAAGAAGACGAAGACTTGTAATTTTTACCCGGGTATTCGGCTTGACTTTTTATCCATGCCCTTGTATTATCTTTTTTGGGCTCCTTAAAAAAGGACGATACATTATTTACTTACAATGCGCTCCCTTACCAATGCGTAAGCGGAGCGTTTTTTATTTGCAAAAACTCCGTTCGAATGGAGTTTTTTCGTTTGAAAATTTTTTGCAAAACTCCCATTAACAATCCGAATAATGTACAAACTGTATACGAGGGGGAATATTTAATGACAAAATATATTTTTGTAACAGGTGGTGTCGTTTCATCACTTGGAAAGGGAATTACAGCAGCATCCTTAGGGCGTTTATTGAAAAATCGGGGGTTAAATGTAACGATTCAAAAATTTGACCCATACATTAACGTTGACCCAGGAACCATGAGCCCTTATCAGCATGGTGAAGTATTCGTAACCGATGATGGTGCCGAAACCGATTTGGACTTAGGCCACTATGAGCGCTTTATCGACATTAACTTAAACAAGTATTCTAACGTAACAACTGGTAAAATCTATTCAACGGTTTTACGCAAAGAGCGCCGCGGTGAGTATTTGGGAGCTACCGTACAGGTTATTCCGCATATTACCAATGAAATCAAGGAGCGCTGCTTCCGTGCCGGCAACGAAACGAATGCCGATGTGGTCATAACGGAAATCGGCGGAACAGTGGGCGACATTGAATCACTGCCGTTTTTAGAAGCGATTCGCCAAATCAAGAGTGATATTGGCAGCGATAACGTAATGTACATCCACTGTACGTTGATTCCGTATATCAAGGCGGCCGGTGAAATGAAAACAAAGCCGACTCAGCACAGCGTCAAAGAGCTTCGCAGCCTTGGGATTCAGCCAAATATTATCGTCGTTCGTACGGAACTGCCGGTTTCACAGGACATGAAGGATAAACTAGCCTTGTTCTGTGATATCGATGCAAAAGCGGTGATTGAATGCCGTGACGCTGACACGCTTTATTCGATTCCACTGGCTCTTCAAGAGCAAAATATGGACCAAATTGTTTGTGATCACTTGAAATTGGCGACTCCTGAAGCGGAAATGACTGAGTGGAAAGCACTAGTAGACCGAGTGCTGCATCTTTCAGGCAAAACACGTATCGGGCTTGTCGGAAAATATGTTGAGCTTCAGGATGCTTACATTTCCGTAGTGGAAGCCATGAAACACGCCGGATATGCCTTTGATACCGACGTTGAAATTAAATGGATTAACTCTGAAGAGGTTACGCGTGAGAATGTCGCCGAGCTCCTTGACGATGTCGATGGTGTCCTTGTTCCTGGCGGTTTCGGTGACCGAGGTATTGAAGGGAAAATCGAAGCGACTCGCTATGCGCGTGAGCAGAAGAAGCCATTCTTGGGCATTTGCTTAGGTATGCAGCTGGCGACGATTGAATTTGCCCGCAACGTGCTTGGGCTTAGTGATGCACATTCTGCGGAGTTTGTACCGGAGACAGCACACCCAATCATCGACCTGCTTCCAGAGCAGAAAGATGTGGAGGATTTAGGCGGTACGTTGCGCTTGGGTCTTTACCCTGCACGCTTGGTTGAAGGTACGAAGGCGATTGCTGCTTATGATGAAAAAGTGGTTTATGAGCGCCACCGCCACCGTTATGAATTCAACAATCATTATCGTCAAGAAATGGAAGCAGCAGGCTTGGTATTCTCAGGGACAAGCCCAGACGGCCGTTTAGTGGAAATCATCGAGCTGACTGACCATCCTTGGTTCGTGGCATCCCAGTTCCATCCGGAATTCGTCTCTAGACCAACCCGTCCACAGCCGTTGTTCCGTGACTTTATTAAAGCAACAATTCAAAAATAGGATTTTATGGACCAGTTCTCCGAGTGGGGGCTGGTCTTATTTTTGGGAAAAAATGTCTAGAAAGACAAACCCTACGAAAAAAAGACAAACCACCGAAAAAAATAGACAAACCTGCCTCGAAATTAGACAAACCACTGAAAAAAATAGACAAACCCGCCCCAAAAATAGACAAAACAAAAAAACGGCCCCAAATCAAGGCCGATTTTACTCCTCATACTCCGCCAAAATCTCATCAATCGTGAATTTTAAGCCATGATACACGAACAAAGCGGCCATCGCCGAAGGATATCCATACCGATTGCCAACATCATCCGGAAGAAGTCCCTTTGTCAGCCGCAAATCAAGATGAACATCGGCTAATTCAGCCAAACCGCCCCCATCAAAGACTGTCGATACCGCAACAAAAGGGATGCCTTTTTCCTGAAGCTGACCAGCGAGCCCCACAGCGGCCTCATCATCGGACCGCCTCGTGAAAATCAGCACCCGATCGGCATCACTAACCTCCTCCACACTTGTTAAGTTTTTTGCCCCCTTAAGCGGCTCCTCACCCTCTAATGCCTCGAACTCAACAGCTTTCATTTCTTTCGTGCCAAAAATAAAAATGGACTGCCCCTGTGCGAGCAGGCGGGCGCCATCTTCAAACGCAAATTCTTCTTTTTCCTCAAGTCTCTTAAATAACCCAGTTAATTGAGTAGTAAACATTTTTAACATGATAATCCTCCTTATCGCACCCCTATTATAGACTTTTTTTAAAAATTCCACAAAATAACATTATTCTAGGCAAAATTTTTGCAGGAATTTTGCCTTAAAATGTTGAACTATAACAAGTGAGTGTTTAGGTGGAATTTACTAAAAATTGAGAATCTATCAAATCGGGAAGAGGTGGAAGTATGAAAGAGAAAATTTTAATCGTTGACGATCAATTTGGTATTCGCATTTTGCTAAATGAGGTGTTCCAAAAAGAAGGGTATCAAACATTTCAGGCGGCCAACGGAGTTCAGGCGCTTGATATTGTAACAAAGCACGACCCTGATCTAGTCCTGTTGGATATGAAAATCCCGGGAATGGACGGAATCGAAATCTTGAAGCGAATGAAAGTCATCGACCCAGACATCCGAGTGATCATTATGACCGCCTACGGAGAATTGGATATGATTCAAGAAGCAAAAGACCTTGGTGCCATCACTCATTTTGCTAAACCATTTGATATTGACGATATCCGTGCTGCAGTACGAAAGCACATTCCGCAAAAGGCAAACTAAAGTCATTTTTTTAAAAAAATAACTAGATTGAAAAAGACAAAAAGGCAGCGAAATTGCCTTTTTTTCATACAAACGGTGGAAATAGGGAAATGTCTACGC
The DNA here is from genome assembly GCF_050468025.1 of Neobacillus sp. NRS-1170. Taxonomy (NCBI): domain Bacteria; kingdom Bacillati; phylum Bacillota; class Bacilli; order Caryophanales; family Bacillaceae; genus Neobacillus; species Neobacillus sp. NRS-1170. The sequence goes on along the minus strand of NZ_JBITPF010000021.1, from coordinate 13,079 downwards.
TTTCATTATGACACTTTTAAAAACACTGTTAGATTAATGGCATTTCTACTTTTATTCTGATATGATACATATGAACTTTGACCGGTTGCTATCTTTTCAGATAAATACATATTCAATTCATTTAGGGAAAACATTTATATGAAAAGATATCGACCCAATTTAAGGAGGAATAGAAATGCCTTTAGTTTCCATGACAGAGATGCTTAACAAAGCAAAGGCGGAAGGCTACGCGGTTGGGCAATTTAACCTTAATAACTTAGAGTTTACCCAAGCGATTCTTCAAGCTGCCGAAGCAGAAAAATCACCGGTTATTCTTGGTGTGTCTGAAGGGGCTGCCCGTTATATGTCCGGCTTCAAAACCGTTGTTAAAATGGTAGAGGGCTTACTAGAAGATTTGAACGTTACGGTTCCGGTTGCGATTCACCTTGACCACGGTTCAAGCTTTGAAAAATGTAAAGAAGCGATTGATGCAGGCTTCACATCTGTTATGATTGATGCTTCCCACCACCCATTTGAAGAGAATGTCGCTACGACTACAAAAGTAGTAGAATACGCTCATTCAAAAGGTGTTTCCGTTGAAGCAGAATTAGGAACAGTTGGCGGCCAAGAGGACGATGTGGTTGCTGACGGCGTTATCTATGCAGATCCTGAAGAGTGTAAAGCGCTAGTGACGCGTACAGGCATCGACTGCCTTGCACCAGCACTAGGTTCCGTACACGGTCCATACAAAGGTGAACCAAAGCTTGGTTACAAGGAAATGGAAGAAATCGGTCAAGCTACTGGTCTTCCGCTTGTTCTTCACGGAGGAACTGGAATCCCAACAGCTGATATCCAAAAGTCAATTTCTTTAGGAACAGCGAAAATCAATGTTAATACTGAAAACCAAATCGCATCTGCGAAAGTGGTTCGTGAAGTATTAGCTGCAAAACCAAATGAATATGATCCACGTAAATACTTAGGCCCAGCTCGCGATGCCATTAAAGAAACCGTTACTGGCAAAATGCGCGAATTCGGTTCTTCAGGCAGAGCGTAATACAAGAACGCCATCTTTGGCCGTTTTTGTAGTTTGCCTCAAATGTGATAAAATGAAAACCGCTCTTATCTAAAGGGCGGTTTCAGTGTGTTCATCGTAAATTGAAAATTTAGTCGAAATTTGGAGGGAAAGACATGAGATTTTTTATCGATACAGCGAATTTAGAGGAAATCCGTGAAGTACATGAGTTAGGCTTATTAGCAGGTGTAACAACGAATCCATCACTAGTTGCAAGAGAAAAAGGCGTTTCTTTCCATGACCGTATTAAAGAAATTGCGGCGCTTGTTCCTGGTTCAGTGAGTGCGGAAGTTATCGCTCTTGATGCTGAAGGCATGATTAGAGAAGGAGAGGAACTGGCTGCGATTGCCCCAAATATTACGATTAAAGTTCCAATGACTCCAGATGGTTTAAAAGCATGTAATCATTTTTCAAAAAAGGGAATCACCACTAACGTTACATTGATTTTTAATGCAAACCAAGCATTACTTGCTGCAAGAGCTGGTGCTACCTATGTTTCTCCGTTCCTCGGCAGACTGGATGATATCGGCCAAAATGGTTTAGAGCTTATTTCACAAATTTCCGAAATCTTTGCTGTTCATGGCATCGAATCCCAAATCATTGCTGCCTCCATCCGCAACCCAATCCATGTAACAGAAGCAGCATTAAGAGGCGCAGATATTGCGACAATTCCTTACAAAGTTCTAATTGGCTTATTCCATCATCCATTAACAGATAAAGGGATTGAAGGCTTCTTAAAAGACTGGAATGCCCGCAACAACGCTTAACTAATCTGCAGTTTTTCCATTTTCGTACAAATTTTTTTAATATGGATACATGAAAATAAAATTTTAGTGTAAACTATAAGATAGACAAACTGTCGGAATTTGACTTTTTATGTTGGAAAAATATACCTAAAGCCTTGCGTCATCATCAAGGCGTTTTTTTACAAACGGCTGTAAGCGCATTCGGAATAAGGCATGGCTTAGAAGGGAGTCGAAAATGGAAAAACTTAAAATTGCAGGCGGATATCCGCTGAAGGGAACGGTTCGCATCAGCGGAGCCAAAAATAGTGCCGTTGCCTTAATTCCCGCTACCATTTTAGCAGAATCACCAGTGACAATCGAAGGACTGCCGGAGATTTCGGACGTGGAAATCTTAAAGGATTTGCTCGAAGAAATCGGCGGCAAGGTTGAAATAACGAACGATGAAATGACGGTTGACCCATCGACGATGATTTCTATGCCGCTGCCAAACGGAAAAGTAAAAAAACTGCGCGCGTCCTATTATTTAATGGGGGCGATGCTCGGCCGCTTTAAAAAAGCCGTCATTGGTTTACCAGGTGGCTGCCATTTAGGGCCAAGACCGATTGATCAGCATATTAAAGGCTTCGAAGCACTTGGCGCGCAAATCACTAACGAACAAGGGGCGATTTATTTGCGTGCGGACGAACTTCGCGGCGCACGGATTTATCTCGATGTCGTCAGTGTAGGTGCGACCATCAATATTATGCTTGCTGCCGTTCGGGCAAAAGGACGGACAATCATTGAAAATGCGGCGAAAGAACCGGAAATTATTGATGTCGCTACACTTTTAACGAATATGGGCGCGAAAATTAAAGGGGCAGGAACGGATGTGATCCGGATTGATGGCGTGGAGACGCTGCACGGCTGCCGTCATACGATTATTCCTGACCGGATTGAAGCAGGTACCTATATGATTTTAGGAGCTGCCGTTGGGGAAGGGGTCCTCATCGACAATGTCATCCCGCAGCACTTAGAATCATTAATTGCCAAGCTGCGCGAAATGGGCGTCTATATTGAATCAGGCGACGACCAGGTGTTTGTCGACGGCGGAGTTGCGAAATTGAAGGCCGTTGATATCAAAACGCTTGTGTATCCTGGCTTTCCAACCGACCTGCAGCAGCCATTTACAACGCTGTTGACAAAGGCAACCGGTTCAAGTGTCGTCACCGATACAATTTATGGCGCACGCTTTAAACATATCGATGAACTAAGAAGAATGAACGCCAATATTAAAGTAGAAGGCCGTTCGGCGATCATTAATGGGCCTGTCCAGCTACAAGGGGCAAAAGTGAAGGCGAGTGATCTCCGTGCTGGAGCAGCTCTATTTATCGCCGGCCTCATGGCAGAAGGGATTACCGAAGTAACAGGCCTTGAACACATCGACCGCGGCTACAGCAATCTTGTTGAAAAATTGAATGGCCTCGGTGCGACGGTATGGCGTGAAGCTTTAACGAAAGAAGAAGTCGAACAGTTAAAAAATACTTAGAAAAGCGGAAGCGCCTTGCTCAGGGGCGACAAGCATAGGACGAGCCGGCGTGAAGGCAGCTTTTTAACCTTCTCGACGGAGTGGCTTAGACCAAAGATCCCCTAGGCGCTGCAGCTGGACAGTAATCGAAGTTATATAAATGAATACGGGGGATGGAATTCATGGAAAGAAGCTTAACGATGGAGCTTGTCCGCGTCACAGAAGGAGCGGCACTGGCCTCTGCACGCTGGATGGGCCGCGGGAAAAAGGATGAAGCCGACGGTGCTGCTACATCCGCAATGCGCGATGTATTCGACACCGTTCCAATGAAAGGTACCGTTGTGATTGGTGAAGGGGAAATGGATGAAGCACCAATGCTTTACATCGGCGAAAAGCTCGGAACAGGCTATGGACCGCGCGTGGATGTCGCCGTTGACCCGCTTGAAGGCACCAATATTTTAGCGTCCGGCGGCTGGAATGCTTTGGCTGTTCTAGCGGTAGCGGATCACGGAAACCTTCTTCATGCTCCAGATATGTATATGGAAAAAATCGCCGTTGGCCCTGAAGCCGTTGGCTTAATAGATATCAATGCTTCTGTTTTGGACAACCTGAAAGCCGTGGCCAAAGCGAAAAACAAAGATATCCAGGATGTCGTGGCAACCGTATTGAATCGTCCGCGCCATGAGCATATCATCGCTCAGCTTCGTGAAGCAGGCGCACGGATTAAACTGATTAACGATGGCGACGTCGCAGGCGCCATCAATACTGCTTTTGACGATACCGGTGTCGATATTCTATTTGGTTCCGGCGGTGCACCAGAGGGAGTTATTTCGGCGGTAGCGCTGAAATGTCTCGGCGGCGAAATCATGGGGAAACTTCTTCCGCAAAATGATGCCGAGCTTGAGCGCTGCATTAAAATGGGCTTAGATGTAAACCGTGTTCTCCGTATGGAGGATCTCGTAAAGGGCGACGACGCTATTTTTACCGCAACAGGTGTAACCGACGGCGAATTATTGCGCGGCGTTCAATTCAAAGGATCACATGCCTCGACACACTCGATTGTCATGCGAGCTAAATCTGGCACGGTCCGCTTCATTGAAGGCCGTCACAGCTTGAATAAAAAACCGAATTTAGTAATTAAATAATTAGAAATGCGGAAGCGCCTTGACGGATTGGCTTATGACCCCGATCCCCTAGGCGCTGCAGCTGAACATCATTAATAGAAAAAGGGGAGACCAGCCAGCGGCTGGTCTCCCAACTCCAATATCTCCAAGAGGGATTCCTTTCAGAAAAAATTTCCAACATTAGATCGAAGTAAATCTAGTTGATTATTTTTTTGCTCAGGGGGTAAAATAGATATTGTTTTTTATCTTGCATATTTTTCTGCAAATCTATTCATTTCAATTCTACTTCTATTTCATTTCCTCTAATTTCTTAATTACCTATTGACCATCTTTTACAAAAAGAAAGAGCGGATTCGAAGGGAAAATTTAAAAGTGTGGTGTACAAATGGACTTAACAATTTCAAGTTTAGAAAACATGAAGCTGAAGGAGCTTTATGAGCTTGCGCGCGAATATAAAGTGACCTATTACAGCAAATTAACAAAAAAAGAATTAATTTTTGCGATTTTAAAATCCCGTGCCGAGCAGCAGGGTTATTTCTTCATGGAAGGCGTCCTGGAAATCATTCAGTCAGAAGGCTTTGGTTTCTTACGACCGATTAACTATTCGCCAAGCTCTGAGGATATTTATATTTCCGCCTCGCAAATCCGCCGTTTCGATCTGCGCAACGGGGACAAGGTTTCCGGTAAAGTTCGTCCGCCTAAGGAAAATGAACGTTACTATGGTTTACTGCATGTAGAAGCGGTTAATGGAGAAGATCCTGAATCCGCAAAAGAACGCGTCTACTTTCCAGCGTTAACGCCGTTATATCCAAATCGTCAAATGAAGCTGGAAACAACACCAAAGCATCTTTCAACCAGAATTATGGATTTGGTTGCGCCGGTTGGTTTTGGGCAGCGTGGTTTGATTGTCGCTCCTCCTAAAGCAGGTAAAACGATGCTGTTAAAAGAAATCGCCAATAGCATTACGACGAATCATCCAGATGTTGAATTGATTGTGCTTCTTATCGACGAGCGTCCAGAAGAGGTAACGGATATTGAGCGTTCTGTTGCGGGTGATGTTGTCAGCTCAACGTTTGATGAAGTACCGGAAAACCATATTAAAGTCGCTGAGCTTGTGCTGGACCGTGCGATGCGTTTAGTCGAGCATAAACGTGATGTTGTCATTTTGATGGACAGTATTACGCGTCTGGCGCGTGCTTACAACCTTGTTATTCCGCCGAGCGGACGTACGCTTTCTGGTGGTATTGACCCGGCAGCGTTCCACCGTCCGAAGCGTTTCTTCGGGGCAGCCCGTAATATTGAAGAGGGCGGCAGCTTGACAATTCTTGCTACGGCACTTGTTGATACCGGTTCACGTATGGATGATGTCATTTATGAAGAATTTAAAGGGACAGGCAATATGGAGCTGCATCTTGACCGCAGTCTTGCTGAGCGCCGTGTCTTCCCTGCGCTTGATATCCGACGTTCAGGAACGCGTAAGGAAGAATTGCTTATTCCAAAGGATCATCTTGATAAATTATGGGCGATTCGCAAATCGATGTCCGATTCTCCGGATTTTGCAGAACGCTTCTTGAAAAAATTAAGACAGACGAAGTCAAACGAAGAGTTCTTTGCACAGCTGAACGAGGAACTAAAGTCACGTCGTTCCTAGACGGAATAGAGGGGCCGGCCTAGTTTAGTCACAGGCCAAAGTTCCTTTTTCAAAAATATTGAAGTCCTTTTCAAAAAAATCCCAACTTGCAAAAGTAGGTTACCCTTGTTATAATGGGTGCAGTGTGTTTTAAGTATTTGATGCTTGTTTTTAAGACAGGCATTTATATAACTCTGTTTCGAAAGATTCAGGGCGGAAGGAGATGAAAAGAATGAAAGCAGGAATTCATCCAAATTATAAAACAGTAACGGTGACATGTGCATGTGGTAATACATTTGAAACTGGTTCTGTTAAAAAAGAAATTCGCGTTGAAACTTGTTCAGAATGTCATCCATTCTATACTGGTCGCCAAAAATTCGCTGAAGCTGGCGGACGTGTTGACCGTTTCAACAAAAAATACGGCCTTAAGAATCAATAATTTTTGCAAAGACAACAGGCGAGTGGGAAAACTTACTTGCCTGTTTTTTTATTTGACTTTAATGACTTTTTTACTATAAATATGATCGTGTATCATGGTTCGTTTAGAGGAAGGAGACGCCGTTTATGTATTTAATGAAGCAAAGCGGATGGGTTGAGGTTATCTGTGGCAGTATGTTTTCTGGAAAGTCGGAGGAATTGATTCGTCGTGTAAGGCGGGCTCAATTCGCCAAACAAAAAATAGCTGTTTTTAAGCCGAAGATTGATAATCGCTACAGTGAACAGTCTGTCGTTTCCCATAATGGTTCTTCTTTTAATGCGAAGCCAATTTCCCATTCGATTGAGATTCTGCATCATGTCGAAGCTGATATGGATATTATCGCAATTGATGAAGTGCAGTTTTTTGATGAGGGCATCCTGCGGGTTGTGCAGCAGCTGGCTGACAGCGGTCATCGCGTTGTGTGCGCCGGTCTTGATATGGATTTCCGCGGCGAGCCGTTTGGACAGATGCCGGCGTTGATGGCGATTGCCGAGACGGTGACAAAGCTGCAGGCGGTTTGTACGGTATGCGGTTCACCATCGAGCCGGACGCAGCGTCTGATTGATGGACGGCCTGCCTCGTATCATGACCCGGTCATCATGGTTGGCGCGTCCGAAGCGTACGAGCCCCGTTGCCGTCACCACCATGAAGTGCCAAAAACAGCATCGTACCGCGGGGCGGTTGAGCAGGAAGTTTGATGTTTAATACATAACTGTCTAGGAAGTGATTCCTGGGCAGTTTTTTTGTGGGCTTGGAAAGAATTCTCTCGTTCAGTTCTGCAAGCTGCCGGGCATGATAGTAATGGGAGGTGTTTTATGCGGAAAAAGTGGATGTTTCTCTCGTTTATCATGTTGTTAATGGTAACTGGTTGTCAAAGCAATCGCGCAGCTGACGAAAAAGATACAGCATATGATTTGCGGAAAGACCGCTCAACGCCTAATTTTATGTCCAACCGTAATAATGGGGTCGAGCGGGACGTTGTGGAAAATGATATTGCAGATCAAAATCCTAACTTCCTTAATCTGAATAGGTCGGGAGATCGAGGAGAATATGACGGTGAAAATCAGGGCAGCGATGTCGACAAGGCGAAAAAGGTCGTTGCGGCAACAGACGAGTTTGCAATCGACTCCGTTTGGATGAATGGCGACCGGATGTGGGTGTCTGTTTATAAAAAGGGCATGCTCTCCGACAAGGAAAGAATTGATGCCGAAGCACGCCTCCACCGCAAACTAGTACAGGCCCTGCCGCGTTATAATATCGAAGTTCGAGTAAAGGAAGACCGTAGATAACATGCTCTGTCACCAGGGCATGTTTTTTTATATCAAAATTTGGTTTTGACGGAGGTTAATGCCTATACTATAATTAGAATGTTATGGACTAAAACTCGAGGTGAATAACTTGTTTGATCGTCTTCAATCCGTTGAAGATCGCTATGAAAGATTAAATGAACTTTTAAGCGATCCGGAAATCATTAATGATTCAAAAAAACTACGTGAATATTCAAAAGAACAATCTGACATACAAGAAACTGTGCAAACGTACCGCCAATATAAAGAGGCTCGCGAACAGCTGGCTGACGCCAAGGCAATGCTTGAGGATAAGCTCGATGCCGAGATGCGTGAAATGGTGAAGGAAGAAGTAAACGAGCTGGAAACGCAAATTGGAGAATTAGAAGCCCGCATGAAGATTCTTCTGATTCCAAAGGACCCGAACGATGACAAAAACGTTATCTTTGAGATTCGCGGGGCGGCCGGCGGGGAAGAGGCGGCATTGTTTGCTGGTTCACTTTACCGGATGTACAGCCGCTATGCCGAAGCGCAGGGCTGGAAGACAGATTTGATTGATGCCAATCCGACAGGCCTTGGCGGCTATAAAGAAATCAGCTTTATGATCAATGGTGCCGGCGCTTACTCCAAATTGAAATTTGAAAATGGCGCCCACCGTGTACAGCGTGTACCGGAAACCGAATCAGGCGGACGGATTCATACTTCGACGGCAACGGTTGTTTGTTTGCCAGAGGCGGAAGAAGTAGAAATCGAAATCCACGATAAGGATATCCGTTTTGATACGTTTGCCTCCAGTGGTGCCGGCGGACAGTCCGTTAATACAACGATGTCAGCCGTTCGTTTAACCCACATTCCAACAGGAATCGTGGTATCATGTCAGGACGAAAAATCACAGCATAAAAACAAAGACAAAGCGATGAAAGTATTGCGTGCGCGCGTCTATGATAAGTTCCAGCAAGAAGCACAGGCGGAATACGACCAAGTGCGTAAATCGGCGGTTGGTACCGGCGACCGTTCCGAGCGGATTCGTACTTACAACTTCCCGCAGAATCGCGTGACGGATCATCGTATTGGTTTAACAATCCAAAAGCTGGACCAAATATTAGAAGGCAAGCTGGATGAAGTCATCGATGCCTTGATTATGGAAGATCAAGCGAAAAGACTGGAAGAGGCTGCAAATGAGTAAAAAAGTTTTCGAAGCTCTTAATTGGGCTTCTTCTTTTTTAAAAAAAGCAAATCGGGACGAGAATGCGGGCGAGCTATTGCTTCGGCATTTTACCGGTATGTCGCGGTCGCAGCTGTTTGCCAATATGCGCGATGATTTAGATCCGTCTGTGTTGTCACGTTTCGAGGATGCTGTTCACGAGCATGTCCGCGGTGTGCCGATTCAGTATATGATCGGCTCTGAGGAGTTTTACGGGCGGACATTCCTAGTGAATGAAGAGGTGCTGATTCCAAGGCCGGAAACAGAGGAGCTTGTTTATGAAACGCTCAAGAGAATAAACATGCTGGGTCTAAACAAGGTAGTGGATATCGGGACTGGAAGCGGCGCGATTGCCATCAGCCTGAAGCTGGAACAGCCATCATTAAAGGTCTTTGCTTCTGATATTGCAGAGGAATCCTTAAAAGTGGCGCGGGAAAACGCCAGCCGGCTTGATGCCGACGTTGAATTTATCCAGGGTGACTTGTTAAAGCCGTTTATGGGCGGCGGGTTTGATGTGGTTATTTCGAATCCTCCGTATATTCCGACAGGGGATATCGTAACGATGTCTGAAGTGGTCACTGAGCATGAACCGCATCGCGCTTTGTTTGCGGGCGAGGACGGACTTGATTTTTACCGCCGCTTTATGGTGGAGCTTCCACAGGTGCTAACTTCGCGTGCGCTGGTATGTTTCGAAATTGGGGCCGGTCAGGGCGAAGCGGTAGCGGAGCTTTTTCAAAAAGCATTTGAGGAAGTTAAGGTTGAAATTGTGAATGATATAAACGGCAAGGACCGGATGGTGTTTGCGGAAATTGGCTTCGGGAAGTGATCTCCCGGGGCTTTTTTTATAGGTGTGGGTTTCATAAAACCCGTGAGCCAGGAAAAAAGGGAGCGTCGGTAGATAAGAGGGTTTCATAAAGCCCGTGAGCCTGGAAAAAAGGGTGTGTCGGTCGATAAGGGAGATTCATAAAGCCTGTGAGCCAGGAAAAAAGGGAGCGTCGGTAGATAAGAGAGGTTCATAAAGCCCGCGGACTTGGAAAAAAGGGAGCGTCGGTCGATAAGAGAGGTTCATAAAGCCCATCGGCCCGGAAAAAAAGCAGTTAAGGGAGGTGTAATATTAGATGTTCGGGTAAAAATATTAAAATTTACTAGTTTAAGATTCTTGGTTTCTGTCCACAATGAGGATATCGAAGGGACGGTGCTGAGAGTGAGAAGCAAAGTAGTGGTTTGGGCTTACTTAGTGGTATTATCATTGGGAACAATGTTGAGTTTATATATGCCAAAAACGGAAGCGGCACAGAAGGAATCAATTGTGATTCCAGGGGAAGCGATCCGCCTCCGAATTCTAGCGAATAGTGATTTTGAAAAGGACCAGGCGATTAAGCGGAAGGTCCGCGACGCGGTCAATGCCCAGATTACTTTATGGGTGCAGGATTTAACGTCGATGGAAAAAGCAAGAGCGGTGATTAATGCGAAGCTGCCGGAGATTCAAGCGATTGCGGAACAAGTGGTGCGTGAGCAAAATTCCGATCAGTCGGTGAAAGTAGAATTTGGCAAGGTTCAGTTTCCGACAAAGCTTTATGGCCAGTTTTTATATCCAGCAGGAGAATACCAAGCGATTTTGATTACATTGGGTAAAGGCGAAGGGGCCAATTGGTGGTGCGTGCTGTACCCGCCGTTATGCTTTCTGGATTTTTCAAATGGGATAGCCGTAAGCAAAGGCTTTGATGAAAAGGAACGAGTGGAAGCACAAACAGTCAAGGAAGAGCCGGTTAACGTAGAAGCCGAACCGCAAGTTAAGGCAAAATCAGTTGTAAAGCAGACGAAAGAATCAACAAAAGCGGTGGTGAAGCAGCCGAAAGCACCAGTTAAAAAAGAGACGGTTGAAAAATCGCCAACTGTAGTGGAAGACTATACGTTAGCGAAACAAGAGCAGCTTTTAGCAGATGAGCCTGTACAAGAAAATTTAGTAGAAGAGCCTGTACAGGAAAAAGAAACGGTTAAGCAAGAGAAAAAACCAGTTTATACTGCAGAGGACGAACAGCCGGTTAAAGTGAAGTTTTTCGTGGTCGAGATGTGGGAAAAGTTATTTGATTAAACCAGTTCCTTTCAGCGGAGCTGGTTTTTTTAATAGATTTGCCGGTTCTATTTTATCTATCTTTTTAATATTCATAGAGTAGAAATGAAAAAAGAAGAGGTGGATGAGATGGAATCATTAATTCGCAAGGCGGGTAAAGAGGATCTCGGCAATTTAAGAGAGTTTTTGGAGCGGGCCAATCTTGGGACGGATGGAGTGAATGAGGAATCGATTGGCTGCTTTTTGCTGCTAGAAGATGAGGAAGGTACGCTTAGGGGAACGCTTGGCATGGAGGCTTACACGGATTTCGGGCTGCTGCGCTCGCTTGTTGTTACGCCTGGACAAGCTGAAAAGGAAATTTTCGTCCTTTTCGATCAAATGGTGCAATTAGCGAAAGAAAAAGGAATGCGAAGTTTATTTTTGGCAACAAATAAAGGAACGGCCCTTCCGTTTTTTGAATTAATGGGCTTTCAGAAAATCGGGCGGGGCGATTTGCCGGAGCAGTTTTATGGATCAAAACATATTCGACACGTTTTGAATGTGGATAACTCGTTATTTTTAAAATTTTCTTTATAACTGTGGATATATCCACAAAGTTATCCACTATTTCCAGAAACTTATGCACAATTTGTGGATAAAACTTGTATTTATCCCCGCCTTCTTTTATACTTTCAAACGTACTAAGTGAAAAATATGAGTCTAATCGCCGTTTTTCGTCAAATTTCGATAAAAGACTCGTTTCTGATAAAGGTGGATAACTATGAACACAAAGGTCTGGATAGTGGATAAAAATGTGGATAATTTAGAAAGTAATCCACAAATTGTGGATGCAGCGAATTTTTTACGGGAAAATGAAGTGGTGGGCCTGCCGACAGAGACTGTTTATGGCCTGGGCGGCAATGCTGAAAGTGACGAGGCGGTGGAGAAAATTTTTGCTGCCAAGGGCAGGCCTGGGGATAATCCGTTAATTATTCACATTGCCGACAAAGAGCAGCTTAGTAGATTTGTGAGTGAGGTGCCGCGGACAGCGGAAGTGTTAATAGATGCGTTTTGGCCGGGGCCGCTGACGATTATTTTTAATAAGATGGAAGGCGTTCTGTCGGAAAAAGCAACAGCCGGACTTTCGACCGTGGCAGTAAGGATGCCGGATCATCCAGTGGCGTTGGCTCTATTGAGGTCATGTGGGCTGCCGATTGCGGCGCCGAGTGCGAACAGTTCGGGCAAGCCGAGTCCGACGAGTGCGGAGCATGTGCTTGATGATTTAAATGGAAAGATTGCTGGAGTAGTTGATGGCGGAACGACAGGTGTTGGCGTTGAGTCAACAGTGGTGGACTGCACGGAGGGCGTACCGGTTATTTTGCGTCCGGGCGGAGTGACCAAGGAGCAGCTTGAGGCTGTAATTGGCGAGGTTCGGGTCGACCCGGCCTTGACGGATGAGGCCTCGAAGCCAAAATCGCCGGGAATGAAATACAAGCATTATGCCCCGAATGCTCCGCTTTATTTGGTGTCAGGCACCAGAGATTTTCTACAGCGTTTAGTGGATGAAAAGGAGAAGGAAGGGCTTGCAGTCGGAGTGCTGACGACGGAGGAGTACGTGGATCAATTTAAAGCGGATGTGGTGCTTGCCTGCGGGCATCGGGCCGAGCTGGAGACGGTTGCGGCAGCTCTATATGATACGCTTCGCCGCTTTAATCAATTGAAGGTTGATATTATTTTTAGTGAGATGTTTCCGAATGAAGGTGTGGGTCATGCAATCATGAACCGCCTTTTGAAAGCTGCCGGGAATAAAATTATTGGCGAGTAACCACCAAGTCCTGCTTAATGCGGGGCTTGGTGTTTTTTTGTATGCAAGCAAGCTTTTCGAAATACTTTTTTTAAAAGGAGCCGCTATACGTGCCCGAAATCTCAGTGCAAGAGCGAATTGGGTCACGTAGAATCCGTCTACGTGCCCGAAATCTCGGACAAGAGCGAATTGGGTAACG